>FIZK01000036.1:18287-18898 GCA_900018335.1 uncultured Clostridia bacterium | reverse complement strand
TCCAAATACTGGAAGCCGCTGGGTGAGAAGCTTGTGGGCCACCAGACCAGGTGGGTCAACGAAGAGATCGACTACTTCATCGACCAGATGGAGCAGGCAGACTACAGCGATCCCAAGAACATCGACCTGGCCATCGAGGTAATCAAGAGGCTCATCGACGGGCAGCCCGGGGTTTCCGTGGCGTCCTTCCCAGGCTTCATGGGCCTTGACAATTACTACTGGACGAATTATCCCACTGGCGACAATCCCTATGCTGTTCCCTGGTATCACTGGCCGAACTTGAAGTTCGTCCTGCCTTTCCTCCAACCAACAGGACGGCAGTAAAGACCCTGAGAAGCCTCCCTCCCCAGGGAGGCTTCTTGCAATACCCTTGAATATTTCCAGTGTGGAGGGTTCATCTTGCTGAAGAAGTACTACATTCCGCGTCTCATCCAGTATTTCACAGTCGTGTTTATTGGGGTGACTTTGGTCTTTGTGATTCCCCGCCTGCTGCCTTCCAACCCAGTGGAACATCAGCTGAGCAGAATGATGGCCCAGGGGCAGTATTTGGACCCGGCGGCCATCGAAGAGATCAGAGAAACCCTGCAGCAGCTCTACGGCCTCGAAGGGGG
>FIZK01000036.1:7273-18198 GCA_900018335.1 uncultured Clostridia bacterium | reverse complement strand
CTGCCGTGGACGGTGGGCTTGCTGCTCGCTTCCTTGTCCATCTCGTGGATCATCGGCACGATCCTGGGCGGCATCAGGGTCAGCTTTCCCCGTTCCCGGCTGGCCAAGCTGATTGAGCTTGTGATCATGGGAGTCAGGCCCATTCCCTATTACATCGTGGCCTTGGTGCTCCTAATTTTGTTTGCCTTCCTGGTTCCCATTTTCCCCATGGCTGGAGGCTACAGCATGGGCGCCAAGGTGGGCTTTAACGCGCGGTTCATCATGAGCCTGCTGCGCCATGCCTTTTTGCCCATCCTTTCCATGGTGACCATCGAAATTGGCGGCTGGTTTCTGCAGATGCGCAACGTGGCTTCCAATATCGTGGAAGAGGATTACGTGGTGTATGCGGAAGCCTCGGGTCTGCCCAAGGCGAAGATCGTGTTCATGTATATTATGCGCAATGCCATCATCCCCCAGATCACCGGTTTTGCTCTCAATCTCGGCTTCATCTTCGGGGGCGCCCTGATCACGGAAATCGTCTTCGCCTATCCGGGGATGGGCTATCTGCTCTATTCCGCCATCCTAGCTGGAGACTACAACCTGATCATGGGCATCAACGTTTTCTCCATCGTGGGGGTCTCCACGGCCATGCTCATTGTGGACCTCATCTATCCATTACTTGATCCGCGGGTCAGGTACCAATAAGGGGGTAAGACAGGTGTTTGGAGTCATCCGCGAGCTATACAGAAACGATAAGAGGTTTGCCTTCGGCTTTACGGTACTGGCCTTTTTTGTGATCATCTCCTTTGCCTCCCGGTTTGCGCCCTACGACATGCGGGCGTGGAACACGGCGCCCAGGGATCTCCGTCCCAGCCTCCAGCATCCCCTGGGTACCAACTCCATCGGGCAGGACATCATGTGGCAGGCCATGGTGGCCACCAGAAATTCTCTGCTGTTGGGCTTGATCGCCGCGGCCATTTCCCGGGTGATCGCCATCGTGGTGGGCCTATTGAGCGGGTACAAGGGCGGGCTGTTCGATCGGGTGGTCATGGTCGTTACGGACAGCTTCATCATCATACCGCTCTTTCCCATCCTGATCCTCATCGCCACCATTCTCCGCAGTTCACTCAACATGGTGGTGCTGGGGATTGTCATCGGCCTGTTTGGCTGGGCCTGGGACGCCAGGTTGTTCCGTTCCCAGATTCTCAGTTTGAAGGAGCGGGAGTTCACTAAAACCGCCGTGTATTCAGGCCTCAGCACGTTCAAGATTGTGCTTTCAGAACATCTGCCCTATATTGTTCCCCTGGTCATGGCCACTACCATCAACAACGTGATCTGGGTGATCGGCATGGAAGTCACCCTGTCCATGCTGGGCCTTTCCAACCTGAATACACCCACCATCGGTACTATGATCTACTGGGCCCTGCAGTATCAGGCCATCTTTTTGGAAATGTGGAACTGGATCTTGACGCCCGTTACCATCTGCATCGTCCTGGTGCTCGCCCTGTACATGCTTTCCACCAGCATCAGCGAGTACCTCGATCCCAGAACCAGGCTGCAGATGATTAGAAAGAGGTGAGCACATGGCCATTTTAGAAGTTAAAGATCTAAAGGCGTATTATATAACCCACAGGTATGGCCGCACCACAAGCGTGAAAGCCGTGGACGGCGTCTCCTTTAAGGTGGAAAAAGACGAGATCTACGGGATTGCCGGGGAGTCGGGCTGCGGCAAGTCAACCCTTTTGAAAGCCATCAGCGGCCTGGTCAAGCCGCCGCTGCAGATCCTTGAAGGGGGAGTTACGTACAACTTCGACGGTGAGCGGCTGAACATCCTGGCCCTCAATGATGAAAAGCAGAGGCGCAAGCTGCGCGGTGCCCGGTTATCCCTGGTTCCCCAGGGCTCCATGAGCGTCTTAAACCCCGTGCGGCGGGTGCGGAAATCCTTCGAAGACGTCCTCTACGCTCACTTCGATTTGAGTGAGCAGGAGTTCGAGGATGTGGTCCGCAAACACCTGGATGCCCTGGGCCTGGACTGGACCGTCATGCACACCTATCCCCACCAGCTGTCCGGGGGCATGCGGCAGCGTATCACCATCGCCCTATCTACCATACTCAAACCCGATATCATCTTTGCAGATGAGCCCACAACGGCCTTGGATGTGGTGGTACAGCGGGGTGTGGTTCAGCTGATCAAAAAGATCAAAGAAGAGCAGCAGAACACTCTGGTCCTGGTGACCCATGACCTGTCCATCCACGCCAATCTCTGCGATCGCTTGGCGGTGATGTACGCTGGGAAGATCGTGGAGGAGGGAGAGGTGGATCGGATCTTCAGTACGCCCAAACATCCTTACACCATCATGCTCCTGAACTCCCTGCCGAAGCTGGGAGACAGCTCACCTCGCTCCAGTGCACCTGGGGCGCCGCCGTCTTTGGTTAACCCTCCCTCGGGGTGCAGGTTCCATCCCCGCTGTCCCTATGTTATGGAGCGCTGCCGCACAGAGTCACCTGACTTGATAGAGATGGGTAACGGCCACCGGGTGGCGTGTTTCCTGGAGGAGGGTAGCAAATGAAGAACGGTAAGCTGCTGGAAGTCAACAATCTGACCAAGGTTTTCACCAAGGGGCAGGGGTTTGTCAAATCCACCATTGAAGCCGTAAGCCGCGTTTCGTTTGCCCTGGAGCTGAATCAGCCGGAGATCTTTACTCTGGCCGGGGAGAGCGGCAGCGGCAAGTCCACCGTGGCCAAACTGATCCTCGGTTTCGAGGAGCCCACTGCCGGTGGAATCCTCTATAGAGGCAGGGCAGTTGCCAACCTGAAAGGCAGGAAGGAGTTCATGAAAGATGTCCAACCCATCTTCCAGAACCCTTTCGAGACGTTTAATCCCCTGAAAAAGGTCCAGAGTTACTTTTTCGAGACGGAGAGGAACTTCACCGGATCCGGACACGGATCCTATCCCCTCACCGACAAGTCTTTGGAGCTGGTTGGGCTCAGTTTCGCTGAGATCAAGGATAAATACCCCAGCGAAATGTCCGGCGGCCAGCTGCAGAGGGCATCAATTGCCAGGGCCTTGATTACCAGCCCCTCACTGCTCATTGCCGATGAGCCCGTATCAATGATCGATGCCTCGCTGCGCATGTCCGTTGTGAACCTGTTCAAGACGCTGAAGGAAGAGGAGCAGGTCAGCATCATATATATCACCCATGACCTGGCCACCGCCTACTACATCAGCGATCGCATTGCCATTATGCTCAGGGGCCAGTTTGTGGAGCTGGGGTCGGTGAAGAAGGTGCTGGACAACCCGCTGCACCCCTATACCCAGCTCTTGGAAAGCTCCGTGCCCGCTCCTGACCCCAAGGCCAGGTGGACCGAGGACATTGCCCTCAGTGACCTGGAGACGCGGGAGTATACCAGGAAAGGGTGTAAGTTTGCCGGCAGGTGCCCGAAAGTCCATGAGATCTGCTATGAGCAGGAGCCGGAATACCACTCCGTTGATGAGCGGCTGGTTAAGTGTCATCTGTACGCTCAAGATCAAGTCCGTTGCAGCTCACGCCCGCAAATTTCTTAAGCAGACAGGCAGGGTTTTGGCGGTCTTTGGCGGATCATAATAAAATGCCCTGCTCTCTGCACACGTAGTTGACTGGATGGACTTGGGGTGATAGACATGACGATTAACAGAATTGAGAGGAAGCAGGCTTGGCAGGAGGCCGCTGAGGAACTGCAGCGGCTCATAGTCAATGGACACTGGGAAAAGGGTGAAAGGCTGCCGGGGGAAGTGGAGTTGGCGAAACAGTTGGGAGTAAGCCGCTCCACGCTCCGGGAGGCCCTGCGCTCCTTGAGCTGCATGGGGTTGGTGCAGATTCGCCATGGCGAAGGCAATTTCGTCTGGTATCCCGAGCCAGAGGATTACCTCAATCCTCTGATGCCCAGATTGGTTTGCGAACGAGACGATGTTCTGGCGATCATGGAAGCCCGGACCATGGTGGAAGTCCAAACAGCACGGCTGGCCGCGGAAAGGGCTGCGCCGGAGATGCTGCTTGAGTTGGAAAGCCTACTGAGGACAATGGAAGAGCTGGGCGAAGATCGCTGGCAGTTTGCCCACTTCGATCACCGCTTCCACAAGCAGATTGCTGTGGCGGCACAGAACAAGGTCATTGCCAAGATCTATGAGGCCATCGAGGTTTTCCTCTTGTCTCAGCAGCTGCGCATCGTGGACTATCCCGACGCCATAGAACGGGGAATCCACGATCACGGCCAGATTCTGTACGCCATCAAGGCAGGCGATCCAGAGCTGGCCGCAGAAGCCATGCGGGCCCACATGGAACGCACCTATGAGGCTATCGTAGAGAATTTGGGTAACGAGGAAGCGGAACACTGACAAGGGGATTTGCAGGGCACCGCATTGACAAAGGCCCATTAGAGAAAAAAAGGGGAAGGCACCAAGCAGACTGGTGCCTTCCGCTAATTTTACGGCCTTTCCTTGCCTGTCTGGCAGGGAGCAGATGGCCAGACTGTCACCTGCCCGCCCTGAGTCGACTCCCTTTGGGAGCAAACAGCGCATTGACAATTCCACAGGATCTATGCTACGATTAGACCAGATGGTTTAGACCACATGGTCTAATGACTTCCCGCCGGGCTCTAGGGTGGAAACCCAGGCGCTTAATCAGTGAAGTTCAGCCAACTACGAGGGGGGTGCACATGAGGAAACGAGAGTTCAACTACCAGGCACTGATCGGCGAAGGCAATCCCCTGCTGCGCTATCCTGAACTCAAGGAGGCAGCTGTGGATGAATTCGCCCTTAAGAGGTACGAAGACGCATCACTCAATGACATTCTGCGCAAAGCAGGTATGAGCAAAGGAAGTTTCTATCATCACTTCGGCGACAAATTCGGGCTCTATCTGGCCATGATCGATATCATTGCCCAGAAGAAGTTGTCCTTCTTCTATCCCCTGATGGAGAGGCAACTGGACACCAATGATTTTTTCGGCACACTCAAGGCGCTGATGAGGGCCACCGCCGAATTCATGCTGGTGGACGAGCGTCTGCACCACCTTTCCAACAGGCTCATGGAGGAATCCGATGACTTCCGCAGCCGCTTGTACAGTTTTTTTGGGGTTGATTACTACCAGGCCTTCAACGCCTGGGTCTACCAGGCAGTGCAGTCAGGCCAGGTTAACAGCCGTTTTCCTCCTGAGTTTGTGGTCAGAATTGTCGAGATCATGTTCGCCAACATCCACAAACTGATTTCCAACGGAGAACCTGAACATCTTCTGCAAACAGCCTATCAGGTCGTGGACCTGATTCAGTACGGAATAAGCAAGGGGGAGAGTTGATGGGAACTGCGTTTGACGTGCAAGACCTGCGCTTCAAGTATCCATCTTCCGTGGGTGACACCATCAAAGGTGTAACCTTCGATGTGCGCGAGGGCGAGATCTTCGGGCTGTTGGGCCCATCGGGGGCCGGAAAGTCCACTACTCAGAAGATCTTGGTGAAACTCCTGGAGGACTACCAGGGCAGCATCAGGTATTTCGGACAGGATCTTAAGGCCATGGGCCACTCCTTTTATGAAGAAATCGGGGTCGGCTTTGAGATGCCCGTGCATTTCACGAAACTGACGGCCCTGGAGAACATGGAGTTCTTTGCCGGTTTCTACAAAAAGACCGCCCATATCCAGGAGCTCATGGAACGGGTGGGCCTCTGGGAATACCGCAACGTAAAGGTGGGCGAGTTCTCCAAAGGGATGAAAGTGCGCCTCAATTTCGTTCGAGCCATGCTCAACAGCCCGCGGGTGCTCTTTCTCGACGAGGTGACCAACGGGCTTGATCCCAAAAATGCCAGGCCCATCCACAGCATTCCCACATCTACTACCCAGTGAATTAGGGCCTTTTGGCCGGGGAACCCGCGCCGGACGGGGAAGACCTTGATGCCTACGTCCTAGGTGTAGACCGTCCGCTGGATATCTTTAGGGGTTTGGTGATCGCTGTGATCCACCGCGAGGATGATGTGGAGGATAAACTGGTTGTGGCACCGGAGGGCTGTGGGATGGAGAGGAGAAGAAGGAATGAGGGCCCCAGTCTTGTTCAGCGAGCCCCGGCATTGGCCGGGGCTGTTTCTGTGCGTTGGCTAGAAGAGGCGCTGCAGGACTGCCTGCATGGCTAAGGCTACAACCACTACTGAGCTATCGATGGCCACCCCCAGGAACATGGGCTTCCAGCCCACGCCCTTCACCTCTTGGAAGCTGGTTTTGAGGCCGATGGCCCCCATGGCCATGAGCATAAACAGCTTGGAGAGGGAAGAGATCCCCGCTACGGCAGGTTCAGGCAGCAGACCAGTGCTCTTCAGCGCCACCATGGCTATAAACGGCAGGACGAACCAGGGGAAGATGGAGGCGATGTTCACCTTTGCTTCGCTTTCTGTGCCGCCCGCTGAACGGAGCTTCATCCTGGCATGGATGAAGGAAAAGACCAGTACGATGGGGACAATGAACAGAGTGCGGGTGAGCTTGACGATCACCGCGAAGCTTCCAGCCGCGTCGGAAAAGCCGTAGCCGGCGGCCACCACCGAAGATGTGTCATTGACGGCTGTGCCAACCCACAGCCCATAGCTCATGTCCGGTAAGCCCAGCAGCCTGCCGAACCAGGGGAAGAGAATCACCGTGAGCAGGTCAAACAAAAAGGTGGCGGAGATGGCATAGGCAATGTGAGTGTCCTCCGCCTCAATTACGGGACCCAAGGTGGCCACGGCCGTCCCACCGCAAATGGCGGTACTGGCCGAGAGCAGGCTGGAAAGCTTCCAGTTCACCTTAAACAAGCGGCCCAGGAGATAGCCGCCGCCAAAGGCGGTTGTCAGGGTGCACATCATGAGCAGCAGCGCATATCGGCCCACCATGAGCACCTGGGAAAAGCTCAGAGAGATACCCATGAGGATGATTCCCAGTCTAAGCACCGTGCGCGAGGCAAAATCTACACCCGCAGAAGCCTGCGGCAGTTTCTTCAGGAGGGGATGACAGAGCATGCCCAGGATCAGCGCGAGGATGCTGGTGCCCAGGATGTCTCCGGGAATCTGGCTGCTCAGCCAGATGGAAACAAGCGCGAGCAGAAGTGTGAGCAGTAGTCCAGGACTGCGGCGTTTGAGTGTTTCAAGCATAGTAATATCCTTTCCAAGTGAATTGGGCAAACTACCTTGATTATAGGTAAGAACGGATATAAAATCAAATTATGGAAACTTATATACCCATTAACTCAACTTATAGGTGGTTGCTATGCTGGATTATCGTCACGAGACATTCCTCGCCGTGTACAGAATCGGCAGCTATACCAAAGCGGCCCAGGAGCTGAATCTCACCCAGCCGGCAGTGAGCCAGCACATCAAGGCTTTGGAAGCGCACTATGGCTGCCGTTTGTTCACCTACGCCAACAAAACCCTGACCCCGACCCCAGAGGGACGGCTGCTTTACAGGTTTGCCTCCAGAATCTCCTCCGACAGCGATCTTTTGGCCGAGCAGCTCAGGCAGGAACAGTCGTCACGCCTCCAGCTGCGGTTTGGCGCCACATTGAGTATAGGTCAGTACATCATGCCCGAGGTCTTAGGACGCCTGCTGCGCGCCTACCCCACGGCCTCCCTTTCCATGCTGGTGGAAAACACGGAGCGGCTCCTGGACAAACTGGAGCAGGGAAGCATTCAGTTCGCGCTCATCGAGGGCCTCTTTGACAAGTCAGCCTATCACTCAGAGCTGTTCGCCCTGGAACCCTTCATCGGCGTCTGCTCCCCGGATTCACCCCTGGCCCAGGGGTCTGTGGAGCTGGAGGAGCTGCTTGCCACAAGGCTGATTGTTCGGGAGAGGGGATCAGGCACCAGGGAGATTCTGGAGCATCTGCTCCACGGCCGGAACCTGTCCATCGCCAGTTTTCCCCAGGTCACTGAAATCGGCAACATGGAGGCCATCAAACAGCTGGTGAAAACCGGCTTGGGCATTACGTTTCTGTATCAAGCTGCCGTGCAGAAGGAGCTGGCGGCCGGTGAACTGAAGAAGTTGGTTGTGCCAGGTTTGGCTGCCCGTTCTGAGTTGAACTTCGTTTTCCTCAAGGACAGCCTGCACACGCAGGACTTTCTGATCTGGTTTAGGCTCTTTAGGGAAAGCTACCAGGAGGCCTTGGAGAAAACTGACGGAAGTTTAGAATGATCTGGTCAAAAGTTGTCGAATAAAGGGGAAACCGCACCGAGGATCATGCCAAAGGGAGGTATGGGTAATGCGCAAGCGCTATGACGATCCGCTGGAGGAGCTGCACGACGAACTGATCTTAATGGGTTCCTATGTGGAAGAGGCTATTCTCCGGACGGTCAGGGCTTTGGTTGAGCAGGACAGGCAGCAGGCTCGGGATGTGATTGCTTTTGATGATGAAATCGATCGTAAGGAGAAAGAAATCGAAGCGCTCTGCCTGAAGATTGTGGCGCAGCGGCATCCGGAGGACGCCGAGCTGAGGAGCGTTTCCGCTGCTCTGAAGATGATTACGGACATGGAGCGGATCGGCGATCAGTCGGCAGACATCTCCGAGATTGTCCTCTCTCTGGCGGACAGCCCCTTCACCAAAAAACTGGACCACATCTCCATGATGGCCCAGCAAACGGCGCGGATGGTCACCGATGCTGTGGACGCCTTTGTCCAGGGAGACCTGGAAAAGGTGCAGGAAGTGATCGATGGCGACGACATCGTGGACAATTTGTTTTACAACGTGAAGGATGACCTGCTGACGCTCATTGTTGAGGACGCCAGCAGTAGCAGCCAGGCCATGGATTTTCTCCTGGTGGCCAAATACTTCGAGCGCATTGGCGATCATGCAGAGAACATCGCGGAATGGGTGGAGTTTTCCATCACAGGAGAGCATCGGCGGAACACAGCTGCAGCCCGTTAAGCACCCCCCGGGAGGCAGCCGGCTTTCGCATGAAAAGACGCCGCGTCCAGAAGGATTGTGGCGGGCGATAACGAATATCATTCCCAATTGACAGCATTGGGAAATGGGAGTGAGGATCGTGAAGGGCATCCGTGAGGCTGCGGCTGGAATAGGTTTGAGGACGAAGTTGTTTACGGTGATCATTGTCGCTCTGGTTTTGTCGGTTGCTTTAGTGGGCACGTTTGTCCTCACCAATCAGCGCCGCTTGCTTGAGTCTATGGTGGCAGACAGCCTGGCGGCAGCGGAAAGGGTGGTGGAGGGCAAGCTTCAGGGCAAGGCCGAACAGGCTCTGGGGGTTTCCCTTACCGTGGCGGGCATGCCCGAGATCGTGGCCGCGGCAGCCAGCCAGGACCGCACGTCGGTTGTGGATTTGGTGGTAGCGGTTTATGAAGAGGTCCATGCCGCCTTGGGCGTAGATGTGCTGCATGTGCGGGCTCCCTACGATACCTCCCTGGTGCGCGGGCAGAATCCAAGCCTGTACGGCGATGTGCAGAGCAGGGGAGGGATCCTGGATGCCGGGCAAGAAGGCCGCGCCATCTCGGGCTTTGACCGCGGCCCCTTCGGTATGGGCATGCGGGGCTGGGCACCGATTAAGCAGGGCGGCCGGGTAGTGGGTACTGTGGAGACCAATATCCCCTTTACCGAACAGCTTCTCAAGGAGATCCATGCAGCAGTGGGAGTGGAGCTGGCGGTATTTGTGCCCGGCGATGGCGGTTATGTGGAGTTAACGGCAACCCCCGGAGTAAAGGGATCTCGGGAGCTGCAGCAGTTGACGCCTGATGCTGCGGCATCTGCGCGCATCGGTGATTGGGCCCACTCTTTCCTGCCCGTGGTGAGCTATGATGGTGAAGAACTGGCAGTGGTAGCGGTCTATCAGAATACCGCCCCATACCAGAGCATGATCAGGCGCCAGAGCTTGCAGGTGGTGATCGGGCTAGTTTGGGGCTCGGTGGTCTTTATCGCCCTGCTGCTGTACACGGTGCGCCGAATCCTTGCCCCTCTGCAATCTGTGGGCAGGGCTGCGGATGCCATTGCTGCGGGGGATCTCACCGTGGATCTGCCAGCCGTGGGCAGCCGGGATGAGGTGGGCAGTCTGGTTGCCGCCTTCCGTGGTATGGCTTCCTTCCTCAAGGAGATGATGGGTTCCATCTCCGGGGCGGTGAATGAGATGAGTTCTGCCAGCCAGCAGCTGGCCTCGTCTACTTCCCAAGCCCGGGCATCCATGGGGCACGTAACTGAGACCGCGGATGATTTCGCGGCTGCGGCCACGGCCATGGAGAACATCACTGCCGCGGTAGACGATATTGTAGGGGCAGCCCGTGAGGGCAGCGCCGTGGTGGACGAAGCCGTACACGGGGCGGAAGAGCTCAGGGGAACCATGGCTCGCCTTACCGACTTCATCCAGGCCTTGGCCCAGCGTTCCGGGGAAATCGGACGGATTGTGGACGTGATCAGTGGTTTGGCGGATCAGACCAATCTACTGGCCTTGAACGCAGCCATCGAGGCGGCACGGGCAGGTGAGGAAGGACGGGGCTTTGCCGTGGTGGCCGAGGAAGTGCGCACCCTGGCGGAACAGTCTGCGCGGGCCGCGAAAGAGATCAGCCAGCTGATCCAGGCTATCCAGCAGGAGACGCAGGATGCTGTGACCGGCATGTCCCAAAGCTCCCAGCAGGCGGAGGAAACCAGCCAGCGGGTGCTTAAGAGCGGTGAAGCTCTGGAGAAGATCGTGGAGACGGTATCCCGGGTGACAGGCTTAGTGGAACAGGCCTCCAAGAGCATCGTGCAGCTCAACAACGCCAGCATGGAAATTGGGGCCGCAGCCGAGGAGCAGTTCGCGGCCATGGACCAGATTGCGGAGATTGCCCAAACCCTTACCCAGATGGCTGACAGGCTGCAGGAGCTGAGCCGCAAGTTCCAGATTTAGTGCCATCTGCACAAACAGATGCTGTGGGGAGGGTTGGCTGTGAGCATAGAGCGAATCCATGAGCTGGATGCAG
>FIZK01000036.1:0-7206 GCA_900018335.1 uncultured Clostridia bacterium | reverse complement strand
GCTCCGCATGCCCTGCGGCCAAAAATGTTTCTGTATTCCATTGACGTTTTTCCCAAGTTTCAGGGGCGCGGGGTAGGCGCGGCCCTGATCGAAGAGCTGAAACGGCTCGCCGCCCATCGCAATTGCTCTGAAATCTTCGTGCTCACCAACGAAAACAACCCCGCCGCCAACAGGCTGTACCAGAAGACGGGGGGTATTAGGGAAAACCCTGATGATGTCATGTATGTGTATCCCCTCTAGGAAGGGGTGGAACGTGTGGACGTTTTCCAGCGGATCAGCCGGGAAATTGCTGCCGATCCCATGGATGAGGAGTATACGCAGCGGGGCATCCAGCCTTTGTTTAGGGCCTGTGAGGATGCCCGCCTTGTTATTGTGGGCCAAGCTCCAGGGCGCCGGGCGCAGGAAACGCGCCTGTTTTGGAACGATCCCAGCGGCGACCGCCTGCGGGAATGGATGGGCGTAACCCGGGAGCAGTTCTACGGCTCCAAGTACCTGGCACAACTGCCCATGGATTTCTACTTCCCCGGCAAGGGCAAATCTGGGGATTTGCCGCCGCGCCGGGGCTTCGCTGAGAAGTGGCATCCGCGCCTTTTGGCGGCCATGCCCCATGTTGAAACCACAATCCTCGTGGGCTCCTACTCCCAGGCCTACTACTTAGGGGGGCGCCGCAAGGGCACCCTCACGGAGACGGTGATGCATTTCCAGGAGTATCTGCCTAAGTATCTGCCACTGGTGCATCCTTCGCCGCGCAACACTGCCTGGCTCATGCGGAACCCGTGGTTTGAGCGGGATGTGCTGCCTGTTTTGCAGGATCTCACAGCCAGGCTGCTGGAGTTGTAGGCGGTCTGAGCCGGCGCTTTTGAGCTGTTGGGTTCAGCCGCCCGCGGTGAGCAGGATGGCATTCCCGGCAGGGTCTTCCGTCATGAACAGGGATCCTTCCTTAGTAACGGGCGCCCCCAGGGTGCCCAGCCGGCCCGCGGCTTCCTCCAGCCTCTGCCCATCGGGGAAAACGATGGTGAAGTAGTCAAGCCCCGCACTGTTTTTGGGCGGTCGCGGTGCGCCCACGCCGTTCCAGGTGTTCAGGGCGATGTGGTGATGGTACTTGGCCGATGAGAGGAACAGGGCGCTTCCTCTGTAGCGAGCCACGACCTCAAAGCCCAACCCCGCGGTGTAGAAGGCCTCGGCCACTGGAAGATGGGACACTTGTAGGTGGATGTGGCCCAGAATGGTGGACTGGGGAAGCCCCTTCCACACCTGCTTGTCTGGACCCGCCGCTTGGAGCAGATCGTCGAAGTCAAGGGGTATGGTATCCATGGCCACCCCGCTTTCCCGCCAGTTCCAGGTGGCAGGAACGGTATCTGCGTACACTTCAATGCCGTTACCATCTGGATCGGAGAAGTAGATGGCCTCGCTCACCAGGTGGTGCGAAGCGCCAAACCTGATGCCCTGGTTGGCCAGGTGGGTAACGAAGCGGGCCAGAGCCGAGCGGTCAGGCAGGAGCAGGGCGAAGTGGTACAGGCCGGTAGTTTCCGACGGTCTGGGCATGACATCAACAGGCTGGATCAGCGACAGGATCGGCGTTTTTCTGTCTGCTGAAAGCTTAGCCCCGTTGCTGCCTTGCTCCAGGATCTGAAAGCCCACCACATCTCGGTAGAAATGCACTGACCTTGCAAGGTCTGTAGTTTTTAGCTGCAGGCTGCCCGCATAGATGGCCGGCGGTTGGTGGAATCTCATGGTTATCCCCCTCCCAAATGATGGTATTTCTGTATTCAGGATAATTCTTTCCTTCCCTGCCGAGTTGGCAGGGTTTGGCTTTTTTCCTCAGAATTGATGGTAGGGAGTTTTGGACGGAGGTGTACCATGGAAGACATCATGATCACCACCAACAGGCTGATCATCACCACTTTCCAAGAGGAGATGGCTGAAAGCGTTTACTTGAACTCCCTAGACGAAGATACCCGCACTTTCGTGCCGGATGAGGTTTTCGCCAGCGAACAGGAGGCGCGGGAGGTTATCCGCTTTCTCATGAGGTGTTACAAGGGCCTGGAGGGCCCCTTCGTCTACCCGGTACTGCTCACCAGCGGCGAGTGTATAGGCTATGTGCAGGCAGTGCATATGGGCAGCGAGTGGGAAGTGGGGTATCACATCGCCTCGCAGCATACCGGCAGGGGCTATGCTACAGAAGCGCTGACGGCGTTTCTGCCGGTAATCATGGCCAAGCTCAACATTGAGGAGATATGGGGGATCTGCCGCAGCGACAATGGCGCATCCCGGCGGGTGCTGGAGAAGTGCGGTTTTGAGCTGGTGTTCTCTGGAACTGACCATTACGCGGGGCAATCGTGCCGCGTGTGCAAGTATGTGTACCGCGGCACAGAGCGGCTGTAGATAGTGGAGGTGGGCCATGACCAGGCCTTTTGTCAATTTGAGAAGCCAGAACAGGCTTGGGGAGCTGGCGGGCCAACTGCGTAGAAACCTGGACCGGTTCCTGGCCTTCGAAGGAGTCGTTGGCAATTTGCTCTGCGGTGGACTGTCCCGGGGCTATGCCGATCATCTCTCGGAAATCGACCTCACCATCTTTCTCACCCCCAAGCAGTACGCAAAGTACCAGCATGAAAAGACTCCGCTTCCCATAGGTGTAGCCGTGATCGATGGCTACCTGTACGACATCAAGCTGGAGGATTACGAGGCAGCTCTAGCCAGGGAATATCCCATGGTGGCCCTGTGGGATCTGTCCTATGCCCAGATCGTCTACGACCCCCAAGAGAAGCTCGCGGCTCTTGGCGGTAAAGCTGTCTCAGCCAGTTGACGTGTCCCTAGCAGAGGGCTTCCTCTTTGAGGCCTGGTGGAACTACCGGCTGGCAGGTGATATTTGGATCCATAGAGAGGATCCAGCCCAGGGCCACTTCGTGCTGAACAACGCCATAAAACCGCTGCTCAGCGCTTTGTTCATCGCCAATGGGGAATATGTGCCCCACGAGAAGTGGCTAGTGCACATGAGCAGGACCCTGGACTGGAAGCCGGAGAGGTGGGAAGAGGGGCTGAGAGAAGCCTTTTCCACTGGGCATTTCGATCTGGGGAGCCTTGCGGCCAGGCAGCAGGCCATAGACCGGCTGTGGCGCGCCATCGATGCTAGGCTGCGCGAGAAGACGGGAACCAAGGTTAGCATGATGCAGAAATACTTCTACGACAAACTGAAGGTCTTGGTGGAAAAGGGCAGCCTGCCCGTGCAGGAGTGGGCAGGGGAGGACGCCGTGGGGCTGCTCAGCTCCCAGCCGTTCCATGGCGTTGTTGAGCTCATAGATGGGGTAGTGGTCCTGGATCCTGAGAAACTGCTGGCGTTGCAGCCGCAGCATATGTACAGCTGGTTTTACGAAGTGGTGGAGGCTGTGATAGGGGAGGACGGGGTAATCGATGAGTAAAACAGCAGCTCGGCTAGTGGCTTCGGCGGCAGTTGCCTTGGGGGTGGTATTCCTCCATGCGCTGGTGCACGAAGGGAGCCATGCCCTTACGGTGTTCCTCTGCGGAGGAACGGTTACAGAATTCCAGGTGAATTTTCTGAAACACTCACCCCACATCAGCTATACGGGAGTGAGTGACCCCATGCAGAAGGCCCTGATCAGCCTAGGGGGCTCGGCGCTGCCCTTAGTGCTTATCCTGCCCCTGGCCCTGGTTCTGCGCCGGGCCCGGAGCACCTTGGTTCAAGGAGCATCGCTGCTGTTTCTGGCGGGCCTCCTGCCCAGCATGCTGGTCTCCGCTGTCGTTGCCCTCTCCTACGGCCTGGGAGCCGTTCAGCCCAGCGAGGATGTTGCGAAGTTCCTCCTCCATTCCGGGGCCAATCCCTTCGCCACTGCCGGCGCATTCCTGTCTCTGTTTGTCGCCGCCCTTGTCCTTTTGCTCAAGGTGGGCAGGGCGAGGGAAGCTTGCCGACAGGTGATTCAGGTGCTGCGCGGCGCGCCCCAAGAGCGCCGGCAGATGCTGTGGGGCCGGGTTTTCACCACGGTGCTGCTCGTGGCGGTGGGTGCAGTCGCCTTCCGCAACGCTATCAGCTGGCAGAGCCCCGACGGTCCAGCCCTCACCTACCACACGCGGCTTGATGTGGATCTGGCGGAGATCGGGCCAGGTGCAAACGCTTTCTACACCTTCCAAGTTCAGGAGCCCACCAGATACGACTTCGTTTACAGTGTGGATGCCCAGTCGGAAATCACCCTGCGTTTGGTCGATCTGCAGGGCAAACCCTTTGCCTTTAGCGGCAGTGATTCCATGGTCATGTTTCAGGGAACCCGCACCCAGCCGTTGGGCTACTTTACGGGGTTTACACTCCGGGAAGGGAATTACGCTCTGGAAGTCTCACCAGGCAGTGCCGGCAGCTTGACGGTGTATATAGACAGCGGGGCGGCGGAGCCGGAGGATTTATGGTTTCTGCAGCTGCTGGAGGAACTCAGCGCCGGTACCTTTACGGCGCAGTCCTACCAGGAAGAGGGATATGAGCTGGTTTACGAAGGCGAGCTGAGTGTAGGGCGGGACGAGCTGCTCGCCACGGTGCCCGGTGGCCCTGGCCGCATGGTATCCGCTTTCGCGGCGGGCAGTGGAGATGTGTCCCTGGTGTACTCAGCTCCTGGCGAAATCCACACCCTTTTGGAGGGAACGCGGGCGACCATGGGCCGCTGGCTGCCGCCCCACGAAGGCCGGGGTGAGCTGCGGGCCAGCGTACAAAATGCACCGGTGACGCTTTATATCTATATCAGGCTCGATTGAGTACTCGTTCATTGACTGTTGCGGGCTTGCCATGGGGGCAAGCCCATTTCTTATCTGCGGGCTAATCTTCGTGAAAAAAATGAAAAAACGGGGTTAGAGTCCCCCTCTGGATAATTAAAAAACGGGGAAGAAAAGCAAGCAAATCGAAGGAATGGGAGGATTACCTCAAGATTTATCGTAATGATACTATGGACGACGGATCGTTGGTTGAATCACAATCTGTATCAATATTTTCAGACGCATAGTCCCCGGGCGGCGGATTTAAGGAGGAAAACGATGTTCCTGCGAAATTACCTCATTCCTCGTTTACTGCAGTACTTTTTAGTGATCTTCCTCGGAATCACCATCGTGTTTTTCATTCCGCGGCTGGCACCCACCAACCCCGTAGAAAGGACTATCGCCGAAATCAGATCCCGGGGCACCTATCTGGACCCGAATCACATCCAAGCCATGGTGGATGCCCTCACGGAGATGTACGGGCTGTCCGGCTCCTGGCTGGAACAGTATAAGGACTTCTGGGTGCGGCTATCCAAAGGCGATTTCGGCGTATCTTTCTTTCAGTTCCCCGCTCCTGTCATGGATCTAATCAAACAAGCTCTGCCCTGGACGGTGGGTCTGCTGTTAACCACCACGGTCCTTTCCTGGTTATTCGGAAACATCGTGGGGGGAATGGCGGGCTATGCCCATAACCGCGGCTGGTCCAAGATCCTTGATTTTTTGGCCATGTTTATCAGGCCCATTCCGTACTACGTGGTGGCTCTAGGGCTTTTGATCCTGTTCGGGTATGTCTACCGATTGTTCCCTATTGCCGGAGGTGCCACCATAGGCGCCCTGCCCTCGTTTACTTGGGTCTACATCAAAGACGTGTTGCGGCATGCCTTTCTGCCCGCTCTATCCATGGTGATGCTGGGCGGTGCTTCCTGGTTTCAGACTTCTAAGCTCATCGTGCAGAACATTAAGGCGGAGGATTTCGTGCAGTACGCGCAGTTGGGCGGCATTAAAGAGAGCCGGATCATGTTCCGGTATATCATCCGCAATGCCATGCTGCCCCAGGTAACCAACTTGGCTCTGTCCCTGGGTCAGATTCTCAGCGGGGCTCTCATCACGGAAATCGCCTTTTCTTACCCCGGCATCGGCCATCTGCTGTATTCGGCCATCACAACGGGGGACTACAACTTGATTATGGGCATCATCTCCATGTCCATTGTGGCAATTACAACGTTGGTGCTGATTGTGGATTTGATCTATCCGCTGTTTGACCCGAGAATCAGGTACAAGTGATCTAGGCTGAGAAAGGAAATGGTCATGGCAATAGGGAGCACTTTAAAGGACTTATTTAGAGACTATCGGTTTACTGTTGCGTTCATCGTTCTGCTGTTTTTGGTGGGCTTGGCCATTGCGTCGTTCTTTTCGCCGTATGATCCCACCATCTGGTACTATGCTCCGCGGGATCTGAAGCCGTCCAACGAGTATATTCTGGGAACTGACTCCCGCGGGCAGGACATTTTCTGGCAGGCCACGTTCGCCATCCGCAACTCGCTGATCATCTCCGTTGTTGCGGGCTTGATCTCCAGGATCATCGCCGTGGCGGTGGGCCTGGTCGCCGGCTATCAGGGCGGCAGGACGGACAGGGTTTTGATGTTCATCAGCGATGGCTTTCTGGTCATTCCCCTCTTTTTGATTTTGGTTATGCTGGCCATGCTGATCCGGGACAAGATGAACATCTTCAACACGGGCCTGCTGCTGGCTGTTTTCGGCTGGGCGTGGGATGCCCGCGTGCTCAGGGCGCAGGTGCTGAGCCTGAGGGAGCGGGAGTTTACCAAAACAGCCGTCCTTTCTGGGACGCCCACCCTGGAGCTTGTCTTTAAAGAGTACATGCCCTACATTACCCCGTTGGCCTTTTCCACTTTGATCAACAACATGTCCTGGGCCATCGGTATGGAAATGACCCTTTCCATCATCGGTCTGACCAATATGGACATTCCCACTCTGGGCACGAACCTGAAATGGGCCCTCAATTACCAGGCCATCCTCATGAGGCGCTGGAACTGGATCCTCACTCCAGTTGTGCTCTCTGTTCTCTTGTTCATCGCCCTTTACTGGTTGTCTATCAGCATCAGCGAATACCTAGACCCTCGCACCCGTGTGCAGAGAGTGGGGGGAGAATGAAGTGAAGCAGAAGGACGTAGTTCTCAGGACGGAAAACCTCAAGGCCCACTATGTGCTGGACGTGCCGGGCGGTCAGAAGGTTGTCCGGGCGGTGGATGGCGTAGACCTGCAGATCCGCAGGAACGAGATTTACGGCATCGCCGGTGAAAGCGGCTGCGGCAAGAGTACGC
The DNA here is from genome assembly GCA_900018335.1 of uncultured Clostridia bacterium. GTDB lineage: Bacteria > Bacillota > Limnochordia > Darwinibacteriales > Darwinibacteriaceae > DTU010. Next base: position 112 of record FIZK01000036.1, on the reverse strand, counting down.
TCATGAAGACGCTCTATGCCTGGATCAACAGGCCCCTGCGGCTGGTGAACGGCAGCGTGCTGTACACTAAAGACGGACAGGAGTTCGATGTGTACGCCGTGAGCAAGCAGGA
>FIZK01000035.1 GCA_900018335.1 uncultured Clostridia bacterium | reverse complement strand
CTGGTTGTCATGGTTGGTTTTCAGTTCTGGCTGCAGAACAGCTTGGGTTCGGGCGATCCAGACTTGGTCATGGAGCAGCTCCTGAGCCGGGCTGATGGGATCATCAAGGCCGCGGGCCGCATTTTTCCACCCAGCGTTTGGGCTGCCCAGGCCATGGCCTACGCCCACACCTGGCGGGGCTGGCTCAATTTGGCCTATTTGGCTGCTGCCAGTGCCCTGGCTCTCTTCGTGTTGTTCCTGCTAGGGGAGAGGGTGTTCCTCCAGAGTGTGCTAGCCGGTATGGAAGGGACCAGGGGCAGTGGGCGGGCGCGCCAGGTGCGCCTAGATGAGCGCAGCCGCTCACCCCTTGCTACCCTGGCCAGCTTGGAGCGGAAACTCTTTGTACGCCATCCTGGCTTTGCCCTAAATGGTTTAGTGGGGTATGTACTGGTGCCCGCCATGGCCCTTTTGCCCTTGTTTGGCCAGAGTATGCAGAACAACCCCTTTGAGCTGCTGGCCCTAGACCGGCTTCCCTCTTTCGTGGTTGTAGGCGGCATAGCTCTCTATTACATGTTCATGACCGGCATGTCCATGATCCCCGCCACCACGTTTTCGCGAGAGGGTAAGCACCTATGGATCATCCGCAGCCTGCCCTTGAGTATAGAGGAGATCATCGCGGCCAAGGTCTTGGGAGCCCAGGTTGTGAACACCATTGGCTGCCTGCTGGGCGTGGTTCCCATAGCCTTCATCATGGGCTGGGCCGTCTGGGAAGTGGTGTTAGGCTCTGTGCTGGGCATCCTTTTGGCTACTGCCCTGGCCGGTTTTTTGGTGCTCTTTGATCTGCGCAAGCCAATGCTGGATTGGGTGAATCCCATCAAGGCCGTGAAGTCCAACCTCAATGCTTTGGTGGGTATGTTTATAGGTATGGGGCTGGCCTTTGGGCTGGGCGCGCTGATCTATGCCAATGTGCGGAGCGAGTCCCTGTGGTTGATCCCCGCAGAGCTCTTAGGTGCCGCTCTAGTGCTGGGCCTTCTGGTTGGGGCCTTGATCCGGCGCTGGGCGCCCAGGCTCTGGACCAGGATTTAGGAGAGGTTCGGAATGTTCTTTTTGGAAAATCCAGTTGTGCGCGATCTGCTGCTGCTCGTCTTTGGATTGGGCCTAAGTGCCATCGCCTATTACTTGGTCCGCACCCACGTGCTGAAGTGGCTGCACCGCCTGCTGCGCAAAACTCCCACTAAGTGGGACGAGTTCCTCTTTGAACAGGGAGTGTTTAACGCCGCGGCGTTGATTATCCCTGCCCTGATCATGTTTCGGGTGGCGCCTTTTCTCACGGTGACTCAGGAGGGAATAACCCAGCTGCTCAAGGTAGCTGTCATCTTGGCTGTGGCTGTAGCCGTAGACCGCCTGCTCCGCACCGGGCTGGCCATCTACAACACCTTCCCCATAGCAGCCAGGATGCCCATCAAGGGTTTTGTGCAGATTCTTCAGATTGCCCTCTGGGCCTTTGCCGGCACGATCACCTTTTCCCTGCTTCTGGGGCAGTCGCCCTGGATCTTCCTGAGCGGCTTGGGCGCGGTGAGTGCTGTGCTCTTGGTGGTGTTTCAAGACACCATCCTGGCCTTCTTCGCAGGCCTGCAGCTCACCATCAACGACCAGGTGCGGGTGGGTGACTGGATCGAGGTGCCCAAGTACAACGCGGACGGCACTGTAGTGGAGGTGGCCCTGCACTATGTGAAGGTGCGCAATTGGGACAGGTCCATCACCACCGTTCCCACGCATAAGCTCACCGGAGATTCCTTCGTGAACTGGCGCGGCATGTTTGAAGGGGGAGGCCGGCGCATCAAGCGCTCCGTCCTCATCGATCAGACCAGCGTCCGTTTCTTAGATGAAGAGCTCTTGGAGCGTCTGAGTAAGATCCAGCTGCTCCAGGACTATCTGGCCCGCAAAACTGTGGAGATTCAGGAGTTCAACCGGCTGCACAACATTGATCAGAGCTCCCTGGTGAACGGACGCCACTTAACCAACCTGGGTACCTTCAGGGCCTACCTCGTGGCTTACCTGCAGAGCCATCCCCAGATCAACCAGGACCTGATCATGATCGTGCGCCAGCTGCCGCCCACCACCAACGGCCTGCCCATGGAGATTTACGCCTTCACCAAGGATACGGGCTGGGTGAACCATGAAGGTGTGGCGGCGGATATCTTTGACCATATCCTGGCCATCATCCCAGAGTTTGACCTGCGGGTGTTCCAGAACCCCAGCGGTCACGATCTGGCCAGGGCCTTAGAGGAAAGGGGAATACCAATTGGCTTATGTGAGGACTGAATACCCCCAGTGGTCGTGGTCCTTTTCCCGGCAGCAGATCTTCCAGAGCTGCCGGCGCCGCTATTATTACAACTACTACGCGTCCCATAACGGCTGGGAGTTCGATGCGCCGCAGGAATCACGCTTAGCCTATCGGTTGAAACAGCTAGGCAACATCTATACGGCCTTAGGGAACGGAGTGCACGAAACTGCCCAGTCCCTGGTGGCAAGGGTGATGGAGGGCAGGAAGCTGCCCGACGTAGCGGAGATCGAAGAAGAAATCCGCAGGCATCTGCGGAGGGTGTGGAAGTCTTCCCAGGAGAATCGAGAGCAGTTTTTGATCCGTCCCCGGCGGGTGGACATGCTCCGGGAGTTTTACTATGGTACGGGAGTGAGCGACGATGTGGTGGAGCGGATTAACCAGCGCATCGTTCAGACCGCCGAAGCCTTGGCGGAGTGTCCCGTGTGGGCGGAGCTGTCCCGCAAAGATGCGCAAGTGGTTGCCTGCGAGCAGTTTGACACCGTGGAGATCGCCGGTACGCCTGTGTATGCCGTGCCCGACTTGATCTACAAGACCGCGGGGGGCCAGTGGGTGATTGTGGACTGGAAAACCGGGGAAGAAGCGGAGGAGAACAGGGATCAGGTGGCCCTTTACGTCCTGTTTGTGCGGGAGAAATACGGTGCTTCACCCGAGCAAATCACCGCCCGCCTGGAGTACCTCAATCTCAAATCAAGCATGGAAATGCGGTTCACGCCTGAGGAGCTCCAAGCAGTGGAGAAAAACGCTCTGGCCAGTATGGAGGAGATGAAGGGGCTGCTCAGTGATCCTGCGCTGAACGTGCCAAGACCTAAGGAGGAGTTCGCGCTTACGGAGGCGAGGGAGCAGTGCCCCTGGTGCAATTTCTACGAGCTGTGCCGAGGGGAGCTGGAGGCCAGCGTTTCCTGATCAGCGGGCTTGGCGCCGCCTCTGCTCCAAGAAGAGGTCAATATGCTCTCCGATTTCCCGCCAGTTCTTCACCAGGGGCAGGTTTGTGGGGCGCATGGCGTTGTGTGAGGCATGGAAGAGCAGGGTGTAGATGCCGCTGCTGGCCACCTCTTCGGCATTCTCCAGTTTGTCATCGACAAAGAACTGGACGCCCAGCTCCAAGCAGCGGTCCCTTTTCGAGTAGCCAAACCCCGTTGGGCACATGCTCAGGCTGTGGTAGGGAATCCCGTGGCGCTGCAGCCAGTTTTCCGTGATCTGGCGGTGCCTCGTGTCCCGGTGGGTGATCAAGTGGACTAAACAGCCCCGCTCAGCTAAGATGCGCAGGGTTTCCGCAGCCTGATCCCGCACGGGTACCGTGTTGAAGATGGTTTCAATGCAGGCATCAAAGAACTCCATAACTTGTTCTCTGGTTTTGTTAAAGGCCTCTTCCACGTTATAGGCCCGCTTGATCATGGGTTCGCCGAAATAGGCGCTGGCGGCCTCCAACCAAATGTTGCGGGTGCCGTCATCGTCGTTAGTGAGCACTCCATCTATGTCAAAACCGAAAACGAACTGTTTGATTGTGGTACACCTCCCCTCAGCCCTGCAGGTTTGGTGCTAGAGTAACATTTTCTAATTCCAAAAGCAAGCGCTTCACGTTGAGCCCGAAGGCGTAACCGCCCAGATTGTGGGTGCCGAGGACGCGGTGACAAGGGACGATAATGCTGGCAGGGTTGGAGCCCACGGCGCGGCCAACAGCCCGGTAAGCCTTGATGCCCAGGTTCTGGGCGATCTTTTTGTAGGTGGTCACGGATCCATGGGGGATCCTGCTGATTTCTTCCCACACCTGCTTCTGAAACGGAGTGCCCAGAAGGCGTACGGGCCAGTTAAACTCCACCCTGTCCCCTCGGAAATAGGCGTTTAGGTCGCGGGCATAGGCTTCGGGCAGAGGCTTTAGCGGGAAGTCGTTGTCCGGAAAGCGTACGGCGGTGAACCTCTCGCCGCCCTCTTGGTTGAAGGAGGCGTAAACCAGATGGTCCTGGGCGAACCAGAGGAAAAAGGGCCCCAGCGGGGACTGGTAGACCGAATGCTGCACAAGGGATCCCTCCAGAGATGTATAATAGAAATCAGTTCGCCTGGGAAGGAGCGAATCCTCCCAGCCTAGGAAGGGAGAGAAGGCTTTGGGCACTGAAACCGCATTGGAGCAGCCTGATTTTCGTTCCAGAATTCTGCGCCTGGCTTGGCCCGCCATCGTGGAAAATCTTCTGCATACCATGGTGGGCATTGTGGACACAGCTATGGTGGGGCGTTTGGGAGCAGCCGCTTTGGCCGCAGTGGGATTGGGCAACCAAATCAACCACTTGGGCCTCACCATCTTTTCAGCCCTGGCCACGGGCAGCACAGCTCTGGTGGCTAGGCATATCGGTGCCAAGGAGCCTGAGCGGGCTCGCGATGTGGCCAGGCAGTCATTGGTTCTCGGCCTTTTTGTCTCCGGCACCGTTATGCTCATCTTTCTTTTCACGGCGCGGGGCCTGTTGGGTCTTCTGTTTAGGCGCTCTGAAGGGTTGGTTTTGGATTCTGCCGCAGCCTATGTGCGCATTGTGGCCTCAGCCATGATTTTGAACTACTTCCTCATTGTTATTAACGCGGTGCTGAGGGGAGCGGGGGACACCAAAACCCCCATGCGCATTACCGCCTTGGTGAATGTGATCAACATAGTCGGAAACGCCATCTTCATCTACGGCCTGGGCCCCATTCCAGCGCTGGGTGTGGCCGGAGCGGCCCTGTCCACAGCCATTGCCCAGGCCTGTGGAGGGGTTTTGGCTCTGCGAGTGCTTTTGAGCAGCCCACTTCTGCGCATCAGCCTCAGGGACTCCTTCAAGCCCGATCTGACCATCATACGCAGGATTGCCAACATCGGGGTTCCGGCAGGCGTGGAGCAGGGCATGCTCCGGGTGGGCCAGCTGTTTTACACCATGATCATTTCCTCCCTGGGCACCGTGAGCTATGCTGCCCACCAGGTGGCCCTAAACGCGGAGTCCCTATCCTTCATGCCCGGAGCCGGCTTTGCTGTGGCGGCCACCACCTTGGTGGGGCAGAACTTGGGAGCGGGCCTGCCCGATGATGCGCAGCGGGCTGGAAGGATTACTCGCAACATGGGCATGTTGGTCATGTCCGCGATGGGTGTGGTCTTTTTCCTGATTCCCGGGCCCATCGTGCGCATCTTCTCCAGCGATCCGGAGGTAATTGCGCTGGCCGTGGTCTGTCTGCGCTTAGTGGCCATTGCCCAGCCTTCCCTGGCGGCTTGGATGATTCTGGCTGGAGGCCTGAGGGGAGCCGGGGATACCCGGGCCATCATGAAGATGGTCATGCTCTCCTTTTTGGGGGTGCGCGTGGGCTTAGCGTACCTTTTGGCGCTGCGCCTGGGGTTGGGGTTGACTGGAGCTTGGATCGCCATGGTTGCGGATCTCTTCCTGCGCAGCTTCTTGATTCAGTGGCGTTTCAGCAGGGGAGAGTGGAAATACGTCAAGGTATAGGAAGGAGCTTGGAAATGCGAGAGTTCAGTTTCTTCATGCCCACAAAGCTGGTCTTTGGGCAGGACGTGGTGAAAAAGGCAGGCGCGGGCTTGGCCCTGGGAAAAAAGGCGCTCATCGTCACGGGGAGATCCTCGGCCCGCTTGAGCGGTGCCCTGGATGACGTGCTGGAGGCGCTGTCTGGCGAGTATGTCCTCTTCGATCGTGTGGAGAATAACCCCACGGGTGAGAACTGCCAGGAAGGTGCCGAGCTAGCCCGGAGGGAAAACTGCGATTACATCATCGCCATTGGGGGAGGCTCGCCCCTGGATGCGGCCAAAGTGATGGCCGTGTTGGCTGTGAATGAGAAGAGCCCCTTGGAGCTCTATGCTCAAGGCTGGGAGAAAAAACCCCTCCCCATTGTGGCCATTCCCACCACCGCGGGAACGGGGAGCGAGGTTACTCCCTACGCGGTTTTGACCATCCATGAGGAAGAGACCAAGAAGGGTTTGGGAGGCCCAGACCTGTTTCCGGCGGTAGCCTATCTGGATCCAAGATACACGGCGTCCCTGCCGCTGCAGGTGACCATCGATACCGCTGTGGATGCCCTTTCCCATCTGGTGGAAGGTTACCTTTCCAACAGGGCCTCTTCCGCAAGCGATCTCGCGGCTCTGCAGGGTATTGCTGTGTGGGGAGGGGTGATCCCAGCTCTGCGCAGTGGTGATATCTCCCTGCAGGTCAGGGAGGATCTGCTCCTCGCCTCCATGCTGGGCGGGATCACCATTGCCCAAACAGGAACCACTTTCGTCCATGCCCTGGGTTATCCCCTCACCTATTTCCATGACTATCCCCACGGGCGGGCTAACGGCATCTTTATGGCGTCGTATCTGGAGTTCACCCACGCCCATGCCCCAGAGCGGGTGGAGATGGTGCTGGAGCTTTTGGACCTTCCCTCGCTGAATGCTTTCCGGGAGCTCATGAACGAGCTGTTCGCCGACTACGTGGGCAAGCTGCACGTACCCGAGGAGCGGATCCGGGCTTACGCTGAAAAAGCAGCCCAGACCAAGAATGTGTCTTACTCCCGGGGCACCCCATCGGTGGAAGAGTTGACCGAAATCCTCAAGGAAAATATACTATAAGGTAAGGAAATGCCCGTCCGCCTGCTAGGCTGGACGGGCATCAGCTCCCTGTTTCAGCTTTCTTTGATGAGCTGGAGCACGTACTGGGCGGCGGCTTCCAGCTGGTCTATGGGGATGGCTTCGTCGGTGGTGTGCACGTTGGTGTAGCCCATACCCAGAATCACGGAGGGAATGCCGTAGCCGTTGATGATGTTGGCGTCGCTTCCTCCACCCGTGCTTTCGATTTGCGGTTCCAATCCCATGGCTTTCGCTGCCTTAACAGCCAGCTGCACCACGTAATCGGCTTCGGTGAGGCGGAAGGAGTTGTAGCTGTCGCTGATGGAGACCTCAGCTTCTACGCCGTGGGCAGCACAGGTACTCTGAATCACTTCTGCCATGTGTTCCGCTTGACGGTTCAGCTTTTCTTGATCCAAAGAACGGGCTTCGCCTTTCAGCTCTACGCGGTCGGGAATGATGTTGGTGGCCACGCCTCCCTGGATCAGGCCGATGTTGGCTGTGGTCTCCTCGTCGATGCGCCCCAGTTTCATCTTGGTCAGGGCTTCGGCCGCCACCAAAATGGCGCTGATGCCTTTTTCAGGCGCTACTCCGGCGTGGGCTGCCCTGCCGTGGACCGTGGCGGAGATGTTTTTCTGGGCCGGGGCTTGCACCACGATGGTGCCCACCGGGCCGCCAGTATCTAGGAAAAAGCCGGCTTTGGCCTGGAGCGCGCTGGCGTCCAGGGACTTAGCCCCAAACAGACCGCCTTCTTCTGCCACCGTAAAGAGGATTTCCAGGCGTCCGTGGGGAATCTGTTGCTCCTGGACAGTGCGGACCGCCTCCAAGACCGCGGCAATTCCAGCCACATCATCTGCGGCCAAAATGGTGGTTCCGTCGCTTTTGACTACTCCGTCTTCCACCACAGGCTTGATCCCCCGGCCGGGCTCAACCCGATCCATGTGCGCGCAGAAGAGCAAGGCTGGGGCATCTTTCTGACCTTCCAGGACGGCGATGAGATTGCCGGCTGTCCCCCCGATTTTCTCTCCGGCATCGTCTTCGGTAACGGTAAAGCCCAGGGCTTCAAGCCTAGGCTTGAGGGCATCGGCCATAAGCCGTTCGTCCTTGGAGGCGCTGTCGATTTGCACCAGTTCTAGGAATTCATTCAACAAACGCTGTTTGTTTATTTCCATTTCATCGACCTCCTTCTGGATCTGGTTGTTCAACACGGTACTAGTATTTCCTGCCATCACCTGAAGGGAATGGACTGATCCCAGTGGAAGAGCTTGTTGGCCTGATTTTGACCGCCGGTGAACTGCTGTTAACCTGCGGCGCCGAAATGTCTCGGGTGGAAGAAACAATTGAACGTATGGGCAGCGCAGCCGGGTTTGTGCAGGTGGAAAGTTACGCCACCCCCACCGGGCTCTTTGTTTCGCTGCACGACCCCGCGGGTAGGGTATATACTCGGGTGAAGCGCATCCGGGGTGGCCAGAGCAATATTGCCGTCATCGCAGAGGTTAATGCTTTGAGCCGTGCCTTTTCCGCGGGAGAGATCAGCGCTGACCAGGTTAGGCAGGCCTTGGAGCGCTTGCGACAGGAAGGAGTTCCGGAGAGCCTGGCGAGGCAGCTCATTGGCGGAGGCGGTGCTTTGGCCTTCGCGGTGATGATGGGGGGCACCTGGCTGGAGGGGCTGGTGGCTGGTGTTGTGGGCACTGTGGTGCTTATGGTGGTTTCTCGCATGGAGAGGCGCTTTCCCAGAGTAATACAGGCGGCGGTGGGAGCCATTGTGGCGGCTTTCCTCGTGGCCACGGTGGGTCCCTATTTCCAGCTCAACGTCAACGTGACCATTCTGGGCGCGGTCATGGTTTTGGCGCCGGGTATGGTGATCACCACGGCCATCCGGGATCTTTTGGGCGGCGAGCTGGTTTCCGGCTTAAGCAGGAGCGCTGAGGCCCTGGTCATCGCGGTGGCCATCGCCACGGGGGTGGCTGTGGTGCTCAGCTTGGGAGGTGCGTAAGGTGCTGGTACAGATCGCCATGGGCTTTTTGGCTGCCCTCACCTTCGCCTATATCTTCCGGGTTCCTCCCAGGCAGAGCGTGCGCTGCGGCTTTGTGGGCGGTCTGGGGTGGGCCGTGTATTTGTCCGGGCAAGGCCGCTTTGGCGAGGTGGGCGCGGTGTTCCTGGCAGCAACAGGAGTGGCCGTGCTCAGCGAAGTGCTGGCCCGCAGGCATCATGAGCCCGTGATCGTGTTTCTCACACCAGGTATTATTCCCCTCGTGCCCGGCAGCAAGGCCTATTTGACCATGCTCAGCTTTGTCCAGCAGGACTACACCCAAGGCGTGGTGCTGCTGGTGACAACAGTTTTTTTGGCTGGCGCTATTGCGGCGGGAATCATTATTACCAGTTCCATCTTTAGGAATTTTTCCCGCACCAAGCATAACAGGAGGTAGTTGTGGTGAGTAAGAAGATTGTGGTGACAGTGGGAGACCGCAGGCTAGAGGTTCCAGAGGGCACCCTGGTGGGCGAGGTGGCCTCCATGGTTCCCGGGGATTCCCAGGGAACGGTGGTGGCCAGAGTGGACAACGATGTTTACGGTTACCAGTTCCCCCTCACTGAGGACTGCCGCGTTGAGTTTCTGGACACCCGTACCGAGGACGGCATGAGGGCTTACCGGGCCAGTCTCGTCTTTCTTTTTGTCCGGGCTGCCCTGGAGGTGATCCCCGGCTGCACGGTGCATATCAAGCATGCCCTGAACAACGGGCTGTACGGCGAGATTGATCACAGCCAGCCCGTAATTGAAAAGGATATCAAGGCCATAGAGGAGCGCATGTGGGCTCTGGTTAAGGAGGATGTGCCCTTCACCAGGCGCATTGTGCCCGTGGAAGAGGCTAAGAGGATTTACGCCGAACAGGGATTTGAGGACAAAGTTAGGCTCCTGGAACAGCAGAACGGAGACGAGGTTGTCCTCTACAACTTCGGTTGGTTCCACGATTCCCTGCGGGCAGTTTTGGTGCCCAGCAGCGGGTATTTGCAGTACTTCAAGCTCCGTTACTACCTGCCCGGCTTCATTTTGGAGTACCCGCGGCGCGCCAATCCAACCCAGATCCCTGAGTACGTGGAACAGGGTAAGCTGTTCAACGAGTTTTTCAAAGCGGAACGCTGGCAGCGCAATCTGCGCATTCCCGATGCCGCGTCGCTCAACGACTGTATCCTCAGGGGTGGGTTCGGAGATTTGGTCACGGTGTCCGAAGCTTACCATGAAAACCAGATCCGGGACATCGCCGAGCAGATCGCCAAAGACAGAGACCGGCTGCGCCTTATTCTCATTGCCGGGCCCTCTAGTTCAGGAAAGACCACCTTCGCCAGGCGCCTCAAGGTGCAGCTGAGGGTGTTCGGTTTGGAGCCAGTGGCCATCGGCCTGGACGATTATTTTGTGGACCGCCATTTAACGCCCCTGGATGAGGACGGACAACCCGACTTCGAGGCCTTGGAGGCCATTGATCTGGAGCTGTTCAACGAGCACCTCTCCAAGCTCATCCAAGGCGAAGAGGTGGCAATTCCCACCTTCCACTTCCCCACGGGAACCAGGCAGTGGAACGGCCATAAGCTGAAGGTGCGCCCAGATCAACCCATCATCATTGAGGGCATCCACGGGCTCAATGACCAGCTGACCAAGGCCATTCCCAAGGGGAGGAAGTTCAAGATCTACGTCTCCGCACTCACCAACCTGAACCTGGATGATCACACCCGGATTTCCACCACCGATGTGCGCCTGCTTCGGCGCATGGTTAGGGACAATCAGTTCAGGGGCCATGATGCCAAGGCCACCATTGAGCGCTGGCCCTCGGTCACCCGGGGAGAGCGCCGCCACATTTTCCCCTTCCAGGAAAGCGCCGATGTGATGTTTAACTCCACGTTGATCTACGAACTGGCGGTGCTCAAGCCCTTGGCTACGCGGCTGCTCAAGGGGATCACCCCGGCGGATCGTCAGTTTTCCGAGGCCAAGCGCCTCCTGCGTTTTCTGGAACACTTCGTGGCGGTGGATGATTGGTCCGCGATCCCCTGCACTTCCATTTTGCAGGAGTTCATTGGGGGGTCGTGCTTTGACTGAGGGAGGCGGCTTATGAAGGTTGTACTGGCGGCCCTGAATGCCAGGTATAGTCATTCCAGCCTGGCCTTGAGATACCTGCAGCGCTACTGCGAGGGCCAGTTTCCCAACTTGGAGACGGTGGAGTTCAACATTAACCAAAACCCCCGGACCATCTTGGGGGAGATCGCCAGGAGAAAGCCAGATGTGGTGGGCTTCTCCTGCTACATCTGGAACATTGAGATCATCCTGCCCCTGGTGCGCAGCCTGCGCAAGGTGTGCCCCGGGGTGACCATCATCCTAGGCGGCCCTGAGGTTTCCTTCGATGTTGAACACTGGCTCACTGCACACCCCAGCATAGATTTCATCATCGCCGGGGAAGGGGAAGAGGCTCTGCGCCGCTTTTTGGAGGAGTATGAGCGCTCCGGAGGCGAGTTCACCCAAGAGGCCTTGGCTTCCGTGCCTGGGCTGGTGTACCGAGATGGGGAGGGCAGGGTTGTGCAAAATCCGTCCCAACCCCTGGATCTAGCCTCGATTCCCCCCATTTACCACGGGGATCTCCGGGATCTTCAGGACAAGATCGTCTACTTTGAAACCACCAGGGGCTGTCCCTTTAAATGCGCTTACTGCCTCTCTTCCGTCATGGGCCGCGTGAGAGTGTTTCCCCTGGCACGGACCAAGGGCGAACTGGCGGCCTTGGCTGCCGCGGGCGTACAGCAGGTGCGCTTTGTGGATAGGAC
>FIZK01000034.1 GCA_900018335.1 uncultured Clostridia bacterium | reverse complement strand
TTCAGCGAAGGGATGACCGCCGGCAGGGGCTTTATTGCCCTGGCTGCGGTGATCTTCGGTAAGTGGACCCCCTTGGGTGCTTTGGGCGCCTGCCTCTTCTTCGGCTATGGCGATGCCCTGCAGATGCGCCTCCAGGATATCGGTATCCCCACACAGTTCATGAATATGCTGCCCTACGTACTGACCATTGTAGCCCTTGCCGGCTTCATCGGCCGTGCCGTTGGGCCGAAAGCTGCTGGTCAACCGTATATCAAAGGATAGATTGCGAGGTTTGGCAGGAATTGAAGGAGCTCAAAAGGTTTATCTCTTACTACCGGCCGGAGCGCCGCCTCTTTCTCGCGGATCTGCTCGCGGCCAGTATTATCGCAGTATTGGATTTAATGTTTCCCATCATCACCCGAACCTACATGAAGGATTTTATTCCCAACCGCAACCTGCAGGCCGTGCTGATTTGGGCAGGCCTGCTGGTGGTTTTGTACGTACTGCGCCTGCTGTGCCAGTATTTTGTGGACTATTACGGCCACGTGGTGGGCGTGAACATTGAATACCGCATGAGGAAGGATCTCTTTTCCCACCTGCAGACCCTGGACTTCCGCTTTTTCGACGACACGAAGGTGGGGCATTTGATGAGCAGGATTGTCAATGATTTGAGGGATATCACGGAGCTGGCCCACCACGGGCCGGAGGACATTTTCATTGCCACGCTGATGCTCATCGGCTCCTTTGTCTACCTGCTCAGCATCAACGTGCCCCTGACCCTGATCACCTTTTTGTTCATCCCTGTCATCGGCGCCTATGCCTACAGGAAGCGCACTGACATGAACAGGGCGTTCAGTGAAGAGCGCAGGAAGATCGCCGATGTGAATGCGGATCTGGAGAACAGTCTCTCCGGTATCAGGGTGGCCCAGAGCTTTGTCAATGAGGACTACGAAATGAGGCGCTTCGATTCGGCCAACAGCGCCTTTAAGAAGTCGCGCTACCACGCCTTCCGGGCCATGGCCGTATACTCCTCGGGGCTGGGGTTTTTGACAGACCTGCTCAATGTGGCTGTATTGACCTGCGGGGCCCTGTTCATGTTCAAAGGGTTCATCGACCTGGCGGATCTCACGGCCTACCTGCTCTTCATCGGGTATTTTCTGCAGCCCATCAGGCGCCTGATCTCCTTTACCCAGCAGTATCAGCAGGGCATGGCCGGCTTCAGGCGGTTTGTGGAGCTCATGGAGGTTGCACCTTCCGTGACCGACAAGCCTGGGGCCAAGGACTTGCCGTCGGTGCAGGGCAGCATTGAGCTGAGGAACGTCTCCTTCCAGTACGATAAGGACAGCGAGGTCCTGCACGATGTGAGCCTGAGCATACCAGCTGGGAGCACCGTGGCCTTTGTGGGCCCGTCGGGGGGAGGCAAGACCACCCTCTGTCATCTGATCCCCCGCTTTTACGATGTGGTGGAGGGCGCCGTGCTCATCGACGGCCATGACGTGCGGGATGTGACCTTAAGTTCCCTCCGGCAGCAGATCGGTTTTGTGCAGCAGGATGTGTTCCTCTTCACCGGAACCATCAGAGAAAACATCCTCTACGGAAACCCTTCCGCTTCGGAAGAGGAGATGGTGGAAGCGGCCAAAAAGGCCCAGATCCATGAATTTGTCCTCTCCCTCAAAGACGGCTATGACACCTACGTGGGTGAACGGGGCGTCAAGCTCTCCGGGGGACAGAAGCAGAGGATCAGTATCGCCAGGGTGTTTTTGAAAAACCCGCCCATCCTGATCCTCGATGAAGCAACCTCATCCCTGGATACAGCCACGGAGCTGGAGATCCAAGAAGCCCTTGAAGAGCTGGCCAAGGATCGGACCACCCTGATCATCGCCCACAGGCTGAGCACCATCCGTCATGCCGATGAGATTGTGGTGCTCACGGACGGGAAGATCCAGGAACGGGGAACCCACGCAGAGCTGGTGGCGAAAAATGGACTGTATGCCAAACTGCATGCCGCCCAGACTGCTCAGGCGGTCTAGTCCGCCGCCGGTAATATGCACCAGAACCGCCGCGAATTGCGCGGCGGTCTTTCTATATGGGCTGTGGGCGGTACTCTCAATTAACACCAGTGAAATGAACTTTTTTCTCCACACACAGGAGGAGAACTTGCGTAATTCGTAGAATAATAGAGCCAGCTTTTATATCCATACCACGGGAGGAGAGAACAGAGTGAAGAAAAGGCTATCCATATTGCTGGCGTTGGTATTGGTCTTCGGTCTAGTCGGAGCCGCACAAGCCGCTTCTTTGCCTTTTAAGATCGGCCTGATCACAGGTACGGTCTCCCAGGGCGAAGAGGAGTATCAAGCGGCGGTGAAGATGGCGGCCCGTTATCCGGATTCCATCATCCATGTTACCTATCCTGACAACTTTATGCAGGAGCAGGAAACCGTAATCGGGCAGATCGTTCAGTTCGCCATGGATCCCGAGATCAAGGCGATCGTGGTCTGCCAGGCAGTACCGGGCTCAACCGCAGCGTTTAGCACCGTGCGGGATATGCGCGATGACATCGTGATCATTGCTGGGGTTCCCCACGAAGATCCCGCAGTAGTTGCACCGTTTGTGGACTTGGCCATGGAAACTGACCAGCTCAGGCGGGGAGCATCCATCGCCCAGCTGGCCGCCGAGATGGGCGCAAAGAAGATTCTCCATTATTCCTTCCCGCGTCACATGTCCATGGAGCTTCTGGCCGTTCGCTACCAGAACATGAAGGACGAAGCTGCCAAGCTCGGCTTGGAGGTTATTGACGTAACCGCTCCAGACCCAATGGGCGATGCCGGTATCCCCGGAACCCAGCAGTTTATCCTGGAGGACATTCCTCGCCAGGCTGAGATCCACGGCACCGACATTGCTTTCTTCGGCACCAACTGCGCCATGATGGAGCCGGCGATCCGTGCTTCTTTAGAGGCCGGCATCATCTTCCCAGAGCAGTGCTGCCCCAGCCCCTTCCACGGCTATCCGGGCGCCTTGGGCATTGAGATTGATGAGGAGCACAAGGGCGATGTGCCGTACATCCTTGACCAAATCAAAGCCAAGGTAGCAGAGATGGGACGCTCCGGCCGCATGGCCACCTGGGTTGCCCCCATCAACATGGTCTTCGTGGAAGCCGGTGTAGAGCTGGCCATCAAGGGTGTCCAGGAAGGCTTCGACTTCTCCGACGTAGCCGCTGTGGAAGAGGCGGTCTATGAGGCCACTGGCGTTAAGGTCTCCATGAACCGTTACCTCGATGATGCCAACTTCTACCTGGTAATTGCCGACTCCATCATCTTCTAAGAGGCGGCAGAGCAACTAAGAAAAAAGGCGGAGCTCTCGCCCTCTCCGAGGGCGGAACTCCGCACTTTTGTTGGGGAAATAGCGGAGGTGTTGCGAGTGAGTGTTCCTGTACTGGAGATGAAACAGATCTCCAAGTCGTTTTACGGCACTCAGGTGTTAAAGAATGTCAGCCTCACCCTGGGACGGGGAGAGATTCACTGCTTGGTTGGGGAGAACGGGGCCGGAAAATCGACTCTGATGAACATCCTCTTCGGCATGCCCGTGATCACCAATACCGGCGGCTATGAAGGGACAGTCTTGATCAACGGTGAAAGCGTGGCTTTTGATTCGCCGCGGGCTGCCATTGAGGCGGGGATCGGCATGGTCCACCAGGAGTTCATGCTGCTTCCCGGCTTTTCTGTGACTGAAAACGTCAAACTCAATCGGGAGCTGACCAGGCCTAATCCCTTCAGCATGATCT
Organism: uncultured Clostridia bacterium; assembly: GCA_900018335.1. Lineage (GTDB taxonomy): Bacteria > Bacillota > Limnochordia > Darwinibacteriales > Darwinibacteriaceae > DTU010. The sequence goes on along the minus strand of FIZK01000034.1, from coordinate 3,982 downwards.
TTGGGAAGAAGCTGGAAACCCTCAACCGCAGGCAGATGGCTAAGGACACCAGATCTGCCCTGGACCGGCTGGGCATGACCATCGACGAATGGGTGCCCGTGGCTGGGCTGCCCGTGGGTTACCTGCAGTTCGTGGAAATTGCCAGGGAAATCGACAAAGAGAACCTGCAGCTGCTGGTTCTCGATGAGCCCACCGCTGTGCTCACGGAAAGTGAGGCGGAGCAGTTTCTTGGGGTCATTCAGCGCTTAGCGCAAAGCGGCATTAGTATTCTTTTTATTACCCACCGCCTCGATGAGGTTATGGCGGTAGCTGATCGGATTACTATCTTGAAAGACGGCGAGCTTGTGAGCTCCGGGCCCAAGGAAGACTTCACCATCACTCAGATCGCTGAGCTCATGGTGGGGCGCAGGATCGATACGGAAGCCCGCAAGAAGAGAACCACCCGGCCCAAAGATGAAGAAGTGGTCCTTGAGGTTCGGGATCTGCGGGTGAACATGCCCGGGGAAGCCCTGCGCGGCATTGATCTGGATGTGTTCCGCGGAGAAATTTTGGGTATCGGAGGCTTGGCCGGACACGGCAAGGTGGGGCTGGCCAACGGCATCATGGGCCTTTATCCCAGCCAGGGGAAGGTTCTCTATGAGGGGCAGGAAGTGCCTCTAAATGACACCCAGGCCGTATTGAAGCTGGGTCTAGCCTTCGTTTCCGAAGACAGACGGGGCGTGGGCCTGGTACTAGAGGACACTATTGCCAACAACATCGTGCTCACCAGCATGCAAAGTCAGGACAAGTTCCTCAAACCTGGGCTGCTCAAACTCAAAGATGAGAAAAGGATCATAAACCATGCCCTGGAGTCCATCGACAAATTTGATATCCGCTGCACGGGGCCTGAGCAGATCGTGCGCAGGCTGAGCGGCGGCAACCAGCAGAAGGTCTGCTTAGCCAGGGCTTTCACTCAGGAGCCCAAGCTGCTCTTTGTTTCCGAACCTACGCGGGGCATCGACGTGGGGGCCAAGAGCAGGGTGCTGGAGCTCATCGTAGAACTCAACGAAATGGGAGTGACCGTGGTGTTCACCTCCAGTGAGCTGGCGGAGCTGCGCAGCATTGCCGACCGCATTGCCATAATCTATGAAGGTCGCCTGGCGGGTATTCTGCCCCCCGATGCTCCCGACGTGCAGTACGGCCTCTTGATGGCTGGGAAATCCTTGGAGGAGGTGGGGAGTCGATGAAAGAGCGGCTTGTGGCAATCTACCACGGTTTTGGGCTGCCGCGCCTGATTATCGCTGGTTTCCTACTCCTTTTGCTGATCATTGCTGCAGGCACGGAGTTGAGCGTGCCTGGGCTGCTCAGTGACGCCCTGGTGCGCATAGGCCAGAACGGTATTTATGTTTTGGCCATGGTGCCTTCCATTCAAGCCGGCGTTGGTTTGAACTTTGGACTGCCCGTGGGCGTTATCTGCGGCATCGTTGGCGTATTGGTGGCCATGGAGTTCACCCTGCTCGGGTTTAAGGGCTTTTTGGTAGCCATCCTTCTGGCCGTGCCCCTGGCCATCGGCGCAGGTTATCTGTATTCGCTACTGATCAACCGTGTGGCGGGGCAGGAGATGATGGTAGGAACTTACGTGGGGTTTTCCGTGGTGGCTGGAATGTGCATTTTCTGGCTCATGGCTCCCTTCAAGAATCCTGCCCTGATCTGGCCCGTGGGCGGTCAGGGCCTGAGGGTAACCTTGACTCTGGCAGACACCTTTGCCGGGGTGCTCAACAACTTTTTAGCCTTTGAGATCTTCGGCCTTAAGGTGCCCACAGGGCTCCTGCTCTTCTACGGTTTGATCGCTTTCATAGTCTGGCTGTTCTTCAGGACCAAAGCGGGCGTAGCCATGGAAGTGGTGGGGCGCAACCCCCGCTTCGCTGCAGCGTCGGGATTGAGCCTGAACAAGTACAGGACTTTGGGCATCATCATGTCCACAGTCCTGGCGGCCATAGGCTACACGGTTTACGCACAGAGCTTTGGTTTTGTGCAGCTGTACAACGGGCCCTTGATGACCGCCTTTCCAGCGGTTGCCGGGGTGCTCATCGGCGGAGCTTCCACCAGGGAAGCCAAGGTGCGCCACGCCATCCTGGGCGTTGTGCTTTTCCAGACGCTGCTCACCGTGGCCATGCCCGTTACCAATCAGCTCATCGAGGGCAACATTTCGGAAATCGCCCGGGTGGTTGTGAGCAATGGCATGATCTTGTATGCCTTGACCAGGGCAACAGGGGGTGAACAGGCGTGACTCAAGTAAAACGGCTGATTTCAAGGAATGCTGTACCACTGCTCTTCGGCATCGTCTGTTTGCTGGGCGTATACTTTGCCAAGATGCCAGGCCAGTTCCTGCTCATGGAGATTGTGAAGAGGATGGCCCGCAACTCATTCCTCGTGCTGTCTCTGATTATCCCCGTGGCAGCGGGGATGGGCTTGAACTTCGGGATTGTCCTGGGCGCCCTGGCCGGGCAGATCGCCCTGATTCTGTCTACTCACTGGGAGTGGTCGGGGATCGGCGGTTTGGTCCTGACGGCTCTGCTGGCAACACCCCTGGCCGTTCTGTTCGGATTCTTGGCCGGCATGCTGCTGAACAAGGCCAAGGGCAGGGAAATGATCACGGGCATGGTCATGGGCTTCTTCGCAAACGGTCTCTACCAGTTCGTTTTCCTGTTCCTCGTGGGTACGCTGATTCCCTTTGACAACCCGCGGCTGCGCATCTCCACCAGCCCTGGCCTGCGGAATACCATTGATCTGGGCAGGATCAAGGGTACCTTGGACGGGATCTGGGAAGTGCGCTATGGCTTTACTAAGTTCCCCATGGTCACCTTCTTGGTGATTGCAGTCTTAGCCTTGGCCATCTGGGCGTTTTTCCGGACCAAGCTGGGCCAGGAGTTTCGGGCCATCGGCCAGGACCGTCATATCGCCGGCGTCGCCGGAATCAGTGTGGATCGCAACAGGATCTTGGCGATCATCATTTCCACTGTACTGGCAGCCTGGGGACAGCTGATCTTCCTGCAGAACATCGGTACTCTAAACACGTACAACAGCCATGAACAGGTGGGTACCTTTGCCATTGCTGCCCTGCTCATCGGCGGGGCCACTGTGACTAAGGCCACCATCGGCCAGGCCCTGATGGGAACATTCCTCTTCCACCTGCTCTTCGCCGTGTCGCCCAAAGCCGGGCAGACCATCTTCGGCAGCGCTCAGGTGGGTGAGTATTTCCGGGTGTTTGTGGCCTACGGAATCATCGCCATCAGTCTGGCGCTGCACGCCTGGCAGAGCCGCTCGGCGGCCAAAGCCAAGCTAGAAGAAGAAACGGCATAACAGGGGGGCGAAAGCCCCCTTTTCGCGGGATAAGGCCATCTGGCAGGGAAATCCATCTCCAACACAGAAGAATAACGCAATTGCGTGGATCAGGCGTTAAGGAGGTGGCCAGAAGAAGAGGACAAGGAGCAAATCAGGTCTGGACTTGTTTATGGACGGAGTGCTCGCTAGAATAACACTGCCGATTCTTTTGGAGGTGCGCGAAGAAGTGAGACGAAACCTGCTGGTGCTCACCGGCATTTTTCTGCTGGCTGTGCTGCTGGCTGGCTGTGAGCTGATGCCCATTGTCAGCGGGATTAACGTGACGTATGATATTGACGCCAACGTCTTTGGGAAGCATTCATATCCGAAGCAGCTGAGGAAAAACGCCATGTTCGAAGGCGTCTTCTGGTTCTTGGAGACGCAGCGGGGAAGGACGGTGGACGACTTCCTGATCAGGGTCGATGATGGAACCCTGAATGGAGTGGAGTTCGAAGCCCGTAACGTCGCGGGTACAGACTTCGAAGGGATCTATCTGCAGATTCCCGATGTTGGTACGAGGGATATCACCATCACTATCAAGCTGAGGTAAGGTAAAGAACCTATATCAAGAAAACCCCACATCGCTGTGGGGTTTTGCTCTATGGTGCGCCGCGTATGG
>FIZK01000033.1:6164-23315 GCA_900018335.1 uncultured Clostridia bacterium | reverse complement strand
TGGGAAAGGGAATTGTTGTCTGCAAAAAGCCCATCTACTCCGGTACCTCCTTCTGTTCCGACTGCGGCTGCGGCTTTTCTCCCAAAACCGTTATCTGCTGGCCGGTGACACCGAGCAAAAACTGCCTGTCCTCCCACAGTACAACATAAAGGGCCCGGTTAGCACCCAAGGACAGAGCCTCCTTAACGCGCAAATCCTGCCCCCCAACCTGCCTTCTCCCATACCAGCGGGTGGCCAGGATCGTAAGGGGAACGATTATGGCCAGAGCCAGGATAACGCGGACAAGGCCCCAGATCAGCTCCGTATCCATCCCCGGCTCACTCCCTCGTCCGCTGTGATTTGGGCACTATTTCCAGGATACGCACTCCGAAGTTGTCGTCCAAAACAACCACCTCGCCGCGGGCCACCCGATTGTTGTTGACATACACGTCCACCGGTTCTCCCGCGATCCTATCCAGTTCAATCACTGACTGGGGCTTCAGATCCAGGATCTCGTTGAGGGTCAAGGTGGTGCGTCCCAGTTCGACCGTGATGGTCAGGTCAATGTCTTCCAAGAGGCCCAACCCCTGCTTATTTTCCACATGGCCGAGATCTCCAATGGGCGTAAACACGGCCTTCCCAACGGCAAGTTCGGGCCCCTTCATCAATTTCCTGCCTGGCTGGAGAGGGTTAGTCTTCTGAGCGGAAGGATTCTGCGCAGCTTGCTCCGCCAAGGGCTCCAGGCCTTCGAAGTCTGTGATCACAACGCACAGTTCCAGACGCTCCTGGCCTGTGCGCAGGAAATAGCGGACCAGATGGGGTCTACTCCCCGGAGGCAGTGACAGGGCTTCTAGTTCCACCTGCTGGCCTTGATAAACTGTGTATCCCAGATCCAGCGCCTGCGCGAGCTGGGAAACCCAGGCCTGTCCCATGGCCTCCATCATAGTTAGGGGCGCAATACCCAGCTCCTCTGCGAGTCTTTCCGCATCTGGAGTGGACACCAGCAGCAGAAGATCGCGGCCGCCAAGTTCTGCGGCAACAACAAAGGCGGCGGGAGCCACCTCCTGGGCCAGACTGTGTTCCAGACGCTCCACGTAGGGCCCGTTCATCTCAGGTTCGTCAAACGAGGTGATCAGTTGATCCAGCGCGCTGAAGAAAGCTCTTCTGAGCGCATCCAGCAGAGCATCTGAACGCGGCTGAGAGCCAGTTCCCTGCAGCAAAGCGTCGATTTCGCCTTGGGATAGAATCGAACTAGGCATAGTGACCCCCTTCTTCAACTACTGGATGATCAAATCAATGAAAAACACGTCGGTAACCTCACCCTTGGAGACAAGGGTGTTCATGGCCTTCAAAATGTCTAGGCGCAATGATTCCATACCCGCTTGAGTGCTCAGATCTTCGGCGGTTCTGGCTCTAACGATCGTAATCACTTCATCACGAACCTGGGGCATCCGTTTTTCGAGCTCACCCACCACTTTCTTGTTGCTGGCCTCCAAGACAATCTGCGTGCGAATGAAGCGCCGCTGATTGGGTGAGGACAGCAGGTTGAGCGTGAACTCACCCAGCTCATAGGTTGGGCCCAACTCCCTGCGTTCGACAGAGGCCTCTGCCCCCTGAGGAGTCTGCGCAGCGTTGCCGCGGAAGATCAGATAGGTGGTAAACGCACTCCCCACCGTGGCTAGGATCACGAAAGCCACAGCAACTATAAGTAATTTCAGATCTACTTCTACTTTCCTGGCCATTTCTAAGCCTCCTCAATTGGGTTCAAAATCCCAAAGATCGATGTTGAGGATGACGATATCAACCCGGCGATTCATGGCGCGGTTCTCAGCAGTGTCGTTGGGCCTGATGGGACGGTACTCCGAATATCCCGCAGCTGAGAGTTTTTGGGGATCAAACCCTTCCTCCTCAACGAGAAAACGAATCACATTGGTTGCCCTATGTACACTCAACTCCCAGTTGGAAGGAAAGCGAGCAGTGCTGATGGGCCAGTCATCTGTGTGCCCTTCCACCCGCAGAGGATTGGGCAGGGCCCTGAGGGTGCCGGCCAGCGTTCTCAGCACCTCGACAGCCTCGGGCTTTAAGGTGGCTTCACCCAAATCAAAGAAGACCTGCTCGGCGAAACGCACAATCAGCCCCCGTTCCTCCAACTCAAGTTCCACGCCGGATAACCCTTCCGCCTCAACCAGCTCGCTCAACACCTCAAACAACTCCTGAAGCTGGCGCTGACCCACATCAGAATAGTCAAAGGGCAGAGGGCCAGGCTGATCTAGCTGCCCGGTCCCTTCATGGAGGATCCCCATGTAATTTTGAAACGCGGAGATTATGGAGGCGAATCGATGTTCATCTATTGATGAAAACGAGAACAGCAACACGAAAAAGGCCAGCAAGAGTGACATCATGTCTGAATAAGTAGTGAGCCAAGACCCGCTGGATGCTGAGTCATCCCGCTGTCTCTTACGCATTCACCGTCACTCCCTCTGGAGCGGACTGCGATCTGGACCGATCCCGTCCGGCCGCCTCCCTTTCCACCGGCGAGAGGAACGACTTCAGCTTTTCTTCTACAATTCTGGGATTCTCCCCTGCCTGGATGGACAGAATTCCCTCGATCATCACCTGCTTCATGAGTACTTCTTCATTGCTCTTCAAGCGGAGTTTACCGGCTATGGGCAGAAATATGAGGTTAGAAAAGACCGCGCCGTAAAGCGTGGTAATGAGTGCCACGGCCATACCCATACCTACCTGTTCCGGCTTGTCTAAGGCGCCCAGCATGGCTATGAGTCCGATCAGTGTGCCAATCATCCCGTAGGCCGGCGATAACTGTCCCATCTGCTCGAAGATGCGCTGGCCTATGCGGTGGCGCTCCTCCAAGAAGTACAGCTCAATTTCCAGGATGTTGCGCACAAGTTCCGCATCGGTGCCGTCCACAATGAGTTGAATGCCCTTCTGGAGAAAGGGTTCATTGGTGGCTTGGGCCCTCTCCTCCAAAGCGAGGAGTCCTTCCCGGCGCGAGACTTCAGCAAACTCCACTAGGGTTTCGATGATCTGGGTGTTGTCGTTGTCTTGTCTGGAAAAGGCCACCCTGAGCAGGGGAAGCACGCTGAGCACTTCCTTCATGGAGAAGTTGACCATGATGGAAGCCATGGTGCCGCCAAGAACGATCATGAGGCTGGGCAGGCTCACAAAGAGTGAAATGTCCCCTTCCATCATGATGGAGACGATCATCAAGGCCAGACCGACAATAATACCCAATATGGTTGCCAGATCCATGTATCCGCACTCCTTCATGGACTAGTGGGGCTGCGCATGCAGCCCCCACTAACTAAGCCCATTATCGTTTCAGATTCACCAGCTCCTGCAGCATCTCATCGGATGTGGTAATGATCCGCGAGTTGGCCTGGAAGCCCCTCTGCGTAATGATCATCTCAGTGAACTCTTCGCTGAGATCCACGTTGGACATCTCCAAGGAACTGGGGGCAATTTGCCCGTAGCCAGGCACGCCTGGAGAGCCGATCTGGGCTGTGCCCGAGTTGGCGGTCTCCGCAAACATGGTGGATCCAGTCCGCACTAGACCCCCTGGGTTAGCGAACTTAGCCAGAGCGACCTGCCCGAGATTTCTCGTGAGTCCGTTGGAAAAGCTACCCACGATTACACCGTTCTGATCAATGGTGAAGCTCTCCAAAGCACCGCTGGTGTACCCGTTCTGACTGAGGAACTTACCCGTGAAAGTGTCTGCGTACTGAGTGAACTGAGTGAAATCCAGTTCGATCTTCAGGTCCTGCGCGTTGGCTGGCGAAAAGGTTATCTCGTTGGAGTCTACATCAGAATAGCTGCCGTCCTCGTTGAAAGAGATGATCCCTTCTTGATCCAACTTGCGCTGCACGGTCAGAAGCAGCATCCCCTGTTCCAACGTCACTTTAACTTGTTCGTTGCCATTCAGCTTGCCGACAAACTCGAACTTATAGCCCCCCTCCGCGACCAGCCACTTTACGCCATCGGTGCTTCTGGCAACGGCGGTACCATCCGCACCCTGAAGCTTATATCCATCGTTTTCAACGACGACGCTGTACTCCACATTTGGCTCGAGTGAACCTGCTCTCGCCAGAGGGATCGTGTTGCTCACGATCTGCCAGTGCGCGTCCCAGGACCACTGGTTGTCCCCTTGGTGCGTTAAGCCCACGACAACAGTGTGCTCACGCCCCCTGGAATCGTACACCTGCACAGTGCGGTCCCGCCTTTCACCTGGCCTTAAGCGGAGATCCAGGTTACCGGAAAAATACACATCCTCCGTGGCCCTGGGCGAAACCGTTTCCGATGCGGAAATGTACAGCGGTTCCAGCGGGGAATTGGGATCGATCTTGCCTTCCCGATCCGCCTTATAGCCAAGTACGCGCATCCCGTTCACCAGGGATACCAGGTTGCCTTCTGTACCGCTGTCCAGGCCAAAGATACCCGCCCGGGTGTAGACGCGGTTTTCTCCCTGTCCTAGAATGAAGAAGCCGTCACCTTCGATGGCCAGATCGGTGACATAGCCCGTGCTCTGTGTATTGCCCTGCGTATGCCGGACATCAATGGAACCCAGCTGCACGCCCAGGCCCACCTGCAGTGGATTGGTTCCCCCGCGCGCATCGGTGGGTGCCGAGGCCCCGCGCATGGTCTGGGTCAGCATTTCCTGGAACGTGGCACGCGAAGCCTTATAGCCCGCGGTATTCACATTGGCAATGTTGTTGCCGATAACGTCCATACGCACTTGGTGCGTCTTCAAACCGGACACACCGGCAAACATTGAACGCATCATGGTATAGTTCGTCCTCCTTTCAAACCCCACCTCGTTCGGTCAGTGGGGGGAGGGCTTCCCTTTCCTAAGGGTCCAGCCCTGTTCAGTTTTGCCTCTAGGTGATAACAGCGCTGTCGATTTGGGTAAACACATTCTCCTTAAGGCTCTCCCCGTCGATGGCGGTGATCACCGTGCGGTTAACCACGCTCACTACCAAGGCAACGTCACCCAAGAGGATCAGTGTCTCCCGTCCACCTTTCTGCCTCGCCTTTTCCACAGCTTGCTCCAGCGTTTGGAGCTGCTGATCAGTGAAGTTGATGCCGCGGGTCTCCAGCCGCTTGGCTGCATGGGCAGAAAACTTGAGTGGGGACTGCTGCAGCTTGCCCTCTAAAATCTTGGCAAAAGACTCTGTTGGTTTGGTCGCTGTCGGTCGACTGCGAGGGGTGGTCCGCTGCACCGGTTGGATGGGTAATCCCCGGGGTACCTTAAACTGTTGGGTCATCCTTCACTCCCTCCCTGATGGCAACTACTTCAGTGAAGTCGTAGAGCTTGCCGTTGACGATGATCTCTGGCCATCCGTTGCGGAACTGCACTCCAGTCACTTTGCCGAAGAGGCTTTCCCCTTCCTTCGTGAACAGCTCTACTTCTTTGCCGATCATCTGCATTGCTTGTCCTAGAGCCGTCAGTTTCTGCTGAGCCATCATCATGTCACTCAGATTGGTGTTGAGATTCTGCATCTGCTCCAGGCTGCTGAACTGAGCTAACTGGGCAATGAACTCCTTGTCGTCCACTGGGTTGATGGGATCCTGGTGCTTAAGCTGTGTGATCAGAAGCTTAAGGAATTCATCCTTTCCCAGCTTGCTGGCATCTCGCTTTTCCCCTGTGCGCTCCCGCATGAGCTCGTCCACGGAGCCAACATGGTTCACATACAAACGCCTCACCTCCCTTACACACGCACGTCTACCCTGTGCCAACTGCTGCCGCTGGAATAGCCCGTCGCCATCTTGACTGCTCGGGTTTCCGTCCTGGGCTGTCCACCGCGTCCAGGCATGCGGTCCCTGGGCTGCTCCTGGGCTGCCCATTTTTCTTGTCCCAGTCCGATGTCGATCATCACTTCCCCGAGTACTGTTCCCTGTTCCTGCAAAGCTGCGTAGAGCTGAGGAAGCTGAGTAGAAAGCAGTTCCTGCACCCTGCGATCCTGCACCACGAACTCAGCCATCATAATGCCTCGTTCCATGGACAGCCGTATGCGCATCTCGCCAAGGTGCTCTGGTTTGAGTTCAATGCGCACTTCACTTCTCTCTTCGGTGACCAGGGATTCCATGGTGCGCACAAGCCTGGGCAGAAGTTCCTCGGGCTGCCTCAGGTCCAAGACGCTGCGCAGGGGAACCTCGCTTTTAACCGCCTCCAAGAGCTCTTCTGAAGCAACTTGGGGGTCCGGCGTTAGCGGGCTTTCCGGCCCAATCCTCTGGCTGCTGGAAAGGGGCTTACGCTCCGAGCTCAGTGCCTGCTTTTCTGCTGGCATCCTTTCCTCTGCTTCCACTTCTTCAGGCTCCCCGCGCACTTCATTGGTGGTGTCGTCGGCCGCTGTGGATTTTTCCGCAGCCTTGGAATCCTCGACTGCTCCCCACGGACCTGCTTCGCCGAAGGGCTCAGTAACCTCGGCGCCTTGAGCCGCTTCGAGTTCGTCCTGGGTTGGACCTGGGGCATCAGTGGGGCTCCAACGCTGCAAGACTTGCCCGTGGACATCCCGGTCCAAACTTAGGTGGCGTGAACTTGCCTCGTCAACCGTCACCAACTCCTGCGCAACACCGCTTTCTGGGACATGCTCTCCCTGTGCCTCGTGGGATGGCACTCCTTCAGTTGCCTGGCCGTGAATCGCCTCAGCTAATCCCCGTTCCTGGACCGCAGGCTCTGCGTGATCTGGTCCGCCCCTGGGCGCTTGCCTCAGCTTGGCAGGTGCTGCTTCCAAGTGTATGGCCTCGCCAAGAGCGTCCTCCTCCAGTTGGCCCTGGGGTGGAACGGTGCTCCCCTGGGTCGTCCCGGGCCTTACTCTGGTAAAACCAAAACGATGGACGGGAAGCTCCAAGCGCTCACCTAATAGGGGAGTGTCTTTTTGAGGCGGCGGGGATTCCTTGAACTGCGGTTTGGCCGTCATTGTCGGATCCTGGGCATCCGCAAGGCCAGGTTCTGGCTTACTTTGATCTCCCATCGCATCCAGGATGGCTGCGGATTCTACCCCGCTTTCGGCCAGCTCTGTTCCCACAGGTGGGTGCATTTGATCGGCGAGCGCCACCTTTTCCGCGTGGGCCACGGCCTGCTCACCAGATTCGCCGTGCGCTTCCATTGGCATCGCTATGGGTGGCGGAAAGAGCGCCTCCACCGGCAGACCGTAATGAATCTGCTCCAGCTCTGACCTGTTCTCCTTGCCCTTAGGGGGCTCTGCCTCGGGCAGTTTGCCTTCAGACCGTTCGGAGTCTAGCGCTGCGGCCAAAAGTTCCGCAAAACCCGTCTCCTTAGGCCCATGGCCTACAGCCACATCTGCACTGGGTTCTGCACCCTGCAGCGGCAGATTGGTAATGGCTATTAGGTCGATAGTCTCACCTCCTTTCCGATGCAAATTCCAAGCTAATCACTGGCTCTCCCCAACTGCTCAGTGAGGGAAGCAGCCAGATTAGTTGGCAGGATAGTAAGGATCTGCCCAGCCTCGTAGGCGTCCATCTCCGCCAGAACATCGAGGATCAGCTGTCGATCCAGTTCCTGCAGAATCCGGGCCGCATCCGCGGGCTGCATTCCTCTGTAGATTTCCGCCAGATTCTGCACGTTGCGCCTGTGGCTTTGGGCTGCTTGAAGCTGCGCCTCCCAAGCCGCTAAGTCACTTTCGCGCTTGTCCAACTGCTGTTCGCGCTGCTCCAGCTTCTCTTCGACAGCCCGCAGCTCAGCTGCGCGGCTCTCCAGGTCGGCCAGTTTAGCGCGTATTTCTTCTTCCTGCCGAGCTATCCATGCTTCGGCATCCTGCCCCTGGGCATAGGTTTCCAGATGGGGCTGCAGCCAGGCGATGCGTGAACCCCAGCGCCAAAACAGAGCAGGCCCGTCAATGACCCCAGTGGCCACAAGCACGCCGAAGGCGATAATAATTGCGACTAAAAGAAAAGTGATGGCCAAAACCCATCTGCCCACTACAGAGTACCTCCCTAGGTCAAGACACGTGACCGCATATCATCCAGCGCCTTTTGCTCCCTGCTCAGCTCCTCCTTGACATAGGCAGCGTATTGCCGCTCACGCAGGATGGACACCTTTTTTCGCTCTTTACGCGCTTCCAACCAGCGAGCCTTGGCCAGGCTTGCGGCCTCTTCCTGCTCCACAACCCGCAGCTCCTGCTCCTGGACCTTACGATTTAGGGATGCCAGGTAGTTGTACATGGCCTGCCGCAAGAGGATCTCACCTTGTTCATAGCCATACTCCTTGATCTGCCTTTCGTGCTCCTTTAAGCGCGCCAATTTGGCCCTTTCTTCGTGGGCCAAACGTTCTTCGTGGGCCCATTTGAACTTGGACTGTTCCTCTTGGATTTCCCGAACCTTTAAGACTTTCTGTAAGCGGAACCTAAAGCGAGCCATGCTTCAACTCCTAACCACTCTAGCTGAACACCGTCTTCAGCAGATCCAGGGTGTCGGAAAAACCCGAGCGTTCATCAATGCCCTGCCTCAGAAAAGCAGTGATCCCGGGATATAACCTAATGGCCTCGTCGATTTCGGGATTGGAACCATGGGCATAGGCACCTATGTTAATCAAGTCCTCTGCTTCAGCATAGGCCGCCAAGGCCGCCCGCAGTTTAGCCGCGAGCTCTTGATGCTCTTGGCTGGTCACTTCCACCATCAAACGGCTGATACTGGCCAGGACATCGATGGCCGGGTAATGGTTCCTTTCTGCCAGGGCCCGGTTGAGGACAATATGTCCATCGAGAATACCCCGTACGGTGTCGGCAATGGGCTCGTTCATATCGTCACCCTCAACCAGCACCGTGTAAAATGCAGTGATGGTGCCCGTGGGACCAGGGCCTGTCCGTTCCAAGAGCTTGGGCATCAACGCGAACACGGAGGGGGTATACCCCCGAGTGGCTGGCGGTTCGCCGATGGCCAAGCCCACTTCCCGCTGGGCCAGGGCCAAACGGGTCACGGAGTCCATCACGAAAAGCACATCACGGCCCAAGTCCCGAAAATACTCGGCAATGGTCGTGGCCACCATGGCCCCCTTGATACGCACCAGGGCAGGTTGATCGGAAGTGGCCACCACAACCACGGACCGGGCCAACCCGTCGGGGCCCAGATCCCTCTCGATAAACTCCCGAACCTCCCTGCCCCGCTCACCGATGAGGGCGATGACATTCACATCGGCCTCAGTGTGGCGGGCCATCATGCCGAGCAAGGTGCTCTTGCCTACGCCGCTGCCTGCGAACACGCCGATGCGCTGCCCGCGGCCGCAGGTGAGCACACCGTCGATGGCGCGCACTCCCACCGAAAGGTGGTCCTTGATGCGCTGCCGCTCCAGAGGTTGGGGAATACTCCCCTGCACCGAGCGATACTTGGTAACCGGAACGTACCCCTTGTGGTCCAACGGCTGGCCCAGTCCATCGAGGATCCTCCCCAAAAGCGCTTCCCCCACGGGGACCATTAAGGGAGACCCGGTGGCCGTCACCAAGCTTCCTGGCCCCACACCTGTGAGGTCGGAAAGGGGCATGAGCAGCACCTTTTGATCTCTAAACCCTACAACCTCCGCGGGAATCCCCCTGCCCTTGCGGGGCTGGATCAAACAGAGGTCACCAATATTAGTTGTGGGCCCTATGGACTCAATGGTCAACCCCACAATCTGACTGACGCGTCCGCTGTGAACGGTGTCATTCACTTGTTCCAGGTGGCGCAGGTAATGGGCCACCCGTGGTGAGAACTCATCCATTGTCTTCATCATAGAGCACTTCCAGTAAATGCTGGGCCAGTTTGCCTAAGCGCCGTTCCAGGCGGGCGTCGATCAGCCCTGTATCAGATTCAACTAGACAGCCGCCTTGAGAAATGTTCGGGTCCTGTTCAAAAACCAGTCGAACCCTGCTGCTTAGGTTGAGGTCTTGGGCGCGATTCTGCAGCAACGCATAGTCTAAGGGGTTGAGCAGCACAATTATCTGGTCCGCGGCACCCAGGGCCTCCAGGGCCTCCCTCAAGATGGGTTGCAGCCACGAAATGTCGCTCTCTACCTCTTTTCTGATGATCTTATCGGCAAGAAAAACGCTGAGCTTTAGGAAATCGTCCTCCAAGGCCTGCAGATTAGCAGCTCTAAGCCGCACCGCTTCATCCACTGTGGACTCCAGAAGGGTAATCAAATCGGAGGCCTTTTCCAGTGCCTTCTGCCTACCCTCCACCAACCCCTCTTCATACCCTTTGGCAAAGCCCGCTTCCTTGGCCCTTAGGCGGATAGCCTCCACTTCCCCTTCCGCCTGCTCTAAAAGCTCTCTGGCCCGCTGCTCCGTTTGGGAGAGGATCTCTTCGGCCTTCGCCTGGGCATCCTCTAGAAGATTGGCTGCGTCCAAGATGGTGGCGCCTTTAGACATTTCCGCCGCCGCGCTTGTTTCTGTCGGGATCACGGGAATAACGGTTTGATCGTCCGTGGTGACCAAGACCTTCAGATCGGCCGCCTTAATAATCTTAGACAATCACCTCGTCCTCCCCTCCGCGAGCGATGATGATCTCGCCCATATCTTCTAGACGGCGAATGGTGGCCACAATCCGCTGCTGCGTTTCTTCGATGTCGCGCAGGCGGACAGGCCCCATGTACTCGATATCTTCCCTGAGCATCTCGGCAGCGCGCTTGGACATATTCTTGTAGATGCGTGACGCCACTTCTTCACTAGCCGTCTTAAGGGCCATGGCTAGATCCTTAGAGTCAACCTCCCGCAGCACCTTCTGGATGGAGCGGTCGTCCAGCAGAATGATATCTTCGAAGACGAACATGCGCTTGCGGATTTCCTCCGCCAGTTCAGGTTCTTCCTCTTCTAACGAGTCCAGAATGGTCTTCTCTGTGGCCCGATCCACCATATTGAGAATGTCCACAATGGACTCAACTCCCCCTGCCACTGTGTAATCATCCATGACAAAGGCAGACAGCCGCTGCTCAAGGGTGCTTTCAATCTCCTGCAGCACTTCGGGGGTAGTCCGGTCCAGGCTGGCCACCCTACGGGCCACGTCCACCTGCAGTTCAGGGCTGAGGGAAGAAAGAATTAAGCCCGCCTGTTCGGGATGCAGGTAGGCCAAAATTAGGGCTATGGTCTGGGGATGCTCGTTTTGGATGAAATTCAAGAGCTGACCCGGATCAGTCTTGCGGGCAAAATCAAACGGACGCACCGCTAAGGAAGCGGTAAGTCTTTTGATGATCTGCTCTGCCCGATCGGGGCCTAGAGCTTTTTCCAGCAGTTCTCGGGCGTACTCAATACCACCCTGCTCGAGATACTCCCTGGCCAGCACTAGATCGTGGAACTCTTCAATCACCTCATCCCTGACCTCGGGCTCGATTCTTTTCAAGCCAGCAATGGCCAGGGTTAAGTCCTCTATCTCTTCTTCTCTTAGGTGTTTGAACACAGAAGCAGAAAGCTCGGGGCCTAGACTGACCATCAGCACCGCAGCTTTGTCTTTGCCGCTCATTCTGCGAGCTCTCATCTTTGACCCTCCCAGTCCTCCGCAAGCCAGGTTCTCATGATCATGGCCACTTCCTCTGGTTTCTCCTGCGCCAGCCTATGGATCTGCTTACGCATATTCACAAGCTCCCGTTCCTCAGGGGTGAGCTCCCGTTCGGGGATCTCTTCTTCGCCCACAACCACATCTAAAGCTGCCGCCACAGGCGCTTCTTCAGGCACCTCTCTCCTGGTGCGGAGCACCATGACCAGCAGGAAGCCCAAAAGCAGCAGGACAACAATGCCCGCCAGCCAGTAGTAGATGGGTATGCCGCGGGCTGCCTCGGGCGGAGCAAAATCATCTGTAAAGGGCATCACCTCAAAGGGAACACTGGCCACATATATACTGTCCCCCCGGTTCAAATCCAGGCCTGTAGCTCTGATGACCGACTCTTCCACGGCAGCTAATTGGCTGGGTTCCAAATCGCCGTTGATCCATACGGACACCGCCAAGTTGGCAATTTCGCCCGGAAGTGTGGTCAACCAAGTTTCAGTCCGGTTCAACTCGTAGTTAGTCACAGCTTCATGGCGATCCCACTCGGTGGTTCCTTCACCTAAATTCTCAAAGACGTACCCGGGAACATTGGCGTCCACCCCGGGGACACCGCCCGCTGATGTGCTCGTGCCTCTGTAAGTTTCATCAAAGGTCTGGGTGCTGCGTACGAGACCTTCACCCCTCTGCACGGGGGCATAGGTCTCACTGTACTGCTCCATGCGGGAGAAATCCAGTTCGGCATTGACCCGGCTCACCACATTGCCGAAGCCATAGATGCGCTCGAGCATGGCCACGATGCTGTTCTCCAGTTGTTGTTCGTAGCGCCACTTCATTTCAAAGCGATCCGCGACCTGGCCCAGCTCTCCAAAGTCGGGCGAATTGAGCACCGTACCTTTGGAGTCCACGATGGTGACATTGTCGGGCGTCAACCCCTCCACACTGCTGGCCACCAGATTGCTGATGGCGCGCACTTGGTTCCTGGTGAGCTGGGCTCCAGGTTTGAGCTGCAGGAGCACAGATGCCGTGGCGGGCTGACTCTCCTGCACGAAGAGGGAGCGCCGGGGCAGCACAATATGTACTCGGGCATCGGAGATTTCATTGATCTGGCGGATAGTGCGGGTCAACTCTCCCTGCAGCGCCCACTGGAAGCGCAGCTGCCGATCGGCCTCCGTCTCACCCAGGCGGGTAGTGTTGAAGATTTCAAAACCCACCACTCCTCCGGTGGGCACGCCCGACGTGGCCAGGGCTATACGGGTTTCAAAGACTTCCTCTTCAGGAACCAAGACGGTGCTTCCGCCCCCGGTCAGTTGATAGGGGGTGCCGCGCTCCTGTAGAGCTGTGACCACCGCCCCCGCGTCCTCCGGACTCAATCCTGAAAAGAGCACCTGGTAATTAGGGCGCGATAAAATGGTCAGTAGGACCAAAGACAGAAAAACACCCAGGACAAATACGCCTACGCCAATCTGCATTGGACGCGACAGCCTGCCCCAGGTCTGCTTGATTGACTCGAGAATATTGTTCATAAGACACCCACCCTAGCTAAACTTGCATGCGCATAATCTCTTGATAGGCTTCGATGAGTTTGGTGCGAATCGCCATGGTTAGCTGAAGGGCTAAGTTTGCTTTCTCTGCCATGATCATGGCTTCATGGAACTCGATCTCCCCCGTTAGCAGCTTCGCAAAGGCCACATCGCCCTGCTGTTGCAGTTGGTTAACCTCCGCGAGGGCATCCTTCAGGTAGTCCTGAAAGCTTCTCTGCGGTTCCGACCGCGGCTGCAGTTTTGTCGGGCTGAGACTGTGGGGCGCACCTCCAAACTGGACCTTCATTTACAACACCCCTAACGGCCAATCTCCAGGGCACGCTGGGCCATGGACTTGGCAGAGTTCAAGGCCGTAATGTTGGCCTCATAAGCGCGTGTGGCGGTAATTAAGTCCACCATCTCTTTGACCACATGGACGTTGGGCATTTCCACGTAACCCTCGGCATCAGCATCGGGATGCTGGGGATCATAGACCAAGCGCGGCGGTGAGGTATCGCTGACCACACCCACCACTTGTACGCCCCCGCCGGAAAAGGTCTCCTTCGGGGAACCACCGCGACGCACGGCCCTATCCAGGATGGGAGCAAAAACAGGTACCTGCCTGCGGTAAGGGCCTCCTTCAGGAGTCCGCGTTGTGTTAGCGTTGGCTAAGTTATTGGCAATGGTGTCCATGCGCAGGCGCTCCGCCGTTAGGCCAGAAGCTGCAATCCGAAAGATCCGAAAGGCACTCATGAACTACCGCCTCCCTTCCCCGATGACCGTCCTCAGTTGGCCCAGCTTTCTGCTCACCGCATCGATCAAGGACTCGTAGTACAGCTGGTTCTCCAAAAGCAAAACCCGCTCCCGGTCAACATCGACGTTGTTACCGTCGGTGCGCATGGTGGTGCTGTTATCCTGTACCACCGAAAACCCTCCGTCTGTTCTGCTAGCTAAGCCAGGTAGGTGCCGGGCGTGCGTCCTCCGCACGATAGAATACTGAGCCTTGGCCAGTTCCCTGGAAAAGGACGGATTGTCCACCACATCTGAACGCTTAAAGCCGGGCGTGTTGAAGTTGGCCAGATTGTTGCTGAGCACAGTATGGCGTAAGCTCGCCCTGCTCAACCCAACACTCAGTTTGTCCACAAGTTTGAACACCAGGGTTCCCTCCCCTGCCAAATACCCGTATGGACAATATTTCCTTCCATGTTCACTTCGCTGTAACAAAAGGAAGTCCTGCACACATTAATGCTCAATCCAAAAAAGGGGGAGCTAAAGCAACCTCTCCCCCAACTCTATCACCCATTTCGACATGATCCAGCGAAATCCTACTTGTCTTGAGAATATTTCCCAACAGAAACTAGAGAATGTAGCGGGTCAGATCCCTATCCTGCACCAGTTCGCCCAGTTTATCCTGGACGTACTGGGCATCAATGACCACCTTCTCGCCCTTTGGAGGTGCAAAACTCACGTCCTCCAGCAGGCGTTCCAGGATGGTGTGCAGCCTGCGCGCGCCGATGTTTTCCGTGGCGCGGTTCACATCCTCCGCGATTTTGGAAATGGCCATCACACCCTCAGGTGTAAACTCCAGCGTTACCCCTTCTGTGCCTAAAAGAGCAGCATACTGCTTGGTTAGGGAATTCTTGGGCTCCGTGAGGATGCGGGCAAAATCATCCGCCCTCAGGCTGGATAGGTTGACGCGAATGGGAAAACGACCCTGCAGTTCAGGAATGAGATCTGCCGGCTGCGAAATGTGAAAGGCGCCAGCCGCTATGAACAGGATGAAATCGGTGCGCACGGGTCCGGCCTTGGTGATCACTGTGCAACCTTCGATGATGGGCAGAATATCCCGCTGCACCCCCTCCCGGGACACATCCGGACCGCCCTTGTGGTCGGAACCCGCGATCTTGTCGATTTCGTCGATGAAGACAATGCCCGACTCCTCTGCCAGGGCCACAGCTTCAGCCATGACCGCATCCATGTCCAGCAGCTTGGTTGCTTCTTCCTGCAGCAGCACCCCCCTGGCCTCCCGCACAGTCATGGTGCGCTTCTGCATCTTTTTGGGCAGTAGATCCCCCAGCATTTCCCGGACACCTGCTCCCAAATCATCCATGCCCGAACCGGGCATTTCCCAGAAATAGGTGGGCGATTTCTCCACCACCACTTCCACTAGGCGATCCTCCAGTTCACCCAACCTGAGCAGTTGGCGCACCCGCTTGCGTTCCTTTTTGATCTGCTCATCTTCCTCGCTGGGCTGCTGTGCGGGCTGAGCCTGCTGGGTCAACCCCCAGAAGATATCCATGGGATTGAGTCTAGCAGGCGGAGTGGGATTGGGCACCAACAGCTCCACCAGGCGATCTTCAACCAAGGCCTCAGCCCGCTCTTCCACCTCCGCCATCTTCTTCGCCTTGACCATGCGGATGGCAGCATCAACCAGCTCCCGGATGATGGATTCTACATCCCGGCCCACATAGCCCACTTCCGTGAACTTGGTGGCTTCCACTTTAACAAAAGGGGCTTCCGCCAGGCGGGCCAGCCGCCGGGCGATTTCCGTTTTCCCCACTCCCGTGGGGCCAATCATCAAGATGTTCTTGGGCAGGATATCCTCCCGAAACTCCGGAGCCAGCTGTCTCCTGCGATAACGGTTGCGCAGGGCGATGGCCACCGCGCGCTTAGCTTCATCCTGCCCCACGATATAGCGATCCAGTTCAGCGACGATCTCCCGCGGCGTAAGATCCACACTCCCACCCCTTTCTCACGCTTTGCCAGTCAACTCCACAACGGAGATGTTGTCGTTGGTGTAGATGCAGATGCCTGCCGTAATGCCCAGTGCTTCCAGGGCAATCTCCTTGGCAGTGAGGTCCGTATGCTTAAGCAGGGCCAGCCCCGCCGCCATGGCGTAGGGCCCTCCGGAGCCAATGGCGATCACGCCGTCATCGGGCTCAATGATGTCTCCGCTGCCTGCAATGAGCAGGGTGAGCTGCCGATCTGCCACCAACAGCTGTGCTTCCAGGCGGCGCAGATATCGGTCGGACCGCCATTCTTTCCCCATCTCCACGGCAGCCCGCAGCAGCTGGTTGGAATGATCCTTCAGTTTCTGTTCCAGTTTCTCAAAAAGCGTAATGGCATCTGCCGCGGCACCGGCGAAACCAGCCAGGATTTGGCCATCGCAAAGAGTGCGAACCTTCTTGGTCCCGTGCTTGATCACGGTTCTTTCACCCAGCGTGACCTGGCCGTCGCCGGCCAGCACCACTTGATCCTCTTTGCGCACGGCAATAATGGTGGTCGAGGTGATTTTCATCCTGTTCCCTCCATCTATCCGGGCTTAAGCCCGGGGATGAGCTCGGTTGTAAACTGACTTGAGGTGACTTCTGGTCACCTTGGTATACACCTGTGTCGTAGATAGGCTGGAATGGCCCAGAAGCTCCTGGATGGAACGGAGATCCGCGCCGTTGTCCAGCAGGTGCGTGGCAAAAGTGTGGCGGAAAGTGTGGGGAGTAATGTGCTTGTGCATGGCCAAAGCCTCGCAGCACTGCCCCAAGACATACTGAACACCCCGGGGTGAAATCCTTTCCCCCGCGGAGTTCAAAAAGAGCGCGGGGCTATCTTTACCCCGCAGAAGCTGACCGCGGTATCTCTGGCAATACGTATGCAGGCTGGCCAGTGCATATTCGCCTAAGGGAACGATGCGTTCCTTGCGCCCCTTGCCCAAAACCCGCAGATACTGGTGGTTAGTGTCCAGATCATCCACGTTCAGGCCCACCAACTCACTGAGCCTGATGCCCGTGGCATATAGGACCTCGAAAATGGCCTTGTTGCGGGCCCGCAGTGCCTCCGTGCGACCCGGCATGCTCGCTGCCAGAAAGCCCCTGATCTCGTCCATGGTCAAAATCTCCGGAACCGTCTTGGGCTGCTT
Source organism: uncultured Clostridia bacterium (assembly GCA_900018335.1). Lineage (GTDB taxonomy): Bacteria > Bacillota > Limnochordia > Darwinibacteriales > Darwinibacteriaceae > DTU010. The sequence continues at coordinate 6,416 of FIZK01000033.1, read as the reverse complement.
CGGCGTGCCCACGGGCAAGGCAAAATCCCGCTGGGCATAGCCCTTGGAGAAAAGGAAACGGCTGAACCCTCGGATGCTGGCTAAGCGCCTGGCCACGCTGGAGCGCGCGTAACCTTCCCGGGCCAGGTAGGCCAGATACTCCCGCACCAGGTACTTGTCCACCTCCTGGAGCTTTTGGGGCCTGTCCAAGAGTTCCAATTGCTCCCACACAAAGTCTAGGAAATGGGTGAGATCTCGTTCATAGGCGTCCAG
>FIZK01000033.1:0-6114 GCA_900018335.1 uncultured Clostridia bacterium | reverse complement strand
CCAAAGGCGGCAAAATGCCGAAGTTGGCATTCATGGGCTGGAAATGCCGGGGATCAGCTGTGGCAATGTAGTGAGCCAGGCTGCCCAACATGGTTTCCCGGGGCAAAACCAGCGGATCCTGTCCTTGGGCAAAACGGGCTGCGTTCAGCCCTGCTAAAAGCCCCGAAGCGGTGCTTTCCACGTAGCCCTCCACACCTGTGATCTGCCCCGCCAGAAACAGCCGAGGCTCCTCCCTGAACTGAAAGCCCGCATTCAGCACCCTGGGTGAGTTGATAAACGTGTTGCGGTGCATCACTCCGTAGCGCACGAACTCCGCTTCCTGCAGGGCGGGGATCAGCTGGAACACCCTCTTTTGCTCCCCCCACTTCAGACGGGTCTGGCAGCCCACCAGATTGAACAAAGTGGCCTCAGTGTTTTCCCGGCGCAGTTGCAGCACGGCATAGGGGCGGCGGCCCTCTTGGTCTGTGAGGCCGACGGGCCTGAAGGGGCCATAGCGCAGAGCATCTTCGCCCCGCTTGGCAATGACCTCCACGGGCAGGCAGCCCTCAAAGACGGGCAGCCCCTTTTCGTCCAATTCATGCTCGTGCAGGGGTGCCAGCTCTGCACTGACCAAGGCCTGCCAAAAGGCAAGGTATTCTTCCTTGTTCATGGGGCAGTTAAAATAGTCGGCGCTCCCTTTTCCGTAGCGGGCTCCCCAAAAGCCCAGATCATAGCGGATGCTCTCGCCCAGAACGATGGGCGCCGCGGCATCGTAGAAATAGAGGTTCTCGGCCTCAGTCAGCCGCTGCAAGACGCCGCTCAAACTCGGACTGGTAAGGGGGCCGCTGGCAATGACCACGATGCCCTCGGGAATCTCCCTGCATTCCTCCCGCACAATCTCAATCAACGGCTCAGCCTCCAGGAGGCGGGTTACTTCCGCGGCAAAGAGCTGCCTGTCCACGGCCAAAGCACTGCCCGCGGGAACCCGGGTTTTGGCAGCGGCATTCATGATCACGGAACCCATGAGCTCAAGCTCGCGCTTGAGCAGCCCACCCCCGGTGGTTTCCAAATAGGACCCTAGAGAGTTGGAGCAGACTAGCTCCGCCAGGTCACCGGTTTGGTGGGCCGGGGTCGTGACCGCGGGGCGCATTTCGTATAAGCGCACAGGCAGGCCCCGCCGGGCGATCTGCCAGGCGGCTTCACTTCCGGCCAAACCTCCGCCGATCACCGTCACCGCCGCCACTAGCCTTCACCTCCGGGACATTCCTTGTTCACGCAGACAGGCTCTTCGCTCCCCTTTTTGCGCAGAGCCATATTGCGGCCGCAGTGGGGGCATACCTCGGCCACGGGCTGCTGCCACGAGGTAAACGTACACTCGGGGTAATTGCTGCACCCGAAAAAGAAGCGGCCGTTGCGTGTACGTCTGCGCACCAACTTACCGTCGGGACGATTCTCCTGTTTGCAGAGGGCGCACTCCACGCCAATCTCGTCCAGGATAGGCTTAGTGTTCTTGCATTCTGGATAGCCGGGACAGGCCAAGAACCTGCCAAATCTCCCCAGTTTGTACACCATATTGCGCCCGCATTTATCGCAGATCACATCGCTCACTTGATCCTGGACAGTGATGCGCTCCAGTTCCTCGTGGGCCTTCTCCAAGTCCTGGGCGAAGGGGCCGTAAAAGTCGCTGATCACACTCTGCCAGCTCAGGGCACCCTCTTCAATCTGGTCCAGCTGAGTCTCCAGGGCAGCCGTGAATCCCACATCCAGGAGTTGGGGAAAACTCTCCGAGAGGAGATCCACAACGATAGTCCCCAGCTCGGTGGGGCGAAAACGCTTCTCTTCGAGGTAAACGTAACCTCGCTCCTGAATGGTGTCGATGATGGGAGCATAGGTGCTGGGCCGGCCAATGCCCTCTTCTTCCAAGGTCTTAACCAGGGAAGCCTCGCTGTAGCGCGGAGGCGGCTGGGTGAAGTGCTGCTGGAGGTCGAGCTTCTGCAGGGCCAGAACTTCATCGATCTCTAAAGCCGGCAGCAGCCGGTCCCCCAGTTCATTTTCTAAATCGTTCTCGTCTTTGCCTTCTACGTAGATCTTCAGGAACCCGGGGAAAATCAGTCTGGATCCGGTGGCCCTGAAGAGATAATCCTGCACTGCAATGTCCACGCTGGTGGCGTCAAACTTAGCCGAGCTCATCTGGCTGGCCACAAAACGATCCCAGATCAGCTTGTAAAGGCGGAATTGGTCCCGGGACAGGTGGGGTTTAACCTGCTCCGGAGTGAGCAGGACGGACGTGGGCCTGATGGCTTCGTGCGCCTGCTGCGCTCCTTTCTTGGAAGCAAACTGCCTGGGCTTTTTGGGCAGATAATCAGCACCATGGGTTTCCTTGATAAAGGACCGCACTTCAGCGATGGCTTCAGGAGAAACCCTGGTGGCATCGGTACGCATGTAAGTAATCAGGCCGTGGGTGCCCAATTTGCCCAGGGGCAGCCCCTCATAGAGCTGCTGAGCAACGCGCATGGTCCTCTTTGCGGCAAAGCCCAGCTTGCGGGCGGCTTCCTGCTGCATAGTGCTGGTGGTAAAAGGTGCCGCAGGGTTACGTAGGCGCGTGGTCGTCTTAACATCGGAAACCACCCAGGAGGCAGGGGTGACATCCTGCTCAACCTGCCGGGCAGCCTCTTCGTTGGGCAGTTTGATCTTCTTACCTGCCTTGTTCAGCAGTTTCGCCTCAAATTGCTCACCCCGACCCGTTTGGAGCAGAGCAGTGACGCTCCAGTACTCCTCGGGCACAAAGGCCTCGATTTCCCGCTCGCGATCCACAATCAGCTTCACGGCCACAGACTGAACACGTCCAGCGCTGAGACCCGGCTTGACTTTGGCCCACAAAAGGGGAGAGAGTTTGTAACCCACGATGCGGTCCAGAACCCGCCGCGCCTGCTGGGCGTCGACCAAGGGTTGGGCAATGGGCCTAGGTTCCTTCACCGACTGCCGCACTTGGGACTTGGTGATTTCATGGAAGTCGATGCGGCACTTGTCGTCTTGGATGTTTAGCGCCTCCGCCAAATGCCAGGCGATGGCTTCCCCTTCCCGATCAGGGTCAGTGGCCAGTAGGATGCGATCCGCTTTTTTAGCCGCTTCCCGTAGTTCCTTAAGCACGGGTCCTTTGCCGCGTATGGTGATGTAGCGGGGTTCGAAGTTGTTCTCCAGATCAATGCCAAACTTACTGCGGGGCAGATCTCGAACATGACCCAAAGACGCTTTTACTGTATAGTTCCTGCCCAAGAAGCCCTTGATGGTCTTGGCTTTGGCAGGCGATTCGACAATGATCAACGTAGCCAATCAGCCACCTCCGTGCTCTTCACTAGCTCATTGAACATACTCAGCATCAAATAACGCCAGCATACTCTGGCGTTCCGGATCCTCCACGACACTTTCCAGGAGCACCCTGATGTCCTCAAGGTCAGCAAACCCCTGGGCCTCTGCAAAGAGAAGGGCCAGTGCCTGCTCTAACTCGTGGGCGGTAACCATCTCCCGATGCAGGGCTGCCATGAGAAAACCCTTAGCCTCCTGCGACAGGTAGATCTGCTCCCATGGGCTGAATATCCGGCTTTTGTCTTTACCCAGATCGCTCAAGGTCAATACAGATAGCTGCACGTCCCGGGCCAGTCTGCTGAGGAGTTCAGGGAGACTGAGTTCCAGGTCTCCATCGAGTTCTTCGTCGATTTCCAGCACCCTTGCTGGGCGCCGATTCCTATTGCTGCTCAAGATCATCTCTCATTTCCAGGTTAGAATTACCCTCATTATAGTAGCTTTAGAAATATTATGCAAGCAGGCTTAGCCCCTAGCCCAGCCCTGCGCCGTGTTTAACCTGCAGCCTGGACAGCTCGATGAGGACTTCCTGAATGGGCATGTTCAAAAGCGCCGCAATCTCATTGGCGTGGTGTCCTGCAGCATGGAGCTCCTCGAGACTGCTTCGGGCCTGAGGGGCTTCCCTGGGCTGATCCGCGAAGAGTTCAACTGGAGATGTGACAAGTTGGGCCCCCTGTTTGATCAGGGCGTGATTCCCGGCCCGCAGGGGATCGCTGATTTCGCCTGGAATGGACCAGACATCCAGACCAAGCTCCAGTGCCCAATCCGCCGTGCGCAGAGCTCCCGACCTAGCCCCGGCCTGAACCACCAAGACCCCTGAGGATAGGCCGGCGATGATTCTGTTGCGCCGCGGGAAATTGCCTGGAACAGTGGGACACCGACTGGAAAACTCGCTCACCACTGCACCCTGCTCCGCAATTCTCCTGGCCAGCTCGCGGTGCTCCGCGGGGTAGACCGCCTGGATGTTGGAACCCAAAATTGCCACCGTGCGGCCGCCCAACTCCAGCGCCCGCTGGTGGGCGAAAAAATCAATTCCCCTGGCCAACCCCGAAATGACCGCCTTACTTCGCAGGACGATCTCCTCGGTGAAGTGCCTCGCTTGCGCTATCCCTAGGCGCGAGGGCCTGCGGGTACCCACCACTGCGATCCCCGGTTCCCGCGGGAGCACGCCCTGCACATACAAGACGGGCGGTGGAACGGCCAGTCTCCGCAAAAAAGCGGGGTAGTCTGCGTCGTAGAGGGTGATCACCTTGGCGCCGAGCTTGGCAGCCCACTCCTCTTCCCCTATGGGGGACAATTTGGAGCGCACTGCACAGAACTGTTCCGCGATCTTGGGGCCGATGCCCCTCACCTCCGCCAAGGCCCGGCGGGAAGCGTGCCAAGCCGCGGCTAAGCAGCCAAAATGCTCCTCCAAGGCCAGAAGCCGCCTGCCTCCGATGCCCGGCACCATGTTAAAGCCGATGAGATACTGCCTGGGGCTCCATTCCATCCTATCCCTCCCCGTTAATCATCTTCCTTGAGCGGATGTTCCACCAGACTGTCCAAGATAGCCTGCAGTTCCTCCTCCCATTTCAGCTGATAGATTCTCAGATCCAATCCGCTCACCACCGCCCCACCTAGACAGTTGGTGCAGATGATCCCGTACATATCTCCTTTTTTGGCTTTCACCGTGTGCGGGGTATCCACCTCGCACACGGGGCAGTGGAAAATGCGCGTCGCGCCTATGTCAAACTGCAAGTTAGCCCTCCTCACATTTTGCTCCCTAGTAGCATGCCGAGGAAGGACCGCTTCTATGATCGGCAGGATTTGTCCTAACTATGTCAAATATACCAATATTCTGACTTTAAAGTCAAGGGGGGTCCCTATTGATTTTGGTTTACAGCGGTGTGGTAGCCGGCATTAAGGGTTTTCTCATCGAAGTGGAAGTGGATGTCAGGCCCGGTTTGCCGGGGTTTGAGATCGTGGGCCTACCCAGCAAGACCGTGCGGGAAAGCCGGGAACGGGTGCGTTCAGCCCTGCGCAACTCAGGGTTCAAGTTCCCAGCCCAAAAGGTGATTGTTAACTTAGCTCCGGCCCACTACCCTAAAGACGGCGCTCTGTTCGATCTACCCATTGCCCTGGGGATCCTGGCCCACCAAGGCAGCATCAGGCAGGAAGGTCTCCAGGGCCGCATCTTTGCCGGGGAACTCTCTTTAAGCGGAACCCTTAAGCGAATCAACGGCGTGCTCAGCTTGGCGGATCTGGCCCAAGAGCAGGGCTGCCAGTTGATTGTACCCCAAGCCAATGGGCAGGAAGCAGCCCTGGCGGACACGGAGAACCTGGTACTCACTCCCTCTTTGTCGCACCTGGTTCATTTCTTGGCTGGCAAAACGGAGGCGCCGCGCCTACCTAAGGCAGCTTGGCCCCGGCAACCCCAACCGTCCACGGGCGGGCTTGTCAAAGGCCAAGCACACGCCAAAAGGGCCCTGGAAATAGCGGCCCTTGGGAAACATCATATTATGCTGGTTGGCCCCCCTGGCGTGGGGAAAACCCTGCTGGCTACACAGGCTCACAAACTGCTTCCTGCGCTAACCCGGGAAGAAATGCTCACGTTGAGCAAGATCTATGAAGCCGCGGGACTCCTCAATCCAGAGTCTCCACCGCCCACCTTCCGGCCTTTGCGCGCTCCCCACCACAGTGTTTCGCAAGCGGGGCTGATTGGCTCAAGAAACGGCCGGCCTGGGGAGATTACCCTAGCTCACCTGGGCATCCTGCTCTTGGACGAGTTCCCTG
>FIZK01000032.1:8249-8779 GCA_900018335.1 uncultured Clostridia bacterium | reverse complement strand
TGGATGCTGGTGGGCTTTGTCCACGGCGTGATGAACACCGACAACATGACCATCAGCGGCGAGACCATCGACTACGGTCCGTGCGCCTTTCTAGATACCTATGACCCGGCCACGGTGTTCAGCTCCATAGATCTCCAGGGCCGCTACGCCTACGCCAGGCAGCCCGAAATCGCCGGCTGGAATCTGGCCCGCTTCGCAGAAGCCCTACTCCCGCTGCTCTCCCCTGACCCAGAGGAGGCCGCGGATCTGGCCGCAGAAGAACTGGCCCGCTTCGGTCCTTTGTATACCGAATGCTACCTGGACGGTATGCGCAAAAAGTTGGGCCTCTCTGGTGCGGAAGAAGGAGACAGGGCACTGGTGCAGGACCTTTTGGATCTCATGCATCGGCACAAGGCCGATTTCACCAACACTTTCCTGGATCTCACTTTCCACAGGTTCGAGGCCGGAAGCCTGTATCAATCAGATGCTTTTGCTAGCTGGAAAACCCGCTGGCAGGAGCGGGCAGCCCGCAGCCAGCAGAGCCCCCAAGC
>FIZK01000032.1:0-8226 GCA_900018335.1 uncultured Clostridia bacterium | reverse complement strand
GTGAAGAACAGCAGGAATACGCCGAGCCGCCGGAACCATCAAGCGTGCCCTACCGCACCTTTTGCGGCACTTAGGCTAGATGCGATTGGTCATGGACTTTGCTAATCATTAGGTGTATACTTATAAAAGAAGACCCAAGGAGGTGTGGAAATGAGAGAGAAGGTAGAAGCGGTTCTCGGTAGAATTCGCCCAGCTATTCAAGCCGACGGCGGCGACGTAGAGCTGGTTGAGATCAGTCCTGACAACGTAGTCAAGGTGAGACTGACCGGCGCTTGCGTGGGGTGCCCCATGTCCCAGCTTACTCTCAAGGCCGGCATTGAGCGCATTCTCAAGCAGGAAATTCCCGAGGTTGTTGCGGTGGAAGCAGCCAATTAGATAGACTGGTAAGGGGAGCGCGAGCTCCTCTTTGTTTTTCAAGAAACAATAGGCAGGAGGAAGGCGGCATGGACAGGGAATCCCTTGATGCTTTGGGCAAAGTGATCCGGGAGGCAGGGTTTGATGCCTTTGCCGTTATGCCGGCGCGGCCTTCAGGGCAGATGCTGGCCATTCTCCGCCAAGCCCAGGAGGAAGGCCGCTACCCGGAGTTTGTGGATCCGGATGTGGAAAAGCGCGTTGATCCCAGGAACCTGCAGCAAAGCGCCAAAGCGGTCATTGCCCTGGCTGTGAGCTACAACACCGGACCCCCCGGTCCCGTTCCTCCCCTGCACGGCACCATCTCCCGTTCCGCCTGGGGACTGGATTATCACCGCGTCCTCCAGGAGCGCATGGAAAAACTCATACGCTATCTCACCGAGCACCATGGAGCCCGGGAATGCAGCAAAGCCGTTGACACCAGTTTCTTGGTGGACAGGGCCCTGGCCGTGGAAGCGGGCCTTGGCTTTCCCGGCAGCAACTGCGCGGTCTACGTGCCCCCCTTTGGGTCCTGGGTGTTTTTAGGCGCAGTGCTGGTTGATGTGGAACTGGCGTCCATGAGCCACACGGGGCAGGGCAATTGGTCATGCCCTGTCCACTGTGATCTGTGCATCCGGGCCTGTCCCACGGGGGCGCTTTTGGCCCCTGGCAAGATCAAACCCCAGCGCTGTTTGTCTTACCTCACTCAGATGTCCGGATCCATCCCCCTGGAATTCCGTAGTAAACTAGGGAGCAGGCTCTGGGGCTGCGACACCTGCCAGCAGGTCTGCCCCGTGAATAAGGAGGCTGTCCTAACGCGGCACGAGGAGTTTGCACCGCTGGTGGGCCCCCACGTTCCCCTCCTGCCCCTCCTGGATCTGAACAAACGAGAGTTTAAGGAGATGTTCGGCCGAACCAGTTTGAGCTGGCGCGGCAAGAACATCCTCCAGCGCAACGCCTGCATTGTCCTGGGAAATCAGGGCATTAGGGAAGCTCTCCCGGCCCTAAAAAAGACGGCCCGCGAGCACCCCAGCCCCATGGTGAAAGAGGCTGCGGCCTGGGCCGTGTCGGAAATGGATTAATTTACCGTCTGTTGTTTTGCTGCGGCCAGGGCCTTCTCCAGTTCCCTGCGGTAGGACCCGTTGGCGTTCTTGTCAGCGGTGAGCACCTGTTCCAGAAAGGCCACGGCATCCTCTCCCCCGTACCGGGCAATGGACAGGGCGATATGGGCCTTGTCCTCATTGTCATCGGGGTAATGCTCGAAGATCTCCTTCAGCAGGCTCCACCTGCGCTTGCTGGGCGGACCGCTGCTCAAAAAGAGGGCGAGATAGGGAAGGAGCGGCGATTCCGGGTTAGCCCTGGCAAAGCGGCGCATGGCAGGCAGAGCTTTGCCCGCCAGGGATTTAAGCAGGGACCAAGACTCGTAAAAGAGCGGATCTTCCCAATCCAGCTCAGCCAGGAGCTCCAGGACGGCGTCGCTCACCTGGCTCAGCTTCCAGCGGCTGCAGTACACCATAAGCCTGAGCAGGAAACGGCCGTCCACCCCCAGGTGGACGGAACGGGCTTCGAAAATCATGGTGATCAAGTCCACCACCGTCTGGTCAGGTTCCACATCCAGATACTGAAAGCCAGTGAAAAAGCCCTCCAGGAAGTGATCATATTCATCACGTTCAAAGGCGATGTTCAGCTCCGTGTAGCCTGATCCCCCCTGCCGGAAATTGCGGAACACCCCCAAGTCCGCCACCACATTGCCCTTCACCTTCCGGCGCTTCTGTCTCTCCGTGGCCAGATCTTCCAAGGGGTAGTTGAGGTAGGGGGTGACGCGCAGGTTGTTCACCAGGGTCTGCAGGCCAGACAGGACCACCTGGATGCGTGGATGGCTCACCTGCACCCAAATGGGCCTCAGACGGGCGCCCCTCAGCATTCTGGCCCCCACCTGCCCCAGCACAGCCGCGAGCCTGGGGCCGAAGTCTGCTTCCGTTCCCTGTATTGCCTTGTGGGCCCTGCGCAGCAGGGCATCCAGATCATCAGGCGCAGCTTCATCAAGGGACGCATAAGCCTTGATCATCTCCCTGTAGACCGCAAACCTCCAGCGGATGCGCGGCGCCGGGCCCTGCAAAAACCGATCCACAACATACTGGATATCTAAGGGGAACTGGAACTTGGTCAGATCCGCCAAGAGAGTGTCCACACAGCGCTCCACTTCAGCCCGGGCTCTGAGCAGGTCGCGCCTGCTTTTCAGCGCGGCGTTGAGCAGAGCAGCCACCGCCAGCAGCTCCAGGGAAGCAGTGTAGGCCGCCAGCACCAGCTCCAGTTCATAAAAGAACAGGCTTTCTTTGATCTCCAGACATGAAGAGACAAACCCATCTGCCGTGGTAATCTCCTTGATTTCTTCCAACAGTTCCTTGTAATCTCTCTGCACTGCCTGCTGCACCCCCTAACGCCCCGCTTCAATGGCAGCCCGGGCCAGAGCGTCGCAACGGTTATTATACTTATTATCGCTGTGTCCCTTAACTTTAATCCACTGGATCTCGTGGATTTCCGCAAGGTCCGCCAGCCGCCGCCACAGGTCCGCGTTGCTCACTGGCTTTTTCTGGGCATTGAGCCATCCATTCCTGCGCCAATTCTCAATCCACCCCTGGGTGAAGGCGTTGATCAAGTAAGCGCTGTCTGAGTAAAGCTTAACCCTGCAGGGTCTTTTTAAGCTCTCCAAAGCCTTGATGGCCGCCGTGAGCTCCATGCGCTGGTTAGTAGTCATGGCTTCGAAGCCCGAGATCTCTTTTTCATGGGGACCATAGAGCAGGATGGCTCCCCATCCTCCGGGACCCGGGTTTCCGCTGCATGCACCGTCAGTGTAGATTTCCACCTGCGGCCTCAGAGCCACCACTCCTCTTCCCCAACCCCTGTCAATTGGCAGAGCTGGGACAAAGTGTTACAATATCAATAATACCATACTATACGATCTTTGGTATTTGGGGAGATAATCTATGGCTGGAAAAACTGAAAAAATCACATCGGGAGAGGCTTACGCGGGCCAGCCCTGTGTCCTGTGCGGCGAGGCCATCAGCGCCCGGGATGAGGTAGTGGTCTGCCCGCGCTGCCGCAGTGTGCAGCACGCGGATTGCTGGAAGAGTAAAGGGGGCTGCGGCAAAGCCGGTTGTCCTCAGCTGGCACAGGTTGTCCTGGGCGAACGGCCGAAAGGGGACGGCCCTCCACCCCCCGTATCTATGAAAGTTATCGCGGGAATCATCCTGGCGGCAGCCGCCCTGATCCTTTATCTGATCTTCCGCCCCCAGCCCCCGGATCCGGCCATGGGCAGGATAAAAATCGCGTTTTTGGCGGAGGCTTCCTACGAAGTCGATGCGGTCATGACGGAGTTGGCCGAAACCTGGAACGCATCCCACGAGGAGATCTACATCGATCTGCAGCTCCTCCCGCCGGGAACCATGGATCCCAAGCTGGTGGTGTTGATCGCTGCGGGAGAGGCACCAGATGTGATTTCCCTCTCCGAAGAACGCTTAAATTATTTCACCGAGCAGGGACTGCTGCTGCCCTTGGATCACGATGAATCAGGCCAGCCCATCTACGGCATCCAGCATCCTGCGCAGTTAACCAAGCTCGTGGTTTGGGGGGGCACCGCACATCCTGCAGAAGCACTGCAGGTACTGCATTACTTCCGCGACAATATCCCCCCTGTGGACCTAGATGCCCTGCGGGAGCACACCACCACTCCCCTGCCCGTTTTTGGTTTTTAAAGAGGCACTCTCCAGAGGAGAGTGCCTTATCTTTTAGAAACTAACCTGCGGTACTTCTTGGGCGCCTGGCGATGCTTCGAAGAAGCGCTTGGGCTCCTTGCCGAACATGCCGGCCAGCAGGTTCATGGGGAAACGCCTGATGGTGGTGTTCCACGTCTGCACAGACTCATTGAAGCGCATCCGCTCCGTGGCTATGCGGTTCTCTGTGCCCGCAAGCTCATCTTGAAGGCGGATAAAGCTGGTATCGGCCTTCAATTGCGGGTAAGCTTCGCTGATGGCAAGGAGTCTGCCGAGAGCGGAGTCCAGGCTCGCATTGGCCTCCATCTGATCTTCAGGGGTCCTGGCCGCCAGCAAGCGCGAACGGGCTTCGGCAACATCGGCAAAAACTTGCTGCTCATGGCTGGCATAGCCCTTAACAGTCTCTACCAAATTGGGGATCAAATCTGCCCGCCGCTGCAGCTGGTTTTCCACCTGCGCCCAACGGCCTTCCACGTTTTGCTCCAATTCCACTAACTGATTGTAACTGGAGATAACCCTGGCACCAAGAAGGATAATGACTGCTGCAATGACTATCAGCACTATGGTTCCTTTTTTCATGCTCTCCACTCTCCTTTTCCTTCCTTAGAATCTTCGTCCTGCACCGCCGCCGCCGCTGCGTCCTCCCCCAAACCCTCCAAAGCCACCGGACGGTCTACCCGTAGGCATGCGCGGACCGCCTATGGTGGGGCCAGGGATGAATATGGTCCTTCTGCCCGAGCCTCCGCCACCACCGATCCCGCCGCTTCCCCTCGGCGGGTAGAAGCGATTGCGGCGCAGTAGCAGCACGATGAGGAGAAAAATGAGAAACGAAAACAGCCACCCGAAATCCGGCTTATTTTCCTCAGCAATCTCAAACTCTTCGCCGGCTAGAATACTGGCATAGGCCTTGGCCATGGCTGTCAGCCCTGCCCCGTAGTTCCCCTCTTTGAAATGGGGCATGCCCTCCTGATCGATGACCGCCCCAATGAGGCCGTCGGGCAGGACTCCCTCCAGGCCGTAGCCGGGTTCAACTTCAATAGCCCGCTCCGCAACGGCCAGCAAGAGCAAAAGGCCGCTGTCTTCGGGACCGCCAATTTTCCAATCGTTGAACAGCCCCGTGGTGTATTCCTTGGGATCCATGGGCTCCGTGGTGGCCACCGTAACCACCGCCAGTTCGATCCCCTGGTCTTTTTTCAGCTGCTCAGCCAGGATCTCCAGTTCCGATTGGCTGCGTCGATCGAGCACATTGGCAAAATCGTTCACAAAACCCTGGGGTTTAGGAAACGCGGCCCAAGCCGAACCAGTCAGAATGAAGGCACAGACAAGAAATACGCCCAAACTTAAGAACTTCCTGCTTTTTTCCATCTCCTACCTCTCTTCTCTGATCCACTGTCCGTGGCGCCCCAACGCTTCACCCAGCCGGTAATAACCATTGAGCCCGTAAACGAGGGCATCGGCTTGGCTGAGGTCAAAGCGCTGATTCGCTGCATACTGCCCATCGTAATGCACGGAGAGGATTTCCCCCAAAAACAGCTCATGGCTCCCCAGGGCGAGCACCTGAACGACCTTGCACTCCAGATTCACCGGACACTCCGCGATCAGCGGCGCCTTCACGAACTGGCCGGGCTGCGCAGTGAAGCCGCAGCGGGCAAACTTATCAACTTCCCGGCCGCTGACATTACCGCAGAAGTCTACCAGCTCCACCTGGGATGCCTTGGGTATGTTCACCACGAATTCACCTGATTGCTTAATTATATCATACGAGTAACGCTGCGGGCGAATGCCCACGCTGATTATTGCTGGATCCGAACAGGCCACTCCTGCCCAGGCCAGGGTGATGATGTTGGCCCGCCCGTTATGCTCGCAGCTCACCAGAACCGGCGGCAGCGGATAGAGCCAGGGCGCAGATGTCCGGGTCAACTTGGTCATGGCCTTCACTCCCCTTCTCAACTCTCTGCCAGCGGAAGGGCCCGGTACACTTCCTGCCCCTCCCGCCACTGGAAATCATTGGCAGTATGCTCCTGGATCAGCTGACGCAGGGCCTCCCTTTCCTGGGGCAGGAGCAGTACGTGGAAGGTCACGTGCTCAAGGTACTCCGTGTCAGCTAGGAAAACCCCCTGGGTGAGCAGCTCATTTTGGATCCTCCCCGCATGGGTATAGTCCACTGTAATGCCCACTTCCACAGCGGGTACCATACGCACGATGCCGGCAGCCAGCACGGCCTCCCTGGCTGCTCCGCCGTAAGCACGGACCAACCCTCCCCTACCCAAAAGGATGCCGCCGAAGTAGCGGGTAACCACGATGGCGGTATTGACCAGCTCATGGGCCTTGAGAACCTCCAGGACTGGCAAGCCCGCGGTACCGCTTGGTTCATTGTCATCACTGTATTTCTGGATCTCTTGGTTCATGCCTATGATATAAGCCGGCACATTGTGGGTGGCGTTCCAATGCTCCTTGCGCACTTCCTCAAGGAACGCTTCCGCTTCTTCCCGGGTCTGGACGGGCTTGATGCGGGCAATGAATTTCGACTTCTTTTCGATAAGGGTAATCTCCGCCTCCTGCGCCACCGTCCTATACTCTGCCAGCATATTACCACCTCGCCTTAGGGTTCCACATTTCTTTGCATCTTCCTTCCAGTTCTGCTATTCTAAGCACGGAGGAGAGATCAACATGGAAATCATACAACAGCTCGCAGCAGAGCTGGGGCTCAAGCCCCAGCAGGTGGAAAACACTGTCCGGCTCCTGGATGAGGGCAACACCATACCCTTCATCGCCCGCTACCGCAAAGAAGCCACGGGGGAGCTGGACGAGACTGTGCTCAGGACCCTTGCAGAACGCCTGGATTACCTGCGCAGTCTCCAAAACCGCAAAGCAGAGATAACCCGCCTCATTGAAGCCCAGGGCAAGCTTACTCCGGAAATCAGCAGCTCAATCCAGGCCGCGGCTTCCCTGCAGGAACTGGAGGATCTTTACCGCCCCTTCAGACCCAAACGCAAAACCAGGGCATCCGTGGCCAAGGAAAAGGGTCTGGAACCCCTGGCGGAGCTGCTCTTGGCCCAGCAGGCCGAGGATCCAAGGCACTTGGCCGCACCCTTCCTCAGCGATGAGGTGGCCAGTGTGGAAGAAGCCCTCCAGGGGGCGCAGGATATCCTCGCGGAGCAGTTTGCCGATGACCCTGCCCACCGGGCTCTGATCCGCAAGTTTATCTACGATACCGGTCTGCTGGTTACAGAAAGAACCGACGAGGACATCCCCGAAGCGGACGAGTTTAAGATGTACTTTGATTATGTTGAGGATGCAGCCAAGATTCCTCCCCACCGCGTTTTGGCCATCAACCGCGGCGAACGGCTGGGCGTATTGAAGGTCAAAGTGGTGGCCGATCTGGAGCGCATTTTCTCCCTGCTCAGCAGGGAAATCATTACAAACGGCGCCTCCCCCGCGGCTAGTTACCTGCGGGCAGCCATTGAAGATGGTTATGCACGCCTGTTGGGCCCCAGTTTGGAGCGGGAAATCAGGAATGCCCTCACGGAAAAGGCAGAAGAGCACGCCATTGAGATCTTCGCCAAGAACCTGAGGGATCTGTTGATGCAAAGCCCAGTGCGGGGCCGCAGGGTGCTGGGTATCGACCCCGCCTTCCGCACTGGCTGCAAAGCGGCGGTGGTGGACGAGTTCGGACAGCTCCTGGAGTATACCACCATCTATCCCCACGAACCCCAGCGCAGGTGGGCAGAGGCGCTTCAGACCCTGGCAGCTCTGGTGGAGAAGCATGGCATCAACCTGATCACCATCGGCAACGGCACTGCCAGCCGGGAAACGGAAAGGCTCGTGGCAGAGCTGATCAAAACCCACTGCCCGCGGGTGCAGTACCTGGTGATCAACGAAGCGGGCGCTTCCGTCTATTCAGCCTCCGAACTGGCTCGCCGGGAGTTCCCTGAGCTGGACGTTTCCATGCGGGGAGCAGTGTCCATCGCCCGCAGGGTGCAGGATCCCCTGGCGGAACTGGTGAAAATCGAGCCCAAGTCCCTGGGTGTGGGCCAGTACCAGCACGATGTGAACCAGAAAG
>FIZK01000031.1 GCA_900018335.1 uncultured Clostridia bacterium | reverse complement strand
TCGCGGTACGTGAAGGCGGCCGCACAGTTGGCGCCGGTGTTGTAACCAAGATCCTGGAGTAGCTGCCGTTTTGGATGGAGCTGGGGAAAAGTAATCCGCTGGATTGCTTTTCCCATTCGGCTGTCTAGAACCAAACTGCGATGATGTGGAAGGTTGCTTAATCAATTGACCAGATCAATTGCGCTCAAAGGTTAGCCTGCCTTGTCAATTGATTTTGCAGTTTGCTGATGGAGGCATGTGTAAGCATGATTCACCTGCACACAGCAAACTGCCCAGGGGCGATTGGTTAGGGGAATTTTCACAGAGTATGTTCGTTAATCGAGCGAAAGGACTGATTTTCTTGGCAAGACAGAAAGTAAGAATTAGACTCAAGGCGTTTGATCACAAGATCCTGGACAGTTCTGCAGCAAGGATAGTCGACACTGCCAAACGTACCGGGGCGACGGTTTCGGGACCCATCCCCTTACCAACAGAGAAGAACATTTTCACCGTTTTGCGTTCTGTGCACGTACACAAAGACTCTCGTGAACAGTTCGAAATGAGAACGCACAAGCGCCTCATCGACATTCTTGATCCCAATCCCAAAACAGTTGATGCGCTCATGCGTTTAGACCTGCCTGCTGGCGTAGATATCGAGATCAAAATCCAGGGTTAAAGGAGCCAGTGGGAGCAATATTAGGGGGTGTGAAAGATGGCCAAAGGTATTTTAGGTAAGAAATTGGGAATGACCCAGATTTTCAATGCAGAAGGACTGCTGATTCCCGTGACCGTCATCGAAGCTGGCCCATGTACGGTAGTGCAAAAGAAGACCTTAGAGAAGGATAATTATCTTGCAGTGCAGCTCGGCTTTGGTGAACGGCGGGAAAGACTGGTGAACAAGCCGGAAGCCGGACATTTCGCCAAAGCAAAGGTGAAGCCCGCTCGCTTTCTACGGGAAATCCGCATTAGTGCAGATGACGATTTCGCCCAGTTGAACGTGGGTGACTCGGTGGATGTGAGCATCTTCAGCGAAGGGGACAAAGTAGACGTCACAGCCACCAGCAAAGGTAAGGGTTTTCAAGGTTCCATCAAGCGCCATAACCAAAGCCGCGGACGTATGAGCCACGGTTCGAAATACCACCGCCGCGTGGGTTCCCTGGGTTCAGTTGGCCCGGCCAGAGTATTCAAAGGCCGCCCGCTTCCCGGACGTATGGGAGGCGAACGCGTTACCATACAGAATTTGGAAATCGTCAAGGTTGATCCTGACCGGAACCTGCTCTTGGTGAAGGGTTCGGTGCCAGGTGTAAAAGGAAGCCTTGTCATTATACGCAACTCAGTGAAGGCGTAGAGTTTGAAGAAGAGAGGAGGCTGCACTCATGCCGAAAGTGGCCGTTTACAATATGGAAGGAAAGCAGGTTGGCGAGATCGAGCTCAACGACGCTGTTTTCGGGGTCAAGGTAAACCAAGACCTCATGCATAAGGCTGTACTCAGCCATTTAGCTAACCGCCGGCAGGGCACCGCGTCAGTGAAAACGCGTGGGCTTGTGCAGGGAGGCGGACGCAAACCCTGGAGGCAGAAGGGAACCGGGCGCGCACGTCAAGGCAGTATTCGGTCGCCCCAGTGGGTTGGAGGCGGCGTGGTCTTTGGGCCAACACCGAGAGATTATTCGTGGCGTCTGCCCAAAAAAGCACGCCGGGCTGCGTTGAAGTCTGCCTTAAGCGCTAAAGCAGCTGCTGGCGATATTCTGGTTCTGGATCAACTCACTGTGGAGAAGCCGAAGACCAAGGTAATGGCCGGCGTCTTCGAAGCCCTGGACGTAAGGAAGCCCCTCCTGGTCACCGCAGAGTGGGATCAAAACGTGGAGCTGTCCGTCCGCAACATTCCAGGCGCAGTAGTAGCCAAGTCAGTTGGCTTGAATGTGTACGACATCCTGAACAGTGAGAAGTTGGTCATGACTAAGGATGCGGTTGCGAGATTGGAGGAGGTGCTTGCGTAATGGATGCGCGTGACATCATTAAACGGCCGATTGTGACGGAAAAGAGCACCGACCTGATGGCTGAGAACAAGTACACGTTTGAGGTGGATATGCGAGCCACCAAGACGCAGATCAAAGCCGCTGTGGAAGAGATCTTTGGCGTCAAGGTTGAGAAGGTGAACACTTCTCGCGTTAAGGGGAAACTGCGCAGGATGGGACGCCATGAAGGTTATACATCCGACTGGAAAAAGGCTGTGGTGACCCTGAAACCAGGGCACAGCATCGAGGTACTTGGAGGATTTTAAGGAGGGACGGACAAGTGGCGATTAAGAAATACAAGCCGACCACTCCGGGGCGTCGCGCCATGACCGGTTACACCTTTGAGGAGATTACCAAAAAGGAACCGGAGAAATCCTTGGTGGTTTCTCTCAAATCATCTGGTGGACGAAATGCTGGAGGGCGCATCACGATCCGTCACAGGGGTGGCGGACATAAGCGGAAGTATCGCATTATTGACTTTAAACGCGATAAAGATGGCATCCCAGCTAAGGTGGCTGCCATCGAGTATGATCCCAATCGTTCCGCAAGAATCGCATTACTGCACTATCTTGATGGTGAAAAGCGCTACATCTTAGCTCCTGTGGGCTTGAACGTTGGCGACATGGTTGAATCGGGGCCTGACGCCGATATCAAACCGGGCAACGCCCTGCCCCTGGAAAACATTCCGGTGGGCGCAGTGATCCACAACATTGAGCTCCAGCCGGGCAAAGGCGGTCAGATGGTCCGTTCCGCGGGCACTGCTGCTCAGCTCATGGCTAAAGAAGGGAAGTATGCCACCATCAGGCTTCCTTCCGGTGAGTTCAGAATGGTGCTGCAGGTCTGCCGGGCCACCATTGGCCAGGTAGGCAACGTGGAACACGAAAACATGGTGATCGGTAAAGCTGGACGCTCCAGACATCTGGGCAGAAGGCCCCATGTACGTGGCGTAGCCATGAATCCCGTGGACCATCCGCATGGCGGCGGCGAAGGCAAGGCGCCCGTTGGCATGCCCTCACCGGTTTCACCTTGGGGCAAGCCGACGCTTGGAACACGCACTCGTAAGAAGAAGCCAAGCGATCGTCTGATCGTGAGACGTCGGAAAAGGTAATTGAGGTTCTCTGCGGGGAGGTGTAGTAATGAGTAGATCGCTGAAAAAAGGCCCTTTCGCCGATGCCCATCTGCTGAAGAAGGTAAGGGAAATGAATGAAAAGGGCGAAAAGAGAGTGATCAAGACGTGGTCGAGACGCTCCACGATTTTTCCGGAGATGGTAGGCCATACCATCGCGGTTCATGATGGCCGCCGGCACGTCCCGATTTATATCACGGAAGAGATGGTCGGTCATAAGTTGGGTGAATTTGCCCCAACCCGTACTTTCAGGGGGCATGCCGGTGAGAGGTCGTCAGGCAGATAAGCAGAACGGGGTGATAAAGGATGGAAGCGAGAGCAGTTGCTAGGCATGTGAGAATTTCACCACGCAAAGCGCGCCAAGTAATTGACTTAATTCGCGGCAGAGATGTGGAGGAAGCGTTAACCATTTTGAAGTTCACGCCCAAGGGAGCTTCTCCCATAGTGGAAAAGGTTCTGCGCAGTGCCGTGGCAAACGCTGAAAACAACTTCGAAATGGATGTGGATTCGTTATATGTGGCCGAGTGCTACGTTGACCAGGGTCCAACTCTGAAGAGGATCAGGCCGCGAGCCCGCGGCATGGCCAACCGCATTCGTAAACGCACAAGCCATATTACTGTTATTTTGCGGGAAAGGGAGGGATAGTTGCGTGGGTCAAAAAGTACACCCGGTAGGGTTTAGACTTGGTATCGTAAAAGAATGGGACAGCAAGTGGTATGCCAACAAGCTGGAATACGCCGATCTGCTGCACGAAGACTTGGAAATCAAGAAGATGATTAAGCAGCGTTTCTACCAGGCGGGCGTATCTAGGATAGAGATTGAGCGGGCAGCCAACCGCGCCAAGGTAACCATTCACACCGGCAGGCCCGGCATGGTCATCGGGCGGGGCGGCACAGAAGTCGACAAGCTGCGCAAAGACCTGGAGAGTATGACCGGCCGCCAGATGCAGGTAAACATCGTGGAGATCAAAACTCCCGAGATCGACGCCCAGTTGGTGGCGGAGAGTATCGCCTTCGCTTTGGAGAGGCGCATTTCCTTCCGTAGAGCCATGCGTCAGGCCCAGCAGCGCGCGATCCGCATGGGTGCCAAGGGTATTAAGGTTGCCGTTTCCGGCCGTTTAGGCGGCGCAGAAATTGCACGTACCGAGTGGAGTCCAGAAGGTTCAATCCCCCTCCACACCTTAAGAGCAGATATTGATTACGGGTTCGCCGAGGCCAACACCACCTTCGGCAAGATTGGAGTCAAGGTCTGGATCTACCACGGTGAGATCCTGCCTGAATCCAGCGCCCAGACCAAGGACAAAGGGGGCGAATAAGGGTGCTAGTTCCCAAGAGAGTGAAGTATCGCAGAGTCCACCGGGGCCGCATGACCGGCGTTGCCATGAGAGGTAACGAGGTTACCTTCGGCGAGTTCGGGCTTCAGGCTTTGGAACCGGGGTGGATTAAGAATACACAGATTGAAGCAGCCCGTGTTGCCATGACCCGTCACATCCGCAGGGGTGGTAAGGTTTGGATTAGGATTTTCCCTGACAAACCCGTTACGAAGAAGCCAGCTGAAACCCGCATGGGTTCCGGTAAAGGCGCCCCTGAGCACTGGGTGGCCGTGGTAAAACCAGGGCGAATTATGTTCGAGATCGGCGGAGTATCTGAGGAATTGGCCCGTGAGGCGATGCGCTTAGCCGCTCACAAGCTGCCGGTTAAATGCAAATTCGTATCTCGAACAGTAGCAGGTGGTGACGCAAGTGAAGGCTAAAGATATCCGCAAGCTTTCCGCAAACGAGTTGGAGGCTAAGTTGGGAGAATTGAAGGAAGAGCTCTTTAACCTGAGGTTTCAACTGGCTACTGGTCAATTGGATAACCCCATGCGCATCAGCGTAGTGCGCAAGGACATTGCACGCGTGAAGACCATCATGCGTGAACGTGAACTAAACATCAGGTAGGCTTAGGTTCCGAAGATCCGGGAAGGGAGGAACGCAGGTGGACAAAGAGAGAAGGATGAGGAAGACCCGCGTGGGAGTCGTCATCAGCGATAAAATGGACAAAACCGTTGTGGTGTCTGTGGAGCGGACTGAACGTCATCCTCTTTACAATAAGACTCTGCGCCGGAGCGTGACTTTCAAGGCGCACGATGAGGCCAATGAATGCTCCGTAGGCGACAGGGTGCGCATTATGGAGACCAGGCCCCTGAGCAAGCAGAAGCGCTGGCGGGTAGTGGAAATCATTGAGAAGGCCCGTTAGCTGAAGAATATAGGCGAGGGAAGGAGGAGCTACCATGATCCAGCAAGAGAGTCGTTTAAAAGTCGCTGATAACACCGGTGCGCGTGAGATTCTATGCATTCGAGTACTAGGCGGCTCAGGACGGCGCTACGCCCGGGTAGGCGATGTGATCATTGCTACAGTTAAATCTGCGGCTCCTGGTGGCGTTGTGAAGAAAGGCGATATTGTGAGAGCCGTCGTGGTGAGAACGAAGAAGCAGTACGGCCGGCCCGATGGTTCCTTGATCCGTTTTGATGAGAATGCGGCAGTTATTATCAATGACCAGAACAATCCGAGAGGGACCCGTATTTTTGGTCCTGTAGCTAGAGAATTGCGGGAAAAGGATTTCATGAAGATCGTCTCTCTGGCTCCTGAGGTTCTCTAGTAGAAAGGAGGATGGGGAATGGCCAAGTTGCATGTCAAACGCGGCGATACGGTTGCAGTGATAACCGGCGATGACAAAGGCAAGAGGGGGAAAGTGCTGGAAGTCTTTCCCAAGCTGGGCAGAGTCATCGTCGACGGTGTTAATATACAAAAGAAGCACACCAGACCCACTCAGACCAATCCGCAGGGGGGTATCATTGAGAAGCCCGGGCCGATCCATGCTTCTAATGTCGCCTTAGTCTGCCCAAGCTGCAAGGGTCCTACTAGAATTAGGCGCGAGCGTTCGGCAGACGGCGAGGTTCAGCGTCTGTGCAAGAAGTGCGGCAAAGCAATCAACTAGGCACGGTTTTCAGCTGTTTGAGAAGGGGGGAGTTCTCTTGGCACGAATGAAGGAAAAATATCAAACTGAAGTGGTACCCGCACTCATGGAGCGTTTTGGATACAAGAACATCATGGAGGTACCCCGGTTTGAGAAGATAGTATTGAATATCGGTGTGGGCGAAGCAACGCAAGATCCTAAAGCACTTGAAGCGGCTGTGCGCGACCTGGAGACCATTTCCGGCCAGAAACCGGTGATCAGCCACGCGAAGAAATCCGTTGCCGCTTTTAAGCTGCGCGCCGGCATGGCCATTGGGTGCAAGGTGACTCTGCGCGGAGATCGCATGTTTGAGTTCTTTGACCGTCTAGTGAGCATTGCCTTGCCCCGCATTCGAGACTTCCGCGGCTTGTCCCCGGCATCCTTTGACGGGCGGGGTAACTACAGTCTAGGTTTGCGTGAGCAGCTGGTGTTTCCAGAAATTGACTACGACAAAATCGACAAGGTGAGGGGCCTGATGGTGACCATCGGTACCACCGCCGAGACTGACGAGGAAGCCTACGAACTCTTGAAGCTTATGGGTATGCCGTTTAGAAGCTGAGAGGAGAGATAATGTGGCGAAAAAGTCGATGATCGCAAAGGCGCAGCGCGAACCCAAGTTCAAAGTGCGCCGGGTTAATCGTTGTAGAATTTGCGGGCGTCCCCGTGGCTACATGCGCCGTTTCCAAATGTGCCGTGTATGCTTCCGGAAATATGCTAGTGAAGGGCAGATTCCAGGAGTAACTAAGTCCAGCTGGTAGGGATGGCTCATCCGAAAGGAGGTTTCCTGAATGGTAATGACAGATCCAATTGCGGATATGCTCACACGGATTCGGAACGCCAGTTCCGTGAAGCACGAATCGGTAGACATTCCCCGTTCCAAGCTTAAGGAAGAGTTGGCTCGCATCCTTAAGGACGAGGGTTTTATTAGAGACTACAAAGCCATTGAAGACAACAAGCAGGGTATTATTCGCATTTACCTGAAATATGATCCGGTCCAGGGTCCGGTCATTAAAGGACTCAAGCGCATCAGCAAGCCCGGGTCCAGAGTGTACGCCTCGAAAGAAGAGGTCCCCAGAGTTCTGGGCGGGATCGGTGTGGCAATTCTTTCCACTTCCAAGGGAATTGTCACTGACCGGATAGCCCGCAAAGAAGGCATCGGTGGAGAAGTAATCTGCTACGTTTGGTAAGGGAGGGAAGTTAGATGTCCAGAATCGGAAGAGCTCCAATTCAGGTTCCTGCTGGCGTTGAAGTGAAGATCAACGGCAACGTCATTGAAGTCAAAGGACCAAAAGGTCAGCTGAGCCGGGAATTCCATCCAGAGATGAACGTGGAACTTGCTGATGGAAGCATCGTAGTGACCAGGCCCAGCGACGAGAAACAGCATCGCTCCCTCCACGGTTTGACTCGCACACTGATTGCCAACATGGTAAAAGGGGTAACGGAGGGATTCACTCGAAACTTGGAGATTGTTGGGGTTGGGTACAGAGCGGCCAAACAGGGCAGCAAGTTAGTCCTGACTGTGGGCTATTCTCACCCCGTGGAAATAGATCCGGCTCCAGGTATTGAAATTGAGGTGCCTACGCCGACTAAGATCAGCGTAAAGGGCATTGACAAAGAACTGGTGGGCCAGACGGCAGCCAATATCCGCGATGTGAGAAGACCCGAGCCCTACCTGGGTAAAGGTATTCGCTATGAGGGCGAAAGAGTTCGCCGCAAAGCAGGTAAAGCAGGTAAAGCTTAGGGCTTAAAGGAGGGTAATAGATGGCCAAACTAAGTCGGCGTGAAGCCAGGAAAGTAAGGCATCAGCGCTTGAGGCAGCGCGTGATTGGTACGCCTGAGCGCCCGCGCCTAAACGTATACCGCAGTCTGAATCACATTCACGCCCAAATCATCGATGACAGCATCGGACATACTTTGGTGTCCGCCTCCTCTGTAGAACCTGAATTACGTGCGAAATTGGGATCCACAGGGAATAAAGAAGCGGCCAAAGAGATCGGGCGTGTCATAGCTGAGCGCGCCATAGAAAAAGGCATCAAGCAAGTTGTCTTTGATCGCGGCGGGTGCATCTACCACGGCAGAATCGCTTCTTTGGCAGATGGTGCCCGTGAAGGCGGCTTAGAATTCTAGGTGCAAGGGAGGGAAACGAACTTGTCGAAACGAACTGAAACTAGTGGTGCAGAGCTGCAGGAACGCCTGGTTAACATCAATCCTGTCTCCAAGACCGTTAAGGGTGGACGGACCCGTTCGTTCAGCGCCTTAGTGGTGGTGGGAGACGGTAACGGACGAGTAGGAGCTGGCCTCGGGAAAGCCAAAGAGGTGCCGGAAGCCATCCGCAAGGCTACGGAAGAGGCCAAGAGGAATATGATCGACGTGCCCATGGTGGGTACTACCATCCCCCATGCTGTTACGCAGACCTTCGGAGGCGCCCGGGTACTGCTGAAGCCAGCTTCTGAAGGTACAGGAGTAATCGCCGGTGGTCCGGTGCGTGCCGTTATGGAGTCAGCGGGTGTCAAGGATGTTTTGACCAAGTCATTAGGGTCCTCTAACCCCATCAACGTTGTCCGCGCCACCATTGAAGGGCTGAAGAGCCTGAGGACTGTGGAAGAGGTGGCTAAGCTCCGCGGCAAGACTCCTGGAGAAATCTTAGGTTAGGGGGCGAATGTTGTGGCGAAGTTGAAGATCACGTACAAGAAGAGCGCGATCGGTTACGCTCAAGACCAAAAAGACACAGTTGCCGCCCTTGGTTTGAAAAAGCTGGGTGCCTCTGTTGTCCATAACGATACCCCCGCCATTCGGGGTATGATCCACAAAGTTCAACACTTAGTGGAAGTGGAAGAACTAGTTGAGTAAGAGGGGGTGTAAGCGTGCGGCTTCATGAACTCAAACCCGCAGAAGGCAGCAGCCACAAGCGCAAGAGGGTAGGCCGCGGCATGGCTTCCGGCTGGGGCAAGACCTCCGGTCGCGGTCATAAAGGCCAGGGCCAGCGCTCCGGGGGAGGCAAGGGCCACTATTTCGAAGGGGGCCAGACTCCGCTGGTCAGGCGCATGCCGAAGCGCGGATTCAATAATATAGGCAAAAAAGTGTACGCTGAGGTCAAGCTGGAAGACTTGAATCGGTTCGCACCGGGTACAGTGGTCACTCCTGAACTCCTGGTTGAGTCCGGTCTTGTGAAGAAGATGTATGATGGGATCAAAGTTCTCGGCAACGGCGAGATCAAGCAGGCGTTGACGGTGCAGGCTCATCGTTTCACAAATTCGGCAGCAGCCAAGATTGAACAGGCTGGCGGCAAAGTTGAGGTGATCTAGTTGCTAGCTGCGTTGAGAAATGCCATCAGGATCCCCGATTTGCGGCGCAAGCTTCTGTACACCGCTGCTCTGCTCGCAGTTTACCGGATCGGTGCCTTCGTGCCCGTTCCCGGAGTAAATGCGGTGGAATTAGCCAGGCAGTTGGGAGTTGATGGAGGAAACATCTTTGGGTTTCTGAATCTTTTCTCTGGGGGAGCCTTGGAAAGGTTCACCGTTTTTGCCCAGGGCGTGAGTCCGTACATTACGGCATCCATTGTGATGAACCTGCTCACCATTGTCATCCCGCGGCTGGAGGAACTACAGAAGGAAGGCCCAGAGGGCAGGAAGATCATCGCCCAGTACACGCGCTATGCCACGGTTGTTTTGGCGTTCGTCCAGGCCTTTGGCACCACAATCATGGCCCGCAACTGGGGTGTAACTTCTAACCCGACCTTTTTCGGGCTTGCCCTGATTATGCTGACCCTGACGGCTGGCACCATGTTCACCATGTGGCTGGGAGAGAAGATTTCCGAAAAGGGCATCGGCAACGGCATTTCGCTGCTCATCTTTGTCAACATTGTAGCCGCCATGCCCACCACCTATGCCAACGCCTTCCGGGCTGTGGCAGCGGGGCAGCTGCACATCATCAGCCTCATCGTGTACCTGCTGATCACTGTTGCTGTCATCGCGGCGGTGGTCATGATCACGCAGGGCGAGCGCAGGGTGCCCGTGCAGTACTCCAAGCGGGTGGTTGGACGGCGCATGTATGGCGGCCAGTCCACCCACATCCCTTTGAAAGTGAACCAAGCAGGCGTTATTCCAGTCATCTTTGCATCATCGGTGCTGTCCTTCCCCCTCACTCTGGCTCAGTTCATTCCAGGGGTCAAGGACTTCGTCGATCGCTGGCTGGACTACGGTACCATTGGGTACAACCTGGTGTTCGTAATTCTTGTGTTCTTCTTCACGTACTTTTATACAGCGGTAACCTTCAATCCCTCGGAGGTTGCTGACAACATGAAGAAAAATGGGGGATACATTCCTGGCCTCCGCCCGGGCAAACCGACAGCGGACTACATGGATAGGATCCTTTCCCGGATCACCCTGCCTGGAGCCATCTTCCTGGCTGTCATCGCGGTTCTGCCCTTTGTGGTGGCTGTAGTGACCAGGGTTCCCACCAACATCCTCTTTTTTGGCGGCACCGGAACCTTGATCATGGTGGGTGTAGCCCTCGATACCATGCAGCAGATCGAGGCACATCTCTTGATGAGGCACTATGAGGGGTTCCTGAAATAAAAAGGAGGAAAGGCACATGCGGTTGGTGTTGCTGGGCTTGCCAGGAGCAGGTAAAGGCACTCAGGGAGAGCTGGTTGCCGAGAAGTACGGCATCCCGCATATCTCCTCCGGGAGCTTGATCCGTGAAGTGGTGGCTTCGGGAACTGGAGTCGGCCGGGAGGTTGACTCCTACGTCCGGAGGGGAGAGCTGATCCCCGATGGACTGGCCATCGAGATGGTCTCTGAGCGCATCAGCAGGGCTGACTGTGCTCAGGGATGGATCCTGGATGGCTTCCCCCGCACTGTGCTCCAGGCCATAGCTCTGGACCAACGCCTGGACCAGCTGGGCCTTGATGTGCAAATGGCCTTGGACATTCGCATTACGCCGAAGGCAGCAATCCAGCGGATCGCCAAGAGGCGAGTATGCAGCAGCTGCGGCGCGGTTTACCATCTTGAGCACTACCGTTCTCAAGATCTGGACGTGTGCGACAACTGCGGCGGT
Organism: uncultured Clostridia bacterium; assembly: GCA_900018335.1. Lineage (GTDB taxonomy): Bacteria > Bacillota > Limnochordia > Darwinibacteriales > Darwinibacteriaceae > DTU010. Next base: position 20,211 of record FIZK01000031.1, on the reverse strand, counting down.
GAGTTGTACCGGCGCAGCGACGATACGGAGGAGACTGCGCGCAACAGACTTCAGGTGTATATGCGCCAGACCCATCCTGTCCTGCACTACTACAGCATGGACGGCAGGCTGTACAGTATCAACGGGCAGCGCCCCATTGATGAGGTTTTTGCCGATTTGGACTGTTTCCTGCAGCGGCTGGCAAATTCCAAGAGGGTTGGTGAAGCCCGTTGATCATTCTCAAATCCGCAGAGGAAATAGATGCCATGCGGCGCGCAGGCAGGGTTGTGGCCCAGGCACATGCCCTGGTGCGGGAACTGGTTAAGCCCGGAATCACCACCTGGGATTTGGATCGGGCCGTTGAGGAGTTTTTGCTGAAGCAGAATGCGGTTCCAGCGTTCAAGGGCTATCAAGGGTATCCCGCCTCCATCTGCGCATCCGTCAACGAAGTGGTAGTGCACGGCATTCCCAGCAAGGATGTGGTTCTGGAAGAGGGATCCATCATCAGCATCGATATTGGGGCTTTTGTAGATGGTTTCTGCGGCGACAGCGCTTGGACTTATCCAGTGGGGAGCGTGGCTCCCGAGATTCAGAAGCTGCTCACCGTCTCAGAAGAAGCTTTGTTTTTAGGCATCGAACGAGCCCAGGTTGGCAACCGCCTTTCTGATATTTCCCACGCTGTGCAGCGCCATGTTGAGACACACGGGTTTTCCGTTGTCAGGGACTTTGTCGGGCATGGAATTGGACGGCAGATGCATGAAGCACCACAGATCCCGAACTTCGGTCCTCCAGGGAGGGGCCCACGTTTGAAACCAGGAATGACTTTGGCCATTGAGCCCATGGTGAACGCGGGAGGCTACCAGGTGGATGTTTTGGCAGATAATTGGACGGTGGTAACACGGGATAAGTGCTGGTCAGCTCATTTCGAACACACGGTTGCTGTTACTGACGAAGGCCCCGTGATTCTTACGGTCTTGTAGGAGAGATGAAATGAGGCTTTTGCAAGTCGGACAATTAGTGACGTCAAGACAGGGAAGAGACTTGGGAAGAAAATACGTGGTGGTTCAGTTCTATGATGACAATCACGTTGGCGTGGCCGATGGCTTGGTGCGTAAAGTCAGTTGTCCCAAGCGCAAGAATGTGAAACACCTGGTGATTCACCGGGATAAACTGGAGGTCGAACGGCTGGACGACAAAGCCATCCGGAGTTTCATAGAGCGGCACAGCAGTGAGGAGGAAGAGAGAAAGGAGGTTTTGCAGGACCATGGCCAAGGATGATGCCATTGAAGTTGAAGGCACGGTAATTGAGCCTTTGCCAAACGCCATGTTTCGTGTAGAATTAGAGAATGGGCATAAAGTTCTGGCCCATATTTCCGGCAAGATGCGGATGAATTTCATTCGAATCCTGCCAGGTGATAGAGTAACTGTGGAACTATCTCCCTACGATTTGACCAGGGGAAGAATCACGTACCGCAAGAGATAACTGCGGCGTATGAAGGGGGCGCTAGACTGTGAAGGTGAGACCTTCTGTAAAGCCGATTTGCGAGAAATGCAAAGTCATCCGGCGCAAAGGCCGCGTGATGGTAATTTGCGAGAATCCAAGGCATAAGCAGAAGCAAGGATAAGAAACGAGGGGGTGTCCAGATAGATGGCACGTATCGCAGGAGTGGATTTACCCCGCGACAAGCGGGTAGTAGTCGGCCTGACTTATATTTACGGTATTGGTCGGAGCACTGCTGAAAAAATCGTGATGATCTGCGGAATAGATCCCAATACTCGCGTGCGCGATCTCACTGAAGATCAAGCTAACCAAATCCGCGAGATAATTGAGAAGCAGTTCCTAGTTGAGGGTGACCTTCGCCGGGAGGTCAACATGAACATCAAGCGGCTGCGGGACATTGGTTGTTACCGCGGGCTTCGTCATCGCCGGGGCCTTCCCGTGCGCGGACAGCGGACCAAGACCAACGCCAGGACGCGTAAGGGTCCCAAGCGCATTCCCGGCAGGAAAAGATAGGGGAATTGAAAGGAGGAAAGCCGAATGGCAAGACCACGTAGAGGCCAGCGGCCACGCCGCCGAGAGCGGAAGAATATACCTGTTGGCATAGCTCATATTCGTTCCACGTTCAACAATACCATTGTCACCATCAGCGATCTCCAGGGGAACGTGATTGCCTGGGCAAGCTCTGGCAATGCCGGTTTCAAGGGTTCACGGAAAGGCACCCCCTTTGCAGCTGGGTTGGCTGCAGAACAGGCAGCAACCGCCGCCATGGAGCATGGGGTTCGCGAAGTGAGCGTATACGTAAAAGGGCCTGGCGCGGGAAGAGAAGCTGCAATCCGCTCTCTCCAGGCCGCAGGACTTGAGGTGACCACCATCAAGGACGTGACTCCCATCCCTTATAACGGTTGCCGTCCACCGAAACGACGCAGGGTCTAATTGGTTCGGCCCGAGCGTTCGCTCGTAAAGGAGGGTGCAGGAACCATGATTGAAATAGAAAAGCCAAGAATTGAGAAGGTAGAGCTGACGGACAACTACGGCAAATTCGTCGTAGAACCGCTGGAGCGCGGGTACGGCCTGACTTTGGGCAACGCCCTGCGCAGAATTCTGCTCTCGTCGCTTCCGGGCACCGCTGTCACTTCTGTCCATATTGATGGAGTCTTACACGAGTTTTCCACGATTGAAGGGGTTGTGGAAGACACTGTAGATATAGTGCTAAACCTGAAGAAGCTCCTTGTTAAGCTGCACGATGAAGATCCGGTTACCATCAGGGTAGAAGCCAAGGGGCCGGGGCCTCTGCTGGCCGGGCAGATTTCCACTGATCCATCTGTGGAGATCTTGAATCCCGACCTCGTCATTGCTACGCTGCAGGAGGGCGCCGAGCTGAACATGGACGTGACCGTGGCCAGGGGTCGGGGTTATGTGAGCGCGGAGCGCAACAAGCGTCCTGAGCACCCCATTGGTCTGATTCCGGTGGATTCCATCTTCACCCCCGTGACCAAAGCTGTCTACACAATCGAAGATACACGGGTGGGGCAGATCACCGACTACGATCGCTTGGTCCTGGAGGTGTGGACCAACCGCGTTATCGCCCCGGACAGTGCAGTGAGTCTGGCTGCCCAGATTCTGATGGAGCACATCAAACTGTTCACCGATCTGGCTGAAGACGTGGACAAGGTAGAGATCATGGTGGAGAAGGAAGAAGAAAGCATCGACCGGCTCATGGAGATGACCGTTGAGGAACTGGATCTTTCCGTGCGCTCTTACAACTGTCTCAAGCGCGCCAGCATCAACACGGTCGATGAGCTCATTCGCAAAACTGAAGAAGACATGATGAAGGTGCGCAACCTGGGCAAGAAGTCCCTGGCGGAGATCAAGGAAAAACTTGCTGAACTGGGACTTTCCCTGCGCAAATCTGATGAATGAGGTAGGTGAGCAAGATGAGACTCAGGAAGCTGGGGAGGAGAACCGGTCACCGGAGGGCACTGCTCCGCAACCAGGTAACGAGCTTGGTGCTCCACGGCAAGATCGAGACTACCGAAGCGAAGGCGAAGAGCATAAAACCCCTAGCAGACAAAATGGTGACATTAGGGAAGAGGGGAGATCTCGCTGCCCGGAGGCAGGCAGCTGCGTTCTTACTGGATCCCGCTGCTGTGAAAAAGCTCTTTGATGAAGTGGCTCCTCGCTACTCTGATCGCAACGGAGGATACACCAGGATCATCAAGACCGGTGTTCGTCGCGGTGATGCGGCACCGATGGCGATTATCGAATGGGTCTAGGGGATACGGACAAGGTCGCAGAGGAGCCTCCTCTGCGTTTTTTTTGGGAACTGGGGTGGTAAGATGAAAAAGCAACCGTTGGTGCGCTTTGCTGATGTGAGCTTCGCCTACGCCAAGAGCCAAACCAGGGAAGGGTGGCAGGCCCTCCGCGAGGTGAACCTGGAAGTCTTTGAGCACGAGTTTGTGGCCGTACTGGGCCGCAACGGCTCGGGCAAGTCAACCCTGGCTAAGCATGTTAATGCCCTGCTTACGCCAACGTCCGGCCAGGTACTGGTGGAGGGCCTTGATACCGGTGTCCCCGAGAACGTTTGGGAGATCCGGCAGAAGGTAGGCATGGTCTTTCAAAACCCCGATAACCAGCTGGTGGCTACCACTGTGGAGGAAGATGTGGCCTTCGGACCGGAAAACCTGGGCATCCCGCCCGCGGAGATCCAGCGCAGGGTTACGGAAGCACTGGAGGCAGTGGACATGCTGCCCTACCGCCTTCATCCACCCCACCGTCTTTCAGGCGGTCAGAAGCAGCGCGTGGCCATTGCCGGTATCGTCAGCATGCGCCCCAAGTGTATTGTGCTGGATGAACCCACTGCCATGCTGGATCCAGCGGGGCGGAGTGAAGTGATGCGCACCATTCACCGTCTGAATAAAGAAGAGGGCATTACGGTTTTGCACATCACCCACCACATGGATGAAGTGATTGGTGCTGATCGGGTAGTGGTCATGGATCAGGGGCGCATCGTCCTGGAAGGCACCCCCCGAGAAGTGTTCAGCCAGGTGGATCTCCTGCGCGAACTGCACCTGGATGTCCCTCAGGTCACGGACCTGGCCCAGCGTTTGAGTGGCCGCGGTCTCTCCCTGCCCCTGGACATCCTTACTGTCAAGGAAATGGTGATGCAGCTATGTCCATCAGATTAGAAAACGTTTCCTATCGCTACCTGGAAGATACGCCCATGGAGACCACGGCCCTGGCCGAAGTGAACCTGGAAATCGGGGAAGGGGAGTTTGTGGGCATTATCGGGCCTACGGGTTCCGGGAAGTCCACCTTGATCCAGCACTTCAACGGCCTGCTCCTGCCCACTTCAGGGAAAGTGTGGGTTGATGGCGTGGATCTGGCCCATAAGGACACCCAGCTGCGCATCATCCGGCAGAAGGTGGGTATGGTGTTCCAGTATCCGGAGCATCAGCTGTTTGGTGAAACGGTGCTGGAAGATGTGGGATTCGGTCCCCAAAACGGCGGGCTTCCCGCGGAGGAAGTTGAGCAGCGGGTGCGCAGGGCCCTGGCCTATGTGGGTTTGGATTTTGAAGAGCTGAAAGATCAGTCTCCTTTTGAGCTGAGCGGTGGGCAAAAGAGACGGGTGGCCATCGCGGGCGTTTTGGCCATGGAGCCTTCTGTTTTGATCCTGGATGAGCCCACTGCCGGCCTTGATCCCAAGGGACGCGAGGAGATCCTGGATGAGATCTGCGCGCTCCATAAGGAACGGGGGATTACCGTGATCCTGGTCAGCCACAGTATGGAAGATGTGGCCCGCTTAGTCGACCGCCTGATTGTCATGGACAAGGGCAGGGTGGTTTTGGACGGAACCCCTGTGGAAGTGTTTCGGGAGGCCGACACCTTGAGGGAACTGGGCTTGGGTTTGCCCCAAGTTACGGAACTTATGCATGAGTTGAAAGCCAAGGGTTTGGCTGTAAATACGGATATCCTCACGGTGGAGGCCGCTGAAGAGGAGATTGCCAGAGTAATGGGGGGGCAGAGATGAGATTCCGAAACCTGACCATCGGCCAGCACATTCCAGGCGACTCTCCCATACATCGGTTGGACCCCCGTACTAAGATTTTGGGCACGGCGCTGCTCATTGTGCTCTTATTCTCTGTGGATGGATTTATAGGCTATGCCTTGGTGGCGTTGGCTGTGGCCGCGGTGATCCACCTCTCTGAGCTGCCCTGGCGCTTTGTGATCAGGGGCTTGCGGCCCCTCATGGTTATTCTCCTCCTTACGGTGGGACTTAATGTTTTCCTCACGGAAGGAGAGGTCCTCTTCCGGCTCTGGTTTCTAACCGTGACTAGGGAAGGTCTAGTACGAGGCTTAATGATGGGCACCAGATTGATCCTGCTCATTTTGGGCACTTCGCTGCTCACCCTGACCACGTCGCCCATCCAGCTCACCGACGGCATTGAAACCCTGCTCAATCCCTTTAGACGCATAGGTGTGCCCGCACATGAACTGGCCATGATGATGACCATTGCCCTACGCTTCATTCCCACTCTCCTGGAGGAGACGGAGAAGATCATGAAAGCGCAGATGGCTCGAGGCGCCGATTTCCAGAGCGGCGGCCTGATGCAGCGGGCCAAGAGCTTGATCCCCCTGCTGGTTCCGCTGTTCGTCAGTGCCTTTCGCCGTGCTGATGAACTGGCCATTGCCATGGAAGCCAGGGGATACCGGGGCGGTCAGGGCAGGACGAAGTTCAGGGAGCTGCGCTTCGGACGCATTGATGCTGTGGCCATGGTCCTGTCCGTTGCCTTCACTGTGCTGGTGGGAGTCCTGTTTTGAGGAGTAGGCCATGAAGACCTATGCCTTGATCGTGCAGTATGACGGCACTGAATATGCTGGCTTCCAGGTACAGGTGGGTCAGCGTACCGTCCAAGGGGAGCTGGAGGAGGCCTTGAGCAGACTGGGGCCCAACCGGATCCGCGTGGCCGGGGCCGGGAGAACCGATGCTGGAGTGCACAGTGAAGGGCAGACGGTGAGCTTCAAAGATGACGGACTTACAGTTCCCATCGAGCGCCTGCCTTACGCGCTGAACGCACTGCTTCCCCCTGATATCAGGGTGGTGAAAGGCTGGCTGGCTCCAGAGGGTTTCCATGCGCGTTACAGTGCTGTGGACAAAACTTACCGCTACCAGATCTATGAGGGGGAGTTCCCCAGCGTCTTTCACCGCCGCTATGCCCATTGGGTGCGGGAACCCATGAACTGGCAGGCGGTGGAAGAATGCGCCCAGCTCTTTGTGGGCAAACTAGATTTTGCTGCTTTCGCTGCCAGCGGCAGCAGTGTCAAAACAACCGTGCGCAACATGCTGAGCGTGACCGTGGAGGCCGCGCCTCCTCTGACTTTGATTCGCTTTACAGCCGATGGGTTTTTGTATAAGATGGTGCGCAATCTTGTGGGGGTGCTCCTGGATGTGGGACAGGGCAGGCTCAGCGCCCGTGATGTTTTGAAAATCATGGAAAGCCGCGACCGGCGGCTGGCTAGCGCCACCGCTCCGGCCCACGGCTTGGTTTTGGAGCGGGTAGGATATTCTTGACACGCAGCCCCGAGTGCTGTAAAATGAAAGTTGGCGATTTTGCTTTTGGGAGCCCGTTTTGGCAGCGTCCTGCCCCGTGCGCTGTTGAAAGAGGCTTGCATATAACACTGTTGGACATAAAGGGGGGAAATCCCGACATGAAAACCTATACAGCAAAGCCACTAGAAGTGGAAAGAAAATGGTATGTCGTTGATGCCGAAGGACAGACTCTGGGACGTCTGGCTTCGCAAGTCGCTTCTATCCTCAAGGGCAAGCATAAGCCCATTTATACTCCCCATGTGGATACCGGTGATCACGTGATTGTGATCAACGCCGAGAAGATTCATCTCACCGGCAAGAAACTGCACAGTAAAAGGTATTACCGGCACAGCGGATATCCCGGCGGAATTAAGTCCACAACCGCAGGCGAGTTGTTGAACCGCTATCCCGAACGGGTAATCAAGGCGGCGGTTTGGGGTATGATTCCCCACAACCGGCTCGGCCGCAAGATGATTAAGAAGCTTAAGATCTATGCTGGTCCTGAGCATCCCCATCAAGCTCAGCAGCCTGAGAAACTGGAACTGAAATACTAGGAACGTGACCAAGACCCTAGATGAAGGGAGGCAGTCTGAATGAGCGTCGCTCGCAAGGTAGAAGGCTATTACGGAACCGGCCGCAGAAAAGAAGCAGTGGCTAGAGTAAGACTATTTCCGGGTAATGGCAGGATTATCATAAATCAAAGGCCCATTGAAGAGTATTTTGGCCGCGAAGTGCTGCGCACCATCGTGCGCCAGCCCCTGGTGCTCACCAACACTGATGGCAAGTACGATGTCATCGTTAACGTGCACGGCGGCGGGACCACCGGACAGGCAGGAGCTATTCGCCATGGTATCGCCCGCGCCCTTCTGACCGTTGATGAGGAACTGAGGAAGCCCCTGAAGCAAGCTGGCTTCTTGACCAGAGACCCGCGGATGAAGGAAAGAAAGAAATACGGCTTGAAGAAAGCCCGGAGAGCACCACAGTTCTCCAAGCGCTAATTTCTGCAGCGGTCCCCAGGCCTTGTGTCTGGGGTTTTTTTTATGTTCAGGAGGCAGGAGGCTCCTCTCCTTGTACAGATTCCTCCGGCTCAGGCAAAATGGGTTCTTCAGGTCCAGGCTGAACAGGCACTTCTGGCTCCGGTGGCGCCTCCGGTTCAGGCAGAACCGGCTCTACTGGCTCAGGCTCCGGTTCCGGTTCAGGTTCAGGCTCGGGTTCCGGCTCAGGTTCCGGCTCTGGCTCGGGTTCCGGCTCCGGTTCTGGCCTGCTGGGCGGCGCCTGTTCCCTGGGAATGCTGGGAACTACAGGGGCCGGGGGTGGTTCGGGTTCGGGGGGCGGCAGTGCACAGGGAGCCCACCGCGTTGGCTTCGTACCAGCGATAAAGGCGTCCACTTCCACCTGGGGGCACCGTTCGTTGGCCAAAAGGCCCGTGAAGACATCGATGAGAACGCCTGTTTCTACATCCTCCGGAACCTGGAATTCCTCTGTTTCCTTTGCCTCGTCTTCATCGCCCTGTGCTGCCACGCTTTTCAGTTCCTTGGCCTGTTCCATGAACTTGAGCCACACTTCTCCCGCGAGCAGGCGGGAACTCGGTTCTTCCTCCCCGGTCTCCGGTGTGCGCAGCAGCACTCCCACTAGCAGATCCGGCGTGTAGCCCACCGCCCACTGGTTCTTCCCATCCCGGGAAGTACTGGCGGTGAGGGCCGCGGGGAAGCCCGCCTCCAGCTGACTGATGCTCCCGTAATCCATACCTGGCTTGAGCATATCGGTGAGCAGGTAGGACTGCTGGGGAGTGAGCACGGTTGCGGGTGTCCTGGCCTGCGGTTTGAGGACGGTGTTGTCATCGCTGTCCCGGACTTCCTCGTAGCCCACGGCTGGCAGGTATTGCCCTTCGTTCACCGCAGGCAGATAGGCTGCGGTGAGCTGCAGCAGGGACACACCATCCTGAACTTCGCCCATGGCCAGGGCCAAGCTGGCGCGGTCTGGCTGAAGGGGTAGGTCCACAGCCTGGGCCAGTTCGGAGACCTTATCCAGCCCCAATTCGTTCAAAGTCCAGACAGCCGCGTTGTGGAGGTCCATGACCAGGGCATGCTTCATGGTTACCGTACCCCAATAGCGATCCCCAGCATTGTCCACTTGGAACTCCCCGAAGGAGCGCTGGATATCTTCTACCAGGTGGTTCACGGCCCAATCTTCTTTAAGGCCGGTGGCATAGATCAGGGGGCGCAGGGTGCTGCCTACCTGTGTCTCTTTACTCAGGGCCAGGTTGGTGCTGTCCTTGGCATAATCCAGCCCTCCCACCATGGCCCTGATTTTGCCATCGGGGCTGAGGGCTACCAGCGCGCCCTCTGTGGAGAACTGACCTAAGATCTCTTCAGCCAAGAGCTGCAGCTGGCGATCCAGAGTGGTGGCAATCCGCAGTCCACCCTGGAAAACCCGGTCTTCCCCCAACTGCTCAGCGAGGGTGCTGCCCAAGTAGTCGGAGAAGTGATGGGCGTAGCCCGGCTCCCTGCGTTCCAAGTTGAGGGGAGTTTGGCTCGCCTGCTGCTCTTGGTTTTGATCTATGTGGCCGCTCTGCCGCATGCTGGCTAGCACCGCAGCCCGCAGTTCCTTGGCTCTGGCGGGGTCCTTGAAGGGAGACGCTCCTTCGGGTTCCTGGATTAAGGCGGCGAGAAGGGCACTTTCCGACAGGCTGATTTCCTGCACGGGTTTGTTGAAATAGGTTTGGGAGGCTGCTTCCATACCCACTGCGCCTTCGCCAAAATAGGCCTGGTTGAGGAACAGCTCCAGCCGTTCACGCTGGGAGTAGCGCCGCTGGAGTACCGAGGGAAGCAGTGCCAGCTTCAGCCTGTTCCACACTCCCTGGGGCTCGACCATCTGCCGGGCAAGGTAGGCGTTGATGGCCCGGGTATCGTGGGTGGACTCCACAGCCCGCTGTAGTTCTGGAGGAGCTGAGTCCAGGGGGACGTACACGCTGCCCGTACCCAGGCGCTTAATGATCTGCCCGTCCTGATCGTACAGTGCTGCACCGGGCAGAGGCCTTTTCTGTTCGGACTCAGTCACTACCCTGTTGGCCTGGGCGTATAAACTGGCGAAGACTCCAGCAGCAGTGAGGATAACCAGCAGGATCACAAGCAGGTACCAATGCCTTCTTCTCATGGGCGTCAGCCTCCTTGGGGGTAGTATTTGCCATGGAGAGTATTCCCATTCACAGCGCCTGTGGTACTCAGCTGCACAGCCGGAGTCCTGGGCAGGTTTTCAACCCGATTTGTCTAAGTAAACGATAGCCCAGTTCACGTGTTTTGGAGGGATCAAGCTCATGGAAATTAAGAAGGTATCTCTGCGGAGTATGGATGTTGCGGAAGAAAAACGGGAGAGGCTTAAGCAGCTGTTCCCTTCAGTGTTCGTGGAAACAGTGAACGAGCAAGGTGAATTGGTGGAAAGCGTAGACTTGGAGAGACTCCAAGCTGAGCTGGGAACGTTCACAGATTCGTTTGAGGGTCGTCGGGAGAGATACGGCTTGGACTGGCCTGGAAAGAGAGACGCTCTCAGGATAATCCAAGAACCCTCAGTTGCCACGCTTAAGCCTGAACGAAAAGAATCAGTGAGGTTTGACCAGACTGAAAACCTCTTTATCGAGGGTGACAACCTGGAAGTCCTTAAGCTTCTGCAGAAGTCCTACTACGGCAAGATCAAAATGATCTACATCGATCCGCCGTACAATACGGGGAAAGAATTCATCTATCCCGACAACTACAGCGAATCCTTGGAAACGTACTTGGCTTACGCTGGGTTAGTGGACGATGATGGAAGAATGTTTGCGACAAACACTTCAGCCGAAGGTCGTTATCACACCAAATGGCTGAACATGATGTATCCCAGACTGTATCTCGCTCGCAACCTCTTGAGTGAAGATGGGGTTATATTCATTTCTATTGATGATCATGAACTGAGCAATCTTAGAAAAGTGTGTGATGAGATTTTTGGGGAAGAAAACTTGGTGGCCAACATTATCTGGCAACACAGCGTCCAGCCCAAGGGCTACACAAACCTTTTTTCTGTTCACCATAACTACATCCTTTGTTACAAGAAGAGTGAGCAATACGAGGTTCAGGCATTGCCGCGAACAGCAGAAGACAATGTGAACTATTCCAACCCGGACAATGATCCAAATGGTCCATGGAGATCTGGTGACGTCCGAAACTCCCTTTACCGCCCCAACCTTATTTACGATATTACCACTCCGTCTGGTAAGATCATTAAACCTCCTGAAAACGGTTGGAGATGGAGCAAAGAAACCATGGCGGAGAAAATGGCCTCTGGCGAAATCGTGTTTTCTGTAGATGAAACTCGAATTATCCGGAAGATTTACCTAAAAGACCAACAGGGACGTGCTCCAGAGACTATATGGTTTGCCACTGAAGTTGGCTCCACGAGAGATGGAATAGCGCAGATCAAGGAACTGTTTGATGGCAAAGCACCATTTGATACCGTCAAACCAGTGCAGCTGATCAAGCGTATGTTTGAGGTGGCAGGGGTAAAGGACGGCGATATAGTTCTCGATTTTTTCGCCGGCTCGTGCTCAACAGCGCATGCGGTACTGCAGCACACAAACGCCCGATTTATTGTTGTGCAGCTGCCCGAACCTGTTGATGAGACTAATCCGAGCGGTAAGAATGCTTCTGACTTCGGACTTACCACTGTCGCAGACATTGGTAAAGAGCGGCTCAGAAGAGTGATCACAGACTTGGAAGGCGAGAGGGACAAAATCAAGGCGGAAGCAGAGGAAGCACTGCCTGGGTTCGGTGAGGAAGCCCCCGATCTGGACTTAGGTTTTAAGGTGTTCAAATTGGACAAGTCTTGTTTCAAAACCTGGGACGGGTCAGACCCAGATATCTCTGAGGAAGAACTCATACAGCAGCTAGACTTGCATGTGGATCACGTGGATCCGCACGCCACTGCGGAAGACATCCTTTACGAGCTGCTGCTTAAATCCGGGTTTATGCTGACGGAGCAGATTGAGCAAAGGACGATGGCTGAAAAGACCGTCTATTCTGTTGCAGATGGCGATCTCTTGATCTGCCTGGAAGATGAGATAACCGAGGACCTAATCCAGGAGTTGGCTGCGGCCCAGCCCAAGCAAGTGATCTGCCTGGATCGGGCTTTCGCCGGCAATGATCAGCTGAAAGCGAATGCGGTACACGCGTTCGCGGCCCAAGGCCAGGCTAAGGACGGAGCAGAGCAGACAATTTTCAAGACTGTTTAGGGGGGATCGGGCTTGAAGCTAAAATTCGATGCCACTCTTGATTATCAGCTAGAAGCCCTGGCAGCTATCACCGATCTCTTCGAAGGGATGGGATCCGGCGGCGGGGGAACCGAAATTGGCTTCAGCTATGGAGCGCTCAAATTAACAGAACTGGGTTTAGCCAACGATCTAGATTTGGATCCTGATCTGCTGCTGCGCAATCTCAGGGCTGTACAAGAGCGAAACAACCTCCCCCAATCCGAGGAGCTCATTAACTACAGTGATCTCTACGGATTTCCCAACTTTTCGATAGAAATGGAAACCGGCACGGGTAAGACTTACGTCTATCTGCGTTCCATTTTTGAGCTAAACAAGCGCTACGGGCTGAAGAAGTTTATCATCGTTGTTCCATCGATCGCCATTCGCGAAGGTGTCTTATCCTCAATCAAACTGATGCGAGAGCATTTCATGGGCTTGTACGATAATGTCCCCTTTGACTTCTTTGTCTACGACTCCAAGGATCTGTCCAAGGTAAGGCAATTTGCCATCAGCAACGAGATCCAAATCATGATCATCAACATCCAGGCGTTTCAGCGCGATGTCGGTGATGTAAAGGACTACGCGAAGCTCACTCCAGAGGAAGAGAAGAGGCTAAACATCATCCACCGTGAGCAGGATCGGTTGTCCGGACGGCGGCCCATCGAGTTTATCCAGGCTGTAAAGCCACTGGTGATCATTGACGAACCTCAAAGCGTCGATACCACTCCCAAAGCCAAACGGGTAATACGCACTTTAAATCCCTTGGCCGCATTTCGCTATTCAGCCACCCATGCGGAACCCTATCACATGATCTATAGGCTAGACCCGATCCAGGCCTATGACCTAGGGTTGGTTAAGCAAATTGAGGTTTCGTCTATTCAGGCTGAACACAACTACAACGAAACGTTTGTCAGGATCGATGAGATTGGCTATGCCAAAGGAGCGAAAACTCCACGGGCCAAGGCAACTATTCACGTGGACACGCCCAATGGGCCCCGGGAAAAGGTGGTCACCCTTAGACAGGGAACCGATTTGAGCGATTTGACCAATCGCCACGGCTACGAGGGTTACATTGTGACCAATATCTGTGCTGAGCCCGGGCTGGAGCAGGTGGAGTTCGGCAATGGCAGAGTTCTAAAACCGGCTCAAGAAGAAGGCGGTATGGCCGACGAGATTATGAGGGTACAGATTCGGCAGACCATTGAGGAGCACCTGAAGAAGGAAAAGCAGTATAAGGATCTAGGGATCAAGGTGCTTTCCCTCTTCTTTGTGGACAAGGTGGCCAACTATAGATGGTATGACGAAGAGGGTAACAGGCATCAAGGTAAGATTGCACGATGGTTTGAAGAGATCTATGCTGAACTCGCTGATCACCCCAATTACAGGGGATTGCTGCCGTATCCGGTTGAGCAAGTCCATGATGGGTATTTCTCCGTAGATAGGAAGAAAGGCAAGGTTGTCGCACTTAAGGATACCTCAGGCCGTACGGCCGCGGATGAAGAGACGTATCGCCTGATTATGCAGGATAAGGAGCGACTGCTGTCGCCATCTGAACCTTTGCGGTTTGTCTTCAGTCATTCCGCACTCAGGGAGGGGTGGGACAACCCTAATGTTTTCCAGATTTGCTCCTTGCGGGAGATAGGCAGTGAAAGGGAGAGACGTCAAACCATAGGCCGAGGGCTGCGGTTGGCGGTGGATCAGGGTGGCGACCGCATCTACGATCGCAGTATCAACAGGTTGACCATCATTGCCAGCGAGTCTTTCGAGCAGTATGCCGCTGGTCTACAAGGGGAAATGGAAAAAGAAATTGGCGGTGGTTTCAAGTTCGGGCGGCTGCCTGAGATTGCGTTTGCCAAGCTTCTCTCCCCGGAAACGGATCAACCCATTGGGCAGGAGGCGTCCAAACGCATTTGGCTGGCTCTGGTTGAGAACGGCTTCCTAGATGAGCATGGGGATCTGACCGACAAGTTTGCCCCCGAAGAGCCTGGCTTCGCTCTAGCGCTGCCTTCAGAGTTTCAAGCCCTGGAGCTGAGTGTGATTGAGGAGATGAAGCGATACACCTTCAAAAATCGAGTGGCCAATGCCAGGGAACGCCGAAAGCTCAAGTTCAACAAGCGCATCGAGCTCAACGAAGACTTTCAAGCTCTCTGGGAGCGCATCAACAAGAAAACCCGCTATTCAGTTGAGTTTTCCACTCAGGAATTGATAGCCAAAGCGGTAGAGAAGATTAAAAAGATGGAGCCCATTCAGCCCTTGAGCATTTTCGTGGATAAGCAAGAGCTGGAGATCAGCGTAGCAGGTCTGGAAGGAGGCCGAATCAGCGACAGCCGGACCATCTTCGTCCGTACCCACAGTAGACTTCCAGACATCTTGGCCTTTTTGCAGAGAGAAACAGAGCTGACCCGCGCCACGTTGGCTGAGATTCTTAAGCAGTGCGGGAGACTGAGGGAATTCACGGTCAATCCCCAAGCCTTTATGACCGAAGTCGCTAAATTGATCAAAAGGGCACTCCACGAGTTAGTTGTTGATGGTATCAAGTACGAGCAGATCGAAGGCGAGTTCTATGAAATGCGGCTGTTCGAAGAATACGAGCTTGAAACCTACCTTTCCCGTCTCTACGAGGTGCAGTACAACAAAAACGCTACTCCGTATGATTATGTTCCCTATGACTCAGAGGTGGAGATGAAGATCGCTCAAGGCTTGGATGAGAATGTGAATGTGAAGTTCTTCTGCAAGCTTCCCCCGTGGTTTGTGGTGCCCACACCACTTGGCGATTACAATCCAGACTGGGCAGTGGTGACCAAGAATGACGGGAAGCTCTATCTGGTCAGAGAGACTAAGGATACGAAAGATCGTGGGAAACGCCGTGAGCTTGAGAACCGGAAAATCGATTGCGGCCGAGCCCACTTCGCGGCCCTGGGTGTCAACTTCAAGGTAGCCACCAGGCTCCACGAAGTACTGGGGGAATAGGGGAGTCGGCTTTGACAACCTCTCCCCCCCTCGGTATAATCATACTAGAATCTTAAGCAATGCTGAAAGGGCGATAGTAATGGGCAGAATAGTAGAAGTAACCGATGAAAACTTCAAGGCTGAGGTTCTCGAGGCTGATCAGCCTGTTTTTGTAGATTTTTGGGCAGTTTGGTGCGGCCCCTGCCGCATGATAGCCCCGGTGTTTGAGCAGCTGAGTGAAGAGTATGCAGGCAGGGTGAAGTTTGTCAAGGTGAATGTGGATGAGGTCACGGAGTCGGTGGCCACCTACGGAATCATGAGCATTCCCACCTTGATGCTCTTCAAAGACGGGCAGCCCACTGAAACGTTGGTGGGAGTGCAGCCCAAAGAGAAGTTAATCGAGGTCTTGGAGAGCCATCTCTAAGCAGGACAGCACAGGGAGAGCGGTAGCTGAAGAAGCTGCCGCTTTTCTATTTGCCCCACATATCTGGAAGAAGGTAACCTTGGGTTACCAGGAACTGGAATGGCCATGGAAAATTTGGTAGTCTGAGAACTTTGGTCTCCATGGACTTGCAGAAGGATGCGTCTCGCTGCAGGTGAAGGGGGCGTAAAACCAACAAGGGAGGTACAGACCTTGAACGTTACCGAACTCGTGGCGCAACTCGGTGAGACACGTGCTCAGGTGCTCTTAAGGGCACTGAAGTGCCAGACTGCTGAAGAACTGGTTGACCTGGCCAGAGAAAACGGCTTAAGTGTCTCTCAGGAAGAAGCGGGGGAACTATTCAGTTTGCTTGCTGCCCGTAGGGACGAGCTGTCAGATGCAGAGCTGGATGCGGTGACGGGTGGTTCCGGCAAGAGCAGTAGGGAGTGTTTCTGCGGTGGTACGATACAGCCAACTGATCCTCCAGAGTATCACCCGGTCCACGGCGCACACATTTACAGGTGCACGAAGTGTGGCCTTGAGGGCTTTCCCGGTTAGGCCACATGGGTCAAGACTCAGGCAGAGCAGGGAACAAAAAAGCGGGCCTAGAGCCCGCTTTTTGACTGCGCTTGTTTAAACGGTCTGGTTCGGTGCCTGCACCTTGCGCCTGCGTTCCAGGCGGGTGAAGGCTTCGTACACCGTGGGAATCACAAACAAGGTGAGCACGGTGGAAGAAATCATCCCGCCCATGATGGTGGCCGCCAAAGACCTCTGGAACTCAGAGCCCACCCCATAGCCGATGGCCACGGGCAGGAGCCCAAAGATGGTGGTGATGGACGTCATCAGGATTGGGCGCAGGCGTACCTGACAGGCCTCAAGGATGGCCTGGCGCACTGGAAGGTCAGGGTTCTGCCGGCGCCTGAGATTGATAAAGTCCACAAGCACAATGGCGTTGTTTACCACGATTCCGACCAGCGTGATGATGCCGATGATGGAGATGATGCCCAAGCTTCCCCCAACTGCCCACAGGCCGGCTAAAGCGCCAACCAGCGCCAATGGGATTGTAAACATGATGATGAACGGCTGCAGGAAGGACTCAAACTGCGCAGCCATGACCAAATAAACCAGGGCTACGGCGAGGATGAGGGCCAGGACAAGTTCTCCGATGGATTCAGAGATCATGTTCTGCAGGCCGCCTACCCTGATGTGGTATCCAGGTGGAATCTCCATCTCCGCGATGATCCTTTCGCTGTGGCGCACTGCCTCGGTCAGGGATAGGTCGTCTAAGATACCGGTAACGTAGGTCACGGGCAGGCGGTCTGTACGCTGGGCCACCGTTTGGACCTCGCTGCTTTCCAGGGTGACCACTTCCTTGAGCAGGATGGGATTCTCGCCCAGCCCTTGGATGCTCACAGGGGAGGTGATCTTGGTGTTCAGCAGATCATCCACAGAATCAATGGAGGAATTGGGCCTGAGCACCACGGGCAGGCTTCTACTGCCCACCTGGATGTTGGTTGCCTCCAGCCCTGTTGTGGCGTAGCGCATGCCCAGCCCCACCTGGCCCGCGGTAAATCCTCCTAAAATGCTCCTGGATGTATCCACCTTGAGGAACAGCTCTTGGCCGGGCCTAAAGGTGGAGTCTTGTACGTCCCTGAAGCCGTCAATCTGCTTGAGCTTGCCCTTAAGCTCTTCCGCCAGTCCATGGCATACAGTCCAGTCTTCTCCCCGGATCTCGATGGACAAATTGGGCGTCAGCACAGCGCTGGCTGCGGAGCCGAAAATGGAGCTGTCAGAAATATTGGTCCGCAGGACACCATGCTTGTCCATGATCTCATGAACTTCACCTTTAAGATCCATTGCTTTGCGCTGACGCTGATCATGGGGGACCAGGGTGATGAAGAACTGTGCGCTTCCGGCGTCTGTCCCCCTGATCAGGCTGACCACATCCAGCTCGCCTTGGTCTCCAGACTGCACCGCAACTGCCTCCACCTCGGGAATGGCCATCAGGTCATCCTCGATGGACATGACAATTTCTCGTACTTTCTCCAGAGGCAGGCCGCCGGGGAGGGTGGCCTGCACTCCCAGGAACCCTTCATCAAAGCTGGGCAGGAACTCCTGGTCTAGTCGGGGATAGACCGCCAGAGCCACCACTAGCAGTATTACCACCAAAGCAAACGTGAAAACCTTGCGGGAAAGAGCCCTCTCCAAAAGACGGGCGTACGCATTCCGAACCCGGCTTACGGCTGTTCCTGGTTTGCGTTTAGCAGCGCTTTTGACGTTCAACAGTTTAGAAGCCAGCATGGGTACGATGGTCAGCGCCGCTAAGAACGAGGAAGCCAGGGCAAAGGAAATGGAAAGGCCGAACTCTTTCAGCAGCTGCCCTGCCATACCTCCCAGGATAATTACGGGGAGAAACACCACGACATTGGTGAGGGTGGAAGCCAAAAGGGCGCTGGCCAGCTCCCCTGCGCCGTCACGGGCAGAAGCAAGACGATCTTTTCCTTCCGTGAGGTGCCTGTAAATGTTCTCAATAACCACAATGGAGGAGTCCACCAGCATACCCACGCCCAGAGCCAGGCCGCCCAGGGTCATGAGGTTGAGCGACAACTTAGAAAGATAGATCAAGACAAAACTGGCGATGATGGATACGGGAATAGACAGGGCAATGATGAGGAGGCTGGAGGCGTTTCTCAAGAAGAACAAGAGTACGGCCACGGCCAACACCGCCCCGATCATCCCGCTTGAGGCCAGTGAACTGATGCTCTGGTTGATGAAAATGGACTGATCAGTGATGGTGGTAAACTCCAGGTGCGGATGCTCCGCGTGTATTTTGTCCAGGGCCTTTTTCACATCCTCAGCCACCCGGACTGTGTTCGCTCCGGTTTGGCGCATCACTTGGATCAAGACTGTGTCCTGCCCGTTGTAGCGGGTGATGCCATCCCGGGGCGCCACGTGGGTGGTGATCTCAGCCACGTCGCTGAGGTAGGTCAGGGAAGGAATCAGGCCTCCAAGGCCCAAAATGCCGCTGCCCTGCTTCATGCCCACAATGATGTTCTCCAGCTCTTCCACACTGGTGATCTGGCTGCCCGCCCGGGTCGTATAGCGCACGCCGTCTGCAGTGACTGCGCCGCCGGGCACCACAATGTTTTGGTACATGATCAGTTGCTGCAAAATGACGGGTGTGAGCCCCAGTTCGTTGAGGTGATCTGCGTCAAAGAGCACCTGGATCTCCTCTGCGCTGGTGCCCAACAGGCTCACCTGCGCCACGCCCGGGATCTGTTCAATCTGAGGTTTCAGCCGGTTCAGCTGCTCAGAAAGGGCAACGGGGGAAAGACCCTGGGAGCTCACGCCAACCAGCATGAGGGGAAAGTCGTTAGGATCCACCTGCACCACCACGGGGGCCTGAACGCCCTCGGGGAGGGTCAATGCTGTTTGGGCCAGACTGTTGCGCACAGAATCCAGGGAACGGATCATGTCTGTGCCCCAATCAAACTGAAGCATGATTGCGGAGACATTCTCTATGCTGAAGGAATCCATTCTCCTCAGGCCGCTGATTCCCGACAGGGCCCCTTCGATGGGGATGGTCACGTCCTGTTCCACTGTCTGGGCTGCTCCACCGGGATAGACGGTAACCACCACCGCGATGGGGAAATTCATGTCGGGCAGAAGATCGATGCCGATTCTCTGCAGGGAAATAACTCCGAAGATGAGGGCAATAATAACAAAGACGGTGACGGCAACTGGGCGGCGAACCGCCAGTTTAGACAAGTGCATCAAAACATCCTCCTTAAGGGACCAGAGTACATCCTAATATAGTTTCGGGATTGAACTACCTTATCCTGCTGTTTTCAGTATCGAGAAAGGAAGGGCTGCCGTGGGAAAACTCGCTAAGCTGCTCCTGGGCCTGGGGATTGTCGCGGCCGTGGTTCTGGCTGTAGTCGTGTTTCGGAGAGGCTGGCAGGAGCCTACCATCCCTCCAGCGGAGGAGCCGCCCCAGCTGGAAAGCTGGCGGCAGACCTTTTCTGAGACAGACCTGGATCTGCTGGCCAGGGTGGTACGGGCCGAGGCGGAGGGCGAACCCTACGACGGCCAGGTGGCGGTTGCTGCGGTGATCCTAAACAGGGTGAAGCATCCAGAGTTTCCCAACACCATTCCCGGCGTGGTCTACGAGCCTTTGGCCTTTTCTGTGGTGGCCAACGGCGAGGTGAACAAACCCGCCAACGCCTCAGCCGTGCAGGCCGCCCATGCCGCCTTGAACGGCTGGGACCCAACGGGGGGAGCTCTCTATTTCTACAATCCCAGCAAAACACGGAGTGCCTGGATTCGCAGCCGCCCCGTTTTGAAAACCATCGGCGGGCACATATTTGCCGGTTAGGGGTGAGAGCATGTCCGCATCTGCCAAACGCAGGCTCACAGCCATAATCTTCGCAGTGCTGTTCCTAGGTGTGGGGTTTGCCGCGGGGCAGTACTACCTGCAGCGCACCTATGAAAGG
>FIZK01000030.1:19678-30248 GCA_900018335.1 uncultured Clostridia bacterium | reverse complement strand
CAAGTAGCCAAGACCCTGGGGAAGATGCCTACGTGATTGCTGTGCGCAGCGGCTCGCCCCTGGGACTCGTCTGCGCGGTTCAAGACTGGCATGTGGAGTAGGAGGCATACACTTGAGCAAGAAATCGAGGGGGCTACCGGCACATGTGGCCATCATCATGGATGGCAATGGACGCTGGGCTAGACGCAGAGCCCTCCCCCGTTATTTCGGGCATCGGGAAGGGGTAAAGGCCCTGAAAACAGCGGTTCGCTATGCCGCCGAGCGGGGCATCCCCACCCTAACCGTATACGCCTTCAGCACGGAGAACTGGCGCAGGCCCAGGGAAGAGGTGGACTTTCTCCTGGACTTGATGTATAAGACCTTTGCGCAGGAGATCGAGGAACTGCACAAGGAGGGTGTGCGCGTCCGGCTGGTTGGAGATCGGACGAGTCTCTCCCAAGAGATTCAGGCCGTTTGGGCCAGGGCGGAGCAGATCACCGCACAGAACACGCGGCTCACCCTGAACGTGGCGTTCAATTACGGCGGCCGTGCGGAGCTGACCAGGGCCGCCAGGGAGCTGGCCAGCCAAGTAGCCCGCGGCGAGCTTGCCGCGGAAGAGATCACGGAAGAACGCCTGGCGAGCCAGCTGTATACCTGGCCGAGCCCGGATCCGGATTTGGTGATCCGTACAGGGGGCGAGCAGCGCTTGAGCAACTTCCTGCTCTGGCAGGCTGCCTACAGCGAGCTGTACGTCACAGATGTTCTCTGGCCAGATTTCGGTGAAAAGGAGTTTGAGCAAGCTCTGCAGGATTACCTCAGCCGAGAGCGCCGCTTCGGACAAGTATCGGCAAAGGAGCAGAACAGGTAGATGTTAGCCCAGCGTGTCCTAACCGCAGTCGTCGGGATCCCCATTCTCTTGGGCGGCCTTTATCTTGGAGGTGCCGCCTGGCGCCTACTGGTGGCACTAGTGATCCTAGTTGGCCTGTGGGAATTCGCTTCCATGAGCGGCCCCGGGCTTTACTTGGATTATCTGGCCGTTTCCGGACTATCGTTTTTGGCAGTCACATATAGTGGTGTAGATGGAACAAAGCTGCTCCTTTGGCTAGCCCTGCAGCTCGTTTACTATCTGCTCCGAGCTTCCTTCAGTGGCATGCGCAATTTTGGTTCCGCCGCCAATCTTCTCGGGGTTTTTTACGTAGTAGTACTCTACAGCTTCCTGGTCTTGGTCCGGGAGGAGTTCGGGATCACCTGGACGCTCTTCGGTTTTCTGGTCACTTGGGCCACGGACACCGGAGCCTATTTCGGAGGACTGAAGTACGGAAGGCGCAGGCTCTGCCCGGAGATCAGCCCCAAGAAGTCCGTGGAAGGTGCCCTGTTTGGTCTGGTGGGCGCAGCGGTGGCGGGGATGATCTTTGCCTTCTTTGCCAAACAGGCGCTGATGCAGTCAGCAGTCTTTGCAGTGGTACTGTCCATCTGCGGCCAGTTGGGCGATTTGGTGGAGTCTGCCTTAAAGCGTGAGCGGGCAGTGAAGGACAGCGGTTTCATACTGCCTGGTCACGGAGGTATCCTCGACCGCTTCGACTCACTGGCCTTTGTTTTCCCGGTTCTATATGCCCTGTTGTTCCTCTTCGCTTAGCCCTTCGTGACCCCGGAAGAGGGGTGGCGTGTTGCTTCCACCGGTTGTGGCGGCCGCTGTGGGGTTTTGTGTGGTCCTCGCCCTGCTTAAGCTGGCCTTTCCCTACATCGCCCCGTTCCTGCTGGGTCTCAGCCTGGCTGTCCTTTTGGATGTCCCGGTGAGCTTCTTGGAGTCCAAGGGCTGGCCCCGGCCTGTCACATCTCTGGTGCTGGTGGCGGCGGCCTTTATGGCGGTTCCAGTGCTGGTGGGTTTGTTCCTGGTTAAACTCTGGCAGGAGATCCAGGCCCTGTTGGCCCTGGGCCTTGTGGGCCGTTTGGCCGGGGAGCTCGCAGAACATGTGCTGCCGCTGCTGGAGAGAATACCCTTTGCTTCTGAATGGGATTTCGCCGGGCTGTTTGCGCTGCCCCAGGTGCTGCTGGGCTGGGCGTTGGCGATTCCTGATCTTTTCTTGATCTGGACCCTTACCGCCCTCAGCGCTTATTTTTTCCTCCGAGACAAGCGCTTTCTGGTGAAACTGGTCGTCCAACAGCTGCCACGACAGGGCATCAGTATGCGTCAGCTGTATCACGACACCTCGGGGGCCCTGTGGCACATGATCCGCGTCCAACTCCTCCTGGTGCTCCTGTCCACCGGTGTGAGTATGGTCTTTTTTTCACTTTTGCAGCTGCCTTTCCCCCTGCTTTCCGGCTTTTTAGTGGGTTTTTTTGATCTTTGTCCTGTGCTGGGCCCGGGCCTTGTGTACTTAGTCTTCGCTTTGTTCCAGTTTTTCCTGGGCAATTCCAAAACAGCCCTAGCTTTAGGCCTGGGTTATCTGGTAGTATTACTGTTAAGGCAGTGGGGTGAGCCCCATCTGGTTGGCGACCGGTTAGGTCTTCATCCCTTAGCTGCCCTGATCGGTGTGTATGTTGGTTTTCGGTTTTGGGGCCCCCTTGGGGCTGTGGTTGGGCCCATTATACTTGTCTTTTTCAAAGCCTATTGGCGCCAGAAAGGGTTTAGTCATGCCTAACGTAGTTATCCTTGGTTCCACCGGTTCCATTGGAACCCAAACGCTGGATGTAATCCGCACCCTGCCTGATTTCAAAGTGCTGGGCTTGGCCGCCGGATCCAATCATGAGCTGCTTAGGAAGCAGCTTGCCGAGTTTCGCCCGGAGTTTGCCAGCATCCTCCAGCCCGAGCAGGCTCAAGCCCTGGCCCAGGAGTTCTCCCTTCCCGTGTACAGCGATCCTGAAGCCCTGGAGGAGATGGTCACCCATCCCCGCTGCGATGTGGTGGTGGTGGCCGTGGTAGGGGCGGCAGGCCTGAAGCCGGCCCTGGCAGCCCTGAAAGCAGGCAAACGCGTTGCCTTGGCCAATAAAGAGACCCTGGTCATCGGCGGGCATCTGGTCATGGAGTATCGGGAGCAAATTGTGCCCATTGATTCGGAGCACAGTGCCCTGTGGCAGCTCTTCTCTGGAAGGAGCCGAGAGGACATTGCCGAGATCATCCTCACCGCTTCGGGGGGGCCCTTCCGGGAATACGCCGGGGATTTGAGCCGCGTCACTGTGGAACAAGCCTTGGCCCATCCCCGCTGGAACATGGGGGGGAAGATCAGCATTGACTCAGCCACCATGATGAACAAGGGACTGGAAGTGATCGAAGCCCACTGGCTGTTTGATTTCCCCTATGAAGCCATCCACGTGGTGGTGCATCCGGAAAGCATCGTTCATTCCTTGATCCGCCAGAAGGATGGTTCTCTCCTAGCTCAGCTGGGCACAACTGATATGCGCCTGCCCATCCAATATGCCCTCACCCATCCCACCATTCAGACTTCTCCGGTGGAGCCATTAAACCTGGAAGTCTTGGGCCAGTTATCCTTTAGCGCAGTGGATCACGAGCGTTTTCCCAGTTTGGCCCTGGCTTACGAAGCAGGGCAGGCGGGCGGTGCCAAGCCCATAGCCCTCAATGCGGCCAATGAAGAGGCCGTTCGCGCCTTTTTGGAGGGCAAGATCAGTTTTGCCCAAATACCTGAAGTGGTGCGGACGGTGATGGAGGAATTCACCGGGAAATCATTGCCCGCGCTGGAGGAGATAATAGCAATAGATTCCGCAGCCCGTGCCAGGGCCAAGGCCTGCATGGGCCAGAGAGGATGATTGCATGGTCACGTTGATTGCCTTTGTAGTTGTTTTCGGAACGGCTGTACTCTTCCACGAGCTCGGCCATTTTCTTGTGGCCAAGGCGTCTGGTATCCGCGTCTTCGAGTTCGCGGTGGGCTTCGGCCCGGCCTTGGCCAGCACCACGTGGCGGGGTACCAAGTATTCCTTGCGCGTATTTCCCTTAGGCGGCTTTGTGAAAATGGCGGGTATGGACGAGCCCGTGGACTACGCAGAGGATGTCCCCGCTGACGATGATCCCCGGAGTTTCCAAGCTAAGAGCCTTCCTGTGCGGCTGGGCACCATAGCCGCGGGGCCGTTTATGAACCTTGTCTTAGCCGTGTTGTTGTTCAGCCTCTATTTCATGCTGGTAACGGTGCCGCCCATGGTGACCACGGTGGAACCCAACTCCCCGGCAGAGATAGCCGGTCTCCTTCCTGGAGACACATTCATCAGCATCAACGGAGAAGAAGTGATAGATGCGGACCAAGTTGTAGGCAAAATCCAGCAAGCGGCGGGCCAGGAGATCGAGATCGTGGTACGCCGCCAGGGCAGCCTGCACACTATCAAGGCCGTTCCCCAAGAAGTGGGCGGCCAAGGGCGGCTGGGATTCGGTATCAGCGAAGCTAAGCCGCGGTACCCCTTCCTCACTAGTGTGCGGGCGGCAGCTGTGCAGACCTGGAGGCTCACTGCTCAGCTCGTGGGGGATATTACCCGCATGATCACGGGCAAGCAGCAAGTGGAAATCTCCGGCCCCATCGGTATTGTCCACATCGTGGGGGAGACCGCTCGCCATGGCGTACCGCAGCTGCTCATTTTGGCGGTGATCCTGAACATCAACTTGGGACTGCTGAATCTGCTGCCTGTGCCCGTTTTGGACGGCGGCTGGCTGTTGATTCTCGTTTTAGAAGCAATACGGGGCAAACCCTTGGCACCTGAAACGCGCGGCATCGCGCAGTTTATTGGTTTGGCTCTCCTGATTATGCTCATGCTCTTTGCCACATTTAAGGATCTGGCTCGCTTCAGCCTGTTTTCCTGATGGAGTGTTGTACTATGCGCGAGACTACCCGCCGGGTATGGGTTGGTGACGTGCCCCTGGGAGGGGGCGCCCCCATATCGGTGCAGTCCATGACCAATACTGATACGAGGGACAGCGCGGCCACGCTGGAGCAAATCCAAGCTCTAGCCGAGGCCGGGTGCGAGATCGTGCGCGTCGCGGTCCCCGATGAAAAGGCGGCGGAAGCCCTCTTCACTTTGGTGAAGCACAGCGGCGTTCCGCTAGTTGCCGACATCCATTTTGACTACCGCCTTGCCCTCATGGCTTTGGAGGCGGGAGTGCACAAACTGCGGCTGAACCCCGGAAACATCGGGGATGAGAAGAAGGTGCGTGAAGTTGTCAGAGCCGCCCAGGAAAGGGCTGTGCCCATCCGCATCGGGGTTAACTCCGGTTCCATCGCCCGCCATCTGTTGGAGAAGTACGGATGGACGGCAACTGCCATGGTGGAAAGCGCCCTGGAACACGTGGCCATCTTCGAAAGGCTCGGTTTTCATGATATCGTGATCTCTGTGAAAGCCACTGATATAGATTTCACGCTTCAGGCCTATGAGCAGCTGAGTGAAAGGGTTTCTTACCCGCTCCACCTGGGCATCACCGAAGCGGGCACCAAATGGTTTGGCACCATCAAGTCCGCGGCAGGTTTGGGAGCCCTGCTCTCCAGGGGTATAGGTGATACGCTGCGGGTGTCGCTCACTGCCGACCCAGTAGAAGAAGTGAAAGTGGGCTGGGCTGTTCTTTCCGCCCTAGACCTGCGCCGGCGCGGCCCAGTGTTCATCTCTTGCCCCACCTGCGGAAGAACGGAGATTAATTTGGAAGGAATAGCGCAGGAAGTGGAGAACCGTTTAAGTGATTTTCCGCTGCCCATCACCATCGCGGTTATGGGCTGTGTAGTGAACGGTCCCGGTGAAGCCCGCCACGCTGATCTAGGTATCTGCGGCGGAAAGGGTGTGGGCTTGGTTTTTCGCCGCGGTGAGGTTGTGCGGAAAGTGCGGGAAGAAGAGTTAGTTGATGCCCTAGTGGCTGAAGCTAATAAATTGCTCGAAAAGGATAGGGGATAAGCTATGCTCATGTCGCAGTTGTACGCGCCGACTTTGCGCGAAACGCCTGCTGAAGCTGAATTGGTCAGTCATCAGCTCATGCTCCGGGCTGGGCTGATGCGCAGATCCGCCTCGGGGATGTATTCGTTCCTGCCCCTGGGTCTGCGTGCTGTGCGCAAAGTGGAGCAGATCATCCGGGAAGAGATGAACGCCATTATGGGGCAGGAAGTGCTCATGCCCATTGTGCAGCCTGCGGAGCTGTGGCAGGAGTCTGGGCGCTGGGATGATTATGGAGATGAGATGTTCCGGCTGAAGGACCGTCACAGCCGTGAGTTCTGTTTGGGGCCAACCCATGAAGAGCTAATTACGGCCCTGGTCCGCTCTGAGGTGCGCTCCTACCGCCAGCTGCCACTGCGTCTATACCAGATTCAGAACAAGTACCGCGATGAGATCAGGCCCCGCTTTGGCTTGATGCGCGGCCGGGAGTTCATCATGAAAGATATGTATTCCTTTGATAAAGACGAAGAGGGCCTGGATGAAAGCTATTGGGCGGCCTTCCACGCCTACGAGCGGATTTTCCGGCGCTGCGGCCTGGATGCTCGCCCCGTGGAAGCAGACTCGGGGGCCATTGGTGGAGATGTGACCCACGAGTTCATGGTCCTGGCCGAGGCAGGCGAGGACGCCATTTTGTACTGCACCAAGTGCGGTTACGCGGCCAATGTGGAACGGGCCGAGGGAGTGGACCAAGAGAAAACGGCCCCCGCCGCGGAGCAGAAGCCCCTGCAGGAGGTGGCCACTCCCCAGATCAGCACCATCGCCCAAGTATGTGCGTTTTTGAACAAAGAGCCGCAGGACTGCATCAAGACCTTGATCTATCTTGCCGACGGAAAACCGGTGGCGGCCATGGTGCGCGGCGATCACAACCTCAACGAAATCAAGTTGCGCAAATTCCTCAAGTGCCAGGTTCTGGAGCTGGCGGATGAAGAGACTATTTACAAAGTCTCAGGTGCACCCGTTGGTTTTGCTGGACCTGTGGGGCTGAGCGTCCCCCTCTATGCAGACTATGCTGTAAAGCACGTGGTTAACGCGGTGGTGGGGGCCAATAAGCGGGACGCCCATCTACTCAACGCCAACCTAGACCGTGATTTCACCGTCACCAGCTTCGCCGACCTGCGGGAAACCCAGCCCGGTGACCCCTGTCCGCGCTGTCAAGACGTGCTGCAGGGAGCGCGGGGCATCGAAGTAGGGCAGGTCTTTAAACTGGGAACCAAGTACTCCGAAGCCATGGGGGCAACCTTCCTCCAGGAGAACGGGGTAGAAACGCCGCTAATCATGGGCTGCTACGGTATTGGCGTGGGCAGGACAGTGGCCGCGGTCATTGAGAAGAACCACGATGAAGACGGCATCATCTGGCCCATGAGCATCGCTCCCTACCATGTGATCATTGTGCCGGTGAGCATGGAGGATCCCGTGCAGGCTGAGGCAGCCCGCAAGCTCTATGCGGATCTGCTCGCGGCCGGGGTTGAGACGGTCTTGGACGACAGGGATGAACGTCCAGGCGTGAAGTTTAAAGATGCAGACCTAATTGGCTTTCCCATCCGGGTAACCATTGGACCCAAATCACTGGAGCAAGGCGAAATGGAGATCACTATCCGCCGGAGCAAGGAGAAAAGCAGCCTGCCGATGGAGCAAGTCGTCAGTGAAATACAGAGAATCCTGGAGGGCGGAGATGTAAAGTGAGAGTGGCGGCGATTGTCCCCGCTTATAACGAAGAGCAAACTATCGGACCAGTCATCGAGGCTCTCCTAGATTGCCAGGTGCTTGATGAAATCATCGTGGTCAGCGACGGCTCTGATGATCACACCGTGGAGGTAGCCAGTAAGTACCCGATAAAAGTTGTTGAGCTGGCAGAAAACGTGGGAAAAGGCGGGGCAATGAGAGCGGGAGCAGATGTGACCGCATGTGAAGTGCTCCTGTTTGTGGACGCAGACTTGGTGGGACTGCAGCGAGATCACATTGAAGCGCTCCTCGAGCCGGTACTATCTGGGCGAACTGCCATGAGCATCGGTGTTTTTTCCGAGGGCAGGCGCAGTACCGATCTGGCCCAGAAGATCGCACCATCCCTTTCTGGCCAGAGGGCTGTGCGCAAGGATCTCTTTGACCAAGTCCCCAAGCTGGAACAAAGCGGCTATGGGGTGGAAGTTGCCCTGACCCACTTTGCCGAGAAACACGATGTGGAAATCGTGCGCGTGCCCCTGCCCACCGTTTCCCAGGTGCTCAAGGAGGAGAAGCGGGGCCTCGTTAAGGGCCTGAGCGCGAGATTGAAGATGTATTGGGATATAATGCGCTCCTTGCGCATCTAGCTTGTCCTTTTTTGCTGCCCCTCGCGGGCTGCGCACCCCCAGGGCGCGCGGTCTTGTGGGGGACTTTTTTGGGGAGGTGAACTGATGACTTCCTTTTACATAGAACCGGAGAACAAGTTCTTTTTGGCTTCCCTAAGTTCAGATCCCCTCATTCAGGAAGTGGAAATTGAGCGCATTGGAGTTGACCCTGAGGCCAGAATGTGGACCTTTGTGTTGAAAGGGCAGCCCAAGGGGGAGCAGACCCTGTGGGATAGGCTCAGCCAAGCGGTAAAGGAGCTGCACCCTGAAGTGGCTGAGGTGCGTTTTGAGTGGACAGGCCCTGCCCAAGAGCCGCGGCAGGAGGAAGAACACGAACCAGAAGATGTCTATCTGGAGAATGCAATTAAGCAGGTCAACGGAAGGCCCACCAACTACGGGCCGCCTCTCCCCAACGGCAATGGCCGATCCAACGGGCGCAGCCGCAGCCTCCTGAAAAGCTCCATACCTGGCAACCCCGTTCCCATTGCCCAGCTGCAGGAACCGCAAGACAATGTGGTGGTCTTGGGGGAAGTGGTCTCTTTCGAATCGCGCCCTACGCGGACGGGCAAGATCTTGGTCACCTTTGACGTGTACGACGGCACTGATACCATTGGCTGCAAGGCTTTCCTGGATGAGCCCATGGATTTGGGCATTAAGCGCGGGAAATGGGTCATAGTCCGGGGCAACCTGCAATTTCAGATGTACGACAATGAGCTCGCGCTCATGGTTAACGGCCTGGCCCCCGCAGAGGCCCCGCCCTGCCTGGAAGATAGCGCCCAGGTTAGAAGGGTGGAACTGCATCTGCACACCAAAATGAGTGGGCTGGATGGAACCATTGACGTGGAACAGCTCATGAAGCTCGCTGCTTCCCTGGGCCATGATGCGGTGGCCATCACTGACCACGGGGTAGTGCAGGCCTTTCCGGACGCCCACAGGGCTGGCAAGAAGCACGGCGTTAAGGTAATCTACGGGGTGGAAGGTTACTTGATCGACGATCCCGAAAGCAAAGCCCGGCCCTTCCACATCGTACTGCTGGCCAAAAACCGTACAGGCCTCAAAAACCTATATCGCTTGGTTTCCCACTCACACCTCGACTACTTCTACAGGACGCCGCGCATTCCCAGGGCCCTGCTGGAACAGTACCGCGAGGGCTTGATTGTGGGTTCGGCCTGCGAAGCAGGGGAAGTCTTCCGAGCTGTCATGAACCAGCACCCCGACGTTTTGAAAACCGCGGACTTCTACGATTATCTGGAGATCCAGCCCTTGGCGAACAACGAGTTTCTCATCGGCACAACCCACGTGCACTCCAGGGAAGACCTGATCCGCATCAATCAGCAGATTGTTAAACTGGGCGAGAGGTTGAATAAACCTGTGGTAGCCACGGGCGACGTCCACTTCCTTAGGCCTGAGGACAGCTTTGTGCGCACCATTCTCCTAGCGGGGAAGGGGATGGGGGATGTGGAGCATCCTGCCCCCCTTTATTACCGCACCACAGAAGAGATGCTCCAAGAGTTCACCTATTTGGACCCGGACCAAGCCTACGCAGTGGTGGTGGAGAACCCACGCAGGATAGCGGAGGCAGTTGAGGATATGAGCCCGGTACCATCTGGGTTTTACCCGCCGCATCTTCCCGAAGCGGAGCAGAAGCTGGAAAGGATGACCTACGCCAAGGCGCAGGAAATCTATGGATCTCCTCTGCCCTCACTGGTCCAGGCCCGTCTGGAGCGGGAATTGAAGGCCATTATCGACCATGGGTATGCCTCCATCTACCTAGTAGCCCACAAGCTGGTAAAAAAGTCCCTGGACGACGGGTATTTGGTGGGCTCCCGCGGGTCTGTGGGTTCTTCGCTGGTGGCCACCATGTGCGAGATCACGGAGGTAAACCCTCTGCCGCCCCACTACGTGTGCCCCCAGTGCCACTGGAGTGAGTTCTTCACCGCGGGCGAGGTGGGTTCAGGGGTGGATCTGCCCGACCGTGAGTGTCCAGAATGCGGAGCTTCCCTGAACAAGCTCGGGTTCGACATACCCTTTGAGGTGTTCATGGGCTTCCACGGCGATAAGGTGCCCGACATCGATCTCAACTTCAGCGGCGAGTACCAAGGCGCGATCCACAGTTACACGGAGGAGATGTTCGGCCGTGAACAGGTGTTCCGCGCCGGCACCATTGGCACCCTCGCCGACAAGACGGCATACGGGTTTATCATGAAGTACCTGGAGCAGATCAATGAAAACAGACGCAATGCGGAGATAAACCGCTTGGTGAGCAAGCTCTCGGGTGTACGCCGCACCACAGGGCAGCACCCAGGGGGGATGGTGGTTATCCCTGAGCAGATGGAGGTCTATGATTTTAC
>FIZK01000030.1:0-19541 GCA_900018335.1 uncultured Clostridia bacterium | reverse complement strand
GGATCTCACTGGGGTATCGGTCTTGGAGATTCCCCTAAACGATCCAGCAACCATGTCCATCTTTTCTTCCACGGAGAGTCTGGGGGTTACGCCCGAGCAGATTGGCACGCCCGTGGGCACCTTAGGAGTCCCGGAGTTCGGGACCAGGTTCGTCCGCCAGATGCTGGAGGAAACATCACCCAAGACATTCAGCGACCTGGTGCGCATCAGCGGACTTTCCCACGGCACCAACGTGTGGACCAACAACGCCCAGGAGCTGATCAAGGCCGGGATCACGGATATCGGCAACGTTATCGCCACCAGGGACGACATCATGTCCTACCTCATGCTCAAAGGGGTGGAGTCCCAGCACGCCTTCCGCATCATGGAACAGGTGCGCAAGGGGAGGGGGCTCACGGAAGCGGATGAAGATCTGCTGAAACAGTACGACGTCCCCCAGTGGTATATCGACTCCTGCAACAAGATCAGCTATATGTTCCCGAAGGCCCACGCGGTGGCGTATGTGATGATGGCCTTCCGCATCGCCTATTTTAAGGTTCATCATCCCCTGGCCTTCTACGCCGCCCTCTTTTCCCTCCAGGCTGGAGATTTCGATGCCCAGCTGGTCAAAGGCGGTGAACAGGCAGTCCGAGCTGAACTGGCCCGGATCACCAACAAGGCCTATGAGGCTACACCCAAAGAGCGGAGTCTGGTCACGCTGCTGGAGATCATTCTGGAGGCCATGGTGAGGGGAGTCAGTTTCCTGCCCGTGGATCTCTACAAATCTGAGGCCCGGGTTTTCCGGATAGAGGGTTCCGCCCTGCGCGCGCCCTTTGCCTCGCTCCAGGGAGTGGGGGCAAGCGCGGCCAACAGCATTGTGCAGGCCAGGGCAGAAGGGGAGTTCATCTCCATCGAAGATCTGCGAACCAGGGCAGGTATTACCAAGTCAGTCATCGAGGCCATGCGCCTCCACGGGTGTCTGGAAGGCCTGCCCGAAACGAATCAATTGACACTTTTTTAGTTCTTGTGTTATAATGCGACTGTAAACTGATGAGTTGCCGGGAGAGTGGGAGATCAGCCCACTCTTTTGACGTATGGGTACAGAAAGCGGGCATAATGTGCAAAAAGGGGGCGATATGCGCTTTGAGTCGTGTACATATCGAGAAGCTGGTCACTGATTGGACCCAGGAGATTGTGGAAGGGACAGAGCTGGAGTTAGTGGATGTGGAGTATGTGAAGGAATCCAGCGGCTGGATTCTCCGGGTGTTCATAGACAAACCTGGTGGGGTGGATCTAGACGACTGTCGGCAGGTGAGCGAAGCTCTGGACGTGAAGCTCGATGCAGCAGATCCCATTCCAGGACCCTATTTCTTAGAAGTCTCTTCTCCGGGATTGGAGCGGCCCCTAAAGAAGTCCTCCGATTATGAGCGGTTCGCGGGGCGCAAGGTGCAGATCCGTACTTACAGCGCCATCCATGGGCGCAAGCGCTTCGAGGCCATCTTGATGGGACTCAAGGGAGACAATGTTGTTTTAGAATGGGAAGGGGAAACCATAGAAATCCCCCTAGAGCTGATTTCCAAGGCTAACCTGGCTTTGGAGCTCTAAAACGGGAGGCCAACAGGGATGAATTTGGAATTGATTGGTGCATTGACTGAACTGGAAAAGGAGAGGGGCATTTCCAAGGAGCTCCTTTTGGACGCAATTGAGACCGCCATAGTCTCCGCGTACAAAAAGAACTACGGAGCCAGTTCCTCCTCCAGTGTGCGCGTGGAGTTCAACCAGCATACCGGGGACATTCGCGTCTACTCCCGCCGAGTGGTGGTGGACGAGGTGGAGGATGAAACGGTTGAGATCTCGCTGGAAGAAGCGCGGGAGCTGGATGTCAACTACGAACTTGGCGATGTGGTGGAGCGGGAGGTGACCCCAGCGGATTTCGGCCGGATTGCTGCCCAGACCGCCAAACAGGTAGTAATTCAAAAAATCCGGGAAGCAGAACGTTCCATCGTTTATGATATATACTCCAACCGAGAAGGCGATGTGGTCCTAGGCACCGTGCAGCGAGCTGATCAGCGCCAGGCTCTGGTGGATTTAGGCGACGTGGAAGCGGTGCTGCCTGCCAGCGAGATGATCCCAGGTGAGGTCTACCGCCCCCACATGAAACTGCGCTTTTACATCAACGAAGTACGGCAGACCAGCAAAGGACCCCAAATCTTCTTATCCAGAACGCATCCGGGGCTGCTGCGGGCCCTGTTTGAACTGGAAGTGCCCGAGATTCAGAGCGGGGAAGTGGAAATCAAGTCCGTGGCCCGGGAGGCGGGCAACCGCTCCAAGGTGGCTGTGTACAGCCGCGACCCGGATGTGGATCCAGTTGGTGCCTGTGTCGGCGCCCGGGGCAACAGGGTGCAGGCGGTAGTTGCCGAACTGGGCAATGAAAGGATCGACATTGTGCAGTGGGAACGGGATCTGAGCGAGTTCGTGAAAAACGCCCTCAGCCCCGCGAAGGTGCTTTATGTGGTTACCGATGAGGATGAAAAGGTGGCTCATACAGTGGTTCCCGATGATCAACTCTCTCTGGCCATCGGCAAAGAAGGGCAGAATGCCCGCCTTGCCGCGCGCCTCACGGGCTGGAGGATCGACATCAAGAGCGAAACGCAAGCAGATGAGCTCGGCTTGTATGAACAGTTCATCAGAGAACCAGAGCTGCCGGAAGAGGGCTTGGAGCTCGAAGAGGCAGAACTTGAGCTTGAGCCTGATCTCATGGACGCCGAGGAAGTTGAAGTCGAGGTTATCGTGGAAGCTGAACCCGAAGAAGCTGAAGAAATGCCAGAACCGGCAGTGAAAGAGGAACCCAAGGCCCCCGCTGTGCAGCCCATCAGTGAACAAGACCTGGCTAGTCTGACTAATATAACCAAACGGAAGAGCTGGCAGGAACGTTTTGGAGCCATAGAAGCGGCTCCCACGCCGGCCACTCCCCAAGAAAAGCAGGAAACTGCAAAGCCGAAAAAGAAGAAGGAAAAAGTTATCACAGACTTGTCACAGCTGATTTCCATCGACTTTGACTTTGAAAAAGAGAAGTAGGTGGTAGGACATGCGCAAAAAACACGTCCCCATGCGCACCTGTGTGGGCTGCCGCACGGCTGCGCCCAAGCGGGAGCTAATTCGCGTGGTGCGCAGTCCCGAGGGCGAAGTGACCCTTGATTTAGTTGGCAAGAGCCCGGGACGCGGGGTGTACATCCATCCCCAGGAACGCTGCTTGGAAAACGCTGTGAAGGGTCGGCAGATCCAGAGAGCCTTGGAGACTTCCATTCCAGAACAGCTCTTGGAGAACTTAAAGCGGGTGCTCCATGAACAGCAGGAATAATAATGAAGATAAATTCTACAGCTATCTGGGCTTAGCCACTCGGGCCGGTAAGGCTGTGTCGGGGGAAGATGCAGTGGAAGGCGCAGTGAGGCGGGGCAGAGTGCTGCTCATGATCATTGCCCGTGATGCCTCCCAGAACACTCGCCGCAAATTCAGCGCACTGGCTCGCAACTATCATGTTCCCGCCGTGTTCGCGGGTACCAAAGCCCTCTTGGGTCAAGCCATGGGCAAAGCCCCCCGGGCAGTGGTGGGAATAGCGGACCGCAATTTTGCTAAGGTGATCGGGGAAAACGTGAGAGAGTCAGTGCAGGAGAATGATAGGAGTGATGCCGATGGTGAATAAAATAAGGATCTATGAGCTGGCAAAGGAACTCGATTTGAAGAGCAAAGACGTGGTGGATTTCCTCAACGACCTGGGAGCAGATGTGACAAATCATATGAGCTCCATCGACGAAGATATCGCCAATATGCTCAGGGAGCACTTTGCCCCAGAAACGGAAGAAGAGCCCCTTGAGCTGGAAGAAACCAAGGTGGTCAAGAAAAAGCGGCGTACCTTCAAGGAAGAGGAAGAGCCTGAAGAAGCTCCCAAGCTGCGCAAAAAGAAGCGCGGCCCCAAGCGGGCGGAAGCACAGGAGCGGCCTGCCGCCGAGAAAAAGCCCAAACGGATCACGCTGGGCGAAAGCGTATCAGTGAATGAGCTGGCTCAGAAGATAGGAGTACCTGGCACTAATGTGGTCAGGCAGCTGATGAAGATCGGCGTCATGGCTTCCCTCACTCAAACCGTGGATTATGACACCGCCGCAGCTATTGCTCAGCGTTTTGGAGTTGAAGCTGAGCCCGAGCTAGATCTAGCCGAAGAGATCTTTGCCCCAGTGGAACAGGATCCCGCCAGACTGGTGCCCAGACCCCCGGTGGTCACCATTATGGGACACGTCGATCACGGCAAGACAACGCTGCTGGACTCTATTCGCGAGACTAAAGTAACCGCCACTGAGGCGGGGGGGATCACCCAGCATATAGGGGCGTATCAGATCGAATACAACGGAAAACTGATCACCTTCTTGGATACCCCGGGCCACGAAGCCTTTACAGCCATTCGGGCCCGTGGCGCCAGAGTGACGGATATCGCAGTATTAGTGGTGGCTGCCAACGACGGGGTTATGCCCCAAACAGTGGAAGCCATCAACCATGCCAAAGCTGCAGAAGTGCCCATCATCGTGGCCATCAACAAGATGGACCTGGCCGCAGCCAACCCCGATCGGGTGAAGCAGGAGTTGACAGAACACGGACTGGTGGTTGAAGAATGGGGAGGAGACACCATCGCCGTACCCATCTCTGCCCTGCGCGGCGAAGGTATTGAAGACCTTTTGGAAATGATCCTCTTAGTTGCGGAAGTTGAAGACGTAAAAGCAGACCCCGATTGCCCAGCGCGCGGCACCGTAATCGATGCGAAACTGGATCGCGGTAGGGGGCCAGTTGCCACCGTACTCATTTCCCAAGGCACGCTCCGGGTGGGCGACGCCTTTGTGGTGGGCAACTACTGCGGAAGAGTCAGGGCTCTCATCAATGATCAGGGTGAGCAGATCAAGGAAGCCACTCCTTCCACTCCCGTTGAGGTTTTGGGCATTTCCGATGTGCCCCAGGCCGGGGATGCTTTTGTGGTAGTGAAAGACGAGCAGACTGCTCGTCAGGTAGCCGGCATTCAGCAGCAGAAGCAGCGGGAAAAGGAGCTGAGCAGAACCACTAGGGTTACCCTTGATGATCTGTACCGCAAGATCCAGGAAGGCGAAGTGAAAGAGCTGAACCTGGTGATCAAAGCCGATGTACAGGGTTCTGCGGAAGCGGTGCGATCGGCCTTGGAGAAGCTGTCCACAGACGAAGTGCGGGTGAATGTGATTCACCAAGCCGTTGGTGCCATTTCCGAATCAGACGTTCTGCTGGCCACTGCATCCAATGCAGTGATTATCGGCTTCAACGTGCGGCCTGAACCCAACGCCCGTAAGGCTGCGGAGCGTGATGGAGTGGACATCCGCGTCTACCGAGTCATCTACAACCTGCTGGATGATGTGAAGGCTGCCATGGAGGGGCTCTTGGATCCAGAGTTCAAGGAAGAGGTGCTGGGCAGAGCCGAAGTGCGCCAGACTTTCAAGGTTCCTGGAGGCGTCGTGGCTGGCTGTTATGTGCTGGATGGGAAGATCACCCGCGCCGCAGAAGTGCGCGTACTGCGTGACAACGTCATTGTGCACGAAGGGAAGATCGCTTCCCTAAGGCGCTTTAAGGACGATGTGCGGGAGGTAGCCCACGGCTACGAATGCGGAATTGGCCTAGAACGCTTCAATGACATTAAGGAAGGCGACGTACTGGAAGCCTTCATCATGGTGAAGGTGGAACGTAGTCTTTAGGACGGTGACGGATAGATGACAGAAAGGCTGGGTAGATTAGCCCAAGAAATCAAGCGTGAAGTAAGCAGC
The DNA here is from genome assembly GCA_900018335.1 of uncultured Clostridia bacterium. Classification (GTDB taxonomy): domain Bacteria; phylum Bacillota; class Limnochordia; order Darwinibacteriales; family Darwinibacteriaceae; genus DTU010. Next base: position 13,730 of record FIZK01000030.1, on the reverse strand, counting down.
ATCCTGGCCATGGAAGTCAAGGATCCCCGTTTAGGCATGATCAGCATTACCGACGTGGAAGTGTCGCGGGATCTAGCTGTAGCCAAGGTCTATTTCAGCCAGCTGGGTGGTGAAGAAGAGCGGGAGCGGACTCTGGAGGGACTGGAGCGGGCCAAGGGGTTTGTCCGTTCTGAGCTGGCCAAGCGCCTGCGGGTGAGGCATACTCCGGAAATCGTCTTCCTCTTCGACCCGTCCCTGGAACAGGGCGCCAGGATGGATGCCCTGCTCAAATCGCTGCAGACATCAAAGGAAGATGAAAGTAGCAATGAATAGCCTTAACGAGATTGTGCAGTATCTCAAGGACAGAAATGACTTCATCATTGTGGGCCATGAGGGCCCCGATCCAGACAGCCTGGGTTCAATGCTCGGCCTTTACTTTGGCCTGACTAAGCTGGGCAAACACTGCCGCCTGGTCAGTGCCGACCCTCTGCCCCCCTATCTGACCTGGCCGGGCTTGGACAAGATTGAGTTTCAAGGAGAAGAGTTTACACCGGGTGACAGCTGCGTAATCGTGGTAGACTGCGAACCGCAGCGCACAGGCGGCATCGCTGGCGGAGTTCTCCAGGCCAAAGAGTTGGTGAACATCGACCATCATCAGCGCGGCCGCGGAGTGGGGGATCTGGTCTATGTTGAACCGTCAGAAGCCGCCACCAGCGTGATCGTCTACCGCATCCTGCGCATGCTGGATGTCCCCTTTGACCAAGAGATCGCCTCGGTTATCTACGCCGGAATTGTCGGTGATACGGGAGGCTTTCGCCACGCCAACACCAACGGCGAAGTGCTGCGCATTGCCGGCGAACTGCTGGGCTACGGGGTGGACCCAGCGCGCATCGCCCGGGAGATTTTCTCCAAACAGCCCCTGGGGTTCCTGCAGCTTTTGGGGTTTGCCCTCAGCAACATGCAGACTGCCCAGGACGGCAGAATTGTCTGGATGGCGGTGCGCTACAAAGACTTCCTGCGTTACGGCGTGGATCCTGAGATGACTGATCACTTGGTCTCCTTTGCCCGGATGCTGGACAGCGCTGAAATCGCCATGGTCTTCCGGGAAGTGAGCCCGGGGCTGATCAGGCTGGGCTTAAGGGCCAACGAGGTGGATGTGGGCAGCCTGGCGCGTCACTTCGGAGGAGGAGGCCACAAACTGGCTTCAGGGGCCACCCTGAGCGGTGACTTCCAGGAGATCGTTGCAGAGGTGACCAGCACAGCCCAGCGTTACTTGCAGACAGGTGAGCTACATGAACGGGATAGTTAATGTCCTAAAACCTCCTGGCATGAGTTCCCATCAGGTGGTGGGGTTTCTCCGCCGGCTGCTCAAGATGAAGAGAATCGGCCACGGGGGGACACTGGATCCAGGTGCCAGCGGAGTGCTGCCTATCCTTGTGGGCAGGGCCACACGCCTGTCCAATTATCTCACTGATTATGACAAGACCTACGTGGCAGAGCTTACGCTGGGGATCGCCACCAACACTCAGGATGCCAGCGGCGAGACCCAGAGCATAAACACCCGCTTTTCCGTATCTCCCAAGGAGTTGGCCGAGGCGCTGGCTTCCTTTCGTGGGTCCATTTGGCAGACGCCCCCCATGGCCTCCGCGGTACGGGTGGGGGGCAAGCGGCTCTATGAGCTAGAGCGCCAGGGCCTTTCCGTTCCCCGCAAACCCAGGCAGGTTCAGATCCATTCCATCAATATCATGGCCATCTGGCACGAACAGGAAACCCTGGGCTTTGGGACCCGCGTCCTGCTCAGAATCTCCTGCTCCAAAGGGACCTACATCCGCACCCTCTGCCACGATATCGGCGAGAAGCTGGGCGTGGGCGCTCACATGTCTTTTCTCACCAGGGTGAGCAGCGGCCCCTTCCGCAGCGCGGACGCCCACACCCTGGAAGAGATCACCGCGCTGGCGGCGCAGGGGAACTTGGAGTTTTTACTGCCCATGCAAACCGCTCTGCCCGGCTGGACCCAGGTTAAGGTGCATCCCCTGGTGGAAGAGCGGATCAAAAATGGCCAGTTCATCCTGCCCGAGCATCTTTTGGACGTTCCCAGCGCCTTGACGGTGGGCGATGATGTGGTGCTCCTCAGTGTGGATGGCGAGATGCTCGCCCTGGCAGAAATCCGGCGGACAGATCAGTTGGTCTGCCAACCGTTTAGAGTCTTCATGGAATAGGTGCAGCGCATGGAACTAAACTGGATTAATCGAACTAATGCTTCAGCCCGCAGCGTCGCCTTGGGGACCTTTGATGGAGTCCACAGGGGACATCAAAAACTGCTGGAGACGGCAGCTGCCCTCAGGCCAAGGGGGGGCACCAGTGCCGTCTTTACCTTTGATTATCCGCCTGAACAATACTTCCGGGGGCAGTTTCGCCTGATCAGCTCCTTCCCTGCTCGCGTTAAGCTCATTCAGTCCTGCGGAATCCAGGAGGTGACCTGGCTCCCCTTTGGGCCAGAAATTGCCGCCCTGGAAGCCCAGGAGTTTGTGGGCCAGATTCTCCTGGACCAGCTCAAGGCGGAGCACATAATCTGCGGCTTCAATTACCGCTTCGGTCGAGGCCGCGCCGGCGATGTGGATTTCCTCAAGGAACAGGCCCGGCGGCACGGATTTGAGCTGACAGTAGTGTCTTCGGTACATGCCGCCACCGGCGAGCTGGTGAGCAGCACCACAATCCGCAGGTTATTAGAGGAAGGACGGGTGGAACAGGCCGCGGAGTACCTGGGCCGTTTCCCCGATTACCAGGGCAAGGTGGTGCGGGGTCAAGGACGCGGGAGAAAACTTGGCTTTCCCACTGCCAACCTGCAAATCGACCCTCTCCTGGTGCTTCCGGGAGAAGGGGTGTACTTGACCTGGTGTGTTCTCCCAGGGGGCCTGGGTGTTCCTGCCGTCACTTCCATCGGCCGCAATCCCACCTTTGCTGGAAAGCTGCAGACCGTGGAGGTTTATCTGCTTGATTTTGAAGCCGACCTCTACGGCGAGAGCCTAGAGATTCAGTTCCTGCAGAGGATGCGGGATATCATCCGCTACCCCAACCCGGAGGCTCTCCAGGACCAGATCAGTTTGGATGTGCAGAAAGCCAGGCAGCTGCTGCTCCATTTTCGTTTACAAGATGCACGAGTTGTGCTAAAATAGTAATGTGCCGAGGGCATAGGCCCAGAGCTCAAATACAGCCCTTTGCTAGGAACAGCGTACCTCCGGCGTTGTTCTTGGGAAGTGGCATGATACAGATTTTGGAGGTGATTTGGTGCTTTCTCAAGAGGTTAAGGCCGAAATTATCAAGAAATTCAGCCGTCACGAGGGTGATACAGGTTCCCCGGAAGTTCAGGTGGCCATCCTGACTCACAGGATTCAAGAGCTAACTGAGCACCTGAAAGTTCACAAGAACGACCATCATTCGAGAAGAGGCCTCTATAAGATGATCGGGCAGAGACGTGGTCTTTTGAACTATCTCATGAAAAAAGACATTCAGCGTTACCGTAATCTTATTGAGGAACTGGGTTTGCGTCGATAAAAGACGAGCGGGTAACTTCGCCCGCTCTTTTTTGGATCGCGCAGGAAATACTAGTTGTAGTGATCAATGAAAAATGGAGGTTAGAATATGCAGGTTGAGTTTACAAGGGAACTAGCCGGTAGACCCCTGACCCTGGAATTTGGTGGCGTTGCCAAACAGGCCAATGGATCTGTCCTAGTCCGCTACGGAGAGACCGTGGTCCTGGTTACCGCCACCATGAGCAAGGAACCCAGGACGGGGATCGACTTTTTCCCGCTGTTAGTTGACTATGAAGAACGCCAGTATGCCGTGGGCAGGATTCCCGGCGGCTGGGGAAGGAGAGAAGGGCGTCCCAGCGAAGAGGCCATCTTGTCTGCGCGCATGATCGATCGCCCACTGCGGCCCCTCTTTCCGGAAGGATTCCGCAATGATGTGCAGATCGTCGTCACGGTAATGTCCGTGGACAAGAGCAACTCACCAACCATCGCCGGTTTGATCGGAGCCAGTGCCGCGCTCACCGTGTCTAACATCCCCTTTGCGGGCCCCGTGGGTGCAGTTAAAGTGGGCTACATCGATGGAATGTTTGTGCTCAATCCCACCCTGGCGGAGCAGGCCGAATCGGATCTGGAGATCACCATTGCCGGCACCAAAGACGCCGTCACCATGGTGGAAGCTGCTGCCAATGAAGTGTCAGAGCAGGTAGTCTTGGATGCCATCGCCTTTGGGCATGAGGCCATCAAGGAGCTCTGCGCTCTGCAGGAAGAGATCCGGGAGCAGATTGGCAAGGAAAAGGCAGAAGTCCCCGTTTTCCAGCCGGAAGTGGATCTGGATCGCTGGGTACGGGAGCACGTCTATGAAGATCTGGTTCAGGCGCTTAGAGCCAGCGAGAAGCTGGAAAGGGAAAGGCTCCTGGATGAAGTGCAGTCCGGTGCCCACGAAGCCTACCAGGAACAGTTCGGAGAAGAGCAGTACGAAGAACAGAGCAAGTTCATCGATGCCGTCTTCGACGCCGTACTTAAGGAAGAAGTGCGCCGGGCCATTACCCAAGACAAGTTGAGGCCGGATGGACGCAAGCCCCATGAGATTCGCCCCATAAGCTGCCAAGTGGGACTGCTTCCCAGGGCGCACGGCAGTGGATTGTTCACCAGGGGTCAGACCCAGGTTTTGACGTCCGTCACCTTGGGACTGAAGTCCGATGAACAGCTCCTGGACAGCCTTACGGATGAAGAGAGCAAACGCTATATCCACCATTACAACTTCCCATCTTACAGCGTAGGTGAGGTACGGCCCATACGCGGACCCGGCCGGAGGGAAATCGGTCACGGCGCTTTGGCAGAACGTGCCTTGCTCCCAGTGATCCCCAAGGAAGAGGAGTTCCCCTATACGCTGCGCCTAGTTTCGGAAGTACTGGAGTCCAACGGTTCCTCGTCCATGGCCAGTGTTTGCGGCAGCACCCTGGCACTCATGGATGCCGGCGTGCCCATCAAAAGGCCGGTGGCAGGCATCGCCATGGGTTTGGTCATGGTGGACGGTAAGTATACCATTCTCACGGATATTCAAGGCTTAGAGGACGCACTGGGAGATATGGACTTCAAGGTGGCCGGCACTGCTAAGGGCATCACCGCGCTCCAGATGGACATTAAGATCAGCGGTGTCACCCAGGGAATCATGGCTGAAGCCCTGGAGCAGGCACTGAAAGGACGCCTGTTCATCTTGGATAAGATGCGTGAATGCATCGCCAAACCCCGTCCCGAGCTGTCCCGCTACGCGCCGCGCATTATCACCATGGAGATTCCCGTGGACAAGATCCGCGATGTGATTGGACCAGGCGGCAAGATTATCCGGGACATCATTGCCAAAACAGGCGTGGAGATCGACATCGAAGATGATGGCCGCGTCTATATCGCCTCAACCGATGAAGAAGGCGGCGCCAAGGCCCAGAAGCTCATCGAGCGCTATGTGAAGGATGTGGAAGTGGGCGAAACCTATCTGGGAGTGGTGAAACGGATCATGAACTTCGGTGCCTTCGTGGAGATCCTCCCGGGCAAAGAAGGTTTGGTGCACATTTCCCAGTTGGAAAACCGCCGGGTGCGCAAGGTGGAAGACGTGCTCAATGTGGGCGATGAAGTCCTGGTGAAAGTGGTGGAGATCGACCGCCAGGGAAGAATTAATCTCTCACGCAAAGAAGCACTCGCCGAAGAGAAGGAAATCGAGGGCTAATATAGAAAGAAATTAATAGTATCGTAATAAAGCAGGTAGAAAGAACCACCTGCTTTTTCATTTTTCTTAACAGAAAAGGGGTATGCCTATGGCGGTTCTGGCTGTCTACCTGCACGGTAGGACCCTGCACGTGGGTGTGGGAGGCATGGAGGTTTCCGCAGCCACGAGTTTTCCACTCCCATCCAGCGATTTTGAGTCCGCGGTTTCGGAACAAGTACTCCCATGGCTGGAAGCCGCCGGAGTTGCAAGGGAAAATCTGGAGTTCATTGTCACCAGCGGCGTTCTCAAAGGGGACCTGCCCAGCGGGATCTATCGTCTCGACACGGATTCGGCACTGGAACCCGAGTGGGGTGGGCGAGAGTTGTGCACCGTGCTGGCCAGTCATCTTTCCACTCCCATTTACCTCATTGATCCTGCCAGCCGCGGCGAATGCCATCCCCACGCACGCGTCACTGGTACGCCCGCGATCCAGCGTACTTGTTCTGCAGACCATTTCCTCTTCAAATACCTGGCTCGCCAGGAAGCTGCTAAGCGCGATCTTCGGCACAGCGAAGGGCGCTTCATTGTTGCTCACCTTGATGAGGTGCACCAGCTGGGTGCGGTGGTGGGAACAAAGGTGGTGGACTGCCTTTCCAGCGCCGATGAGGGACCCTTTGCCCTCTACCACAGCGGGGGACTGCCCTTTGATGGTGTTTTGGAACTCTGCAGCTCCCATCCCCAGCGCCAAGAGGTTTTGAAGACGCTCAGTGTGGAAGGGGGTCTCCGCGGCTATCTGGGCCTGGAACGCCTGGCCGATCTGTTGACCGCCCAGGGTGAGCAGGCGGCTTTGGTGAGGGACGCCCTGGTTTACCAAGTCGCCAAGGAAATCGGCGCCTTGGCCGCGGTCCTGGCCGGGCAGGTGGATGCCATCATCTGCGGGGGTGAACTGGCCAAGGTAGAGCCGTTTATGGTAGAGCTTCGGAGGCGAGTGGCTTTTATGGCACCAATTTCCGCGGTTCCTGGCAACCAGGGATTGGCTGCTTTGTTGGCAGGTGCCGGGAGGATCCTGGCCAAAGAACCCATTGTCAATCTAAGCTGAAGGAGTGTTGATCATGGGATTTGCTCAGCTGAGGAAAGGCTTGCAGGGCCGTTCTGCCAAAAATCTAATCTTAGCCTGGGGCGTGGACGGGGGAGTGCTGGAGGCGTGCCGCCAGGCCCTGGACGAAGGTTTCCTAGGAGAAGTGATCGTAACTGGGCCTCCAGACCAAGTACGGAAAACTGCGGAACAGGGCCACATCGATCTCGCGGGCTTTACTCTCCACGCGGCCTCAGATCCGGCGGAAGGAGCCGCGGAGGCCGTGCGCCTCATCCGAGAAGGTCGCGGCCACGTACTTATGAAGGGCCACCTCAATACCAGTGTCATCCTTAGAGCCGTGGTCAACAAGGAAACGGGAATCCGCCAGGCAACACTGCTCAGTCACATCACCATTGTGGAACTGCCCACTAAACGGCTGGTTTTGCTCACCGATGCGGCCATGAACATCAAGCCCGATCTCACGCAAAAGGCCCAGATTCTGGATAATGCCATTCAGTTTGCCTGGTCCATCGGCCTGGCCAATCCCAAGGTGGCTGTACTGGCCTCGGTGGAAACGGTGAACCCCCAGATGCAGGACACCCTAGATGCGGCGGCTTTGACCCTTATGGGATACCGCAAGCAGTTTTCCAAACCTGCCATCGTAGACGGACCCCTGGCCTTCGACAACGCCTATTCCAAGGAAGCGGCGGCGCAGAAGGACATCAATAGTCCCGTGGCCGGCCAGGCAGATATCTTCCTGGTTCCCGAGATCACCGCAGGCAACATCCTCTACAAATCCATGGTCTATGTGGGCGGGTTTTCCGTGGCCGGGGTGATTACGGGCGCTAAATGCCCCATTGTCCTCACCTCGCGGGCGGACAGCAGCGCTTCCAAACTCAACTCCATCGCGGTGGCCTGCCTGGCCCTGGAGACCCACTAGGGAGGAGAAATATGGAGCATTTGATTCTAGTAGTCAATCCCGGTTCCACAAGCACTAAACTTGCCATCTACCGCAACGAGGTTCAAATCCGCACCACCAGCCTGCACCATTCCAACCAGGATCTGGCTCGCTTTTCCGACATCGTGGATCAAAAGGAGTTCCGCGAGCGAGTCATCGTGGAATGGCTGGAGGCGGAAGGGGTTGAGCTGAGCTCGCTGACGGCCATCGTGGCCCGAGGCGGCCTGCTGGCCCCCATACCGGGAGGTACTTACCGCATCAATGAGCTGATGGTGCAGGACATGGCCCAGGGGCGCTATGGCAAACACGCCTCCAACCTCGCCGGCCTCATCGCCTATGATTTGAGCAAGCGTCTGAGCATTCCCGGCTTTATTGTGGACCCGGTGGTGGTGGATGAACTAGAACCCGTGGCCAGGATCAGCGGCCACCCAAGCCTGGAGCGTATCTCCATCTTCCACGCCCTGAACCAGCGGGCCAACGGCAGAAAGGCAGCCGCCCTGCTGGGGAAGCCTTACGAGGAGCTCAACCTCATTGTGGCCCATCTAGGAGGCGGCATTTCTGTGGGAGCCCACAGGAAGGGCAGGGTGGTGGATGTGAACAACGCCCTTTCGGGGGAAGGGCCCTTTTCCCCTGAACGAGTGGGTTCGCTGCCCACGCATGCATTGGTGAATTACTTTTTTGAGCACGGCTGTACCAAGGTTGAACTGATGAAAGAGTTCGTGGGGCGTTCGGGCTTGGTGGCCCATCTAGGCACCAATGACAGCAGGGAGATCGTAGCCCGCATGCAGCAAGGCGATGAGCAGGCCCAATTCTACTTCCAGGCCATGGCTTATCAGATCGCTAAGGAAATCGGGAGGATCAGTACGGTTCTCTGCGGTATAGTCGACCAGATCGTCCTCACTGGCGGACTGGCCCACTCGCCTGAGCTGGTTGAGGAGATTCGGCCCAGGGTTGAGTTTATTGCTCCACTGCTGGTCCTTCCTGGTGAGAACGAACTGGAGGCCTTAGCCTTGGGAGCTCTGCAGGTTCTCCTTGGAGAAGCAAGTGCCAAAGAATATGCGCCCAACAAATCCTAATCCGCTATTTCAATGCCCTTTGAACATCCGTGGAAGGAGGTGATTCGGTGCGCGGTCAAGTTCTTGTCAACGAAGAGCGCTGCAAAGCCTGCAGCTTGTGCGTAACCGCCTGTCCCCATGAGGTGCTGCGCTTGAGCAAATCCATCAATTCCAGGGGCTATCACCCTGTGGAGGTCTATCAACCTGAGAAGTGCACAGGGTGTACTCTCTGTGGTGTCATATGTCCTGATCTAGTGCTGACTATCAAACGTGAGATTCCTGAAAGGAAGTGATCCCGTGGCCAAAGTGTTAATGAAAGGCAATGAGGCGCTGGCCGAGGCTGCCATTCGGGCAGGCTGCAAAGCCTTTTTCGGTTATCCCATCACACCCCAGAACGAGATACCTGGCTACATGGCAGATCAACTGCCCCTGCGGGGAGGGGTATACCTGCAGGCAGAAAGCGAAGTGTCCGCCATCAACATGGTCTACGGTGCTGCCGGCGCAGGTGCCCGCGTCATGACTTCATCTTCCAGCCCCGGCATCAGCCTGAAGCAGGAAGGGATTTCTTACATCGCTGCGGCGGAGCTACCCTGCGTGATTGTGAACGTGGTGCGCTGCGGGCCGGGCCTCGGCGGCATCCAGCCCAGCCAAGGTGATTATTTCCAGGCGGTGAAGGGCGGGGGACACGGCGACTATCGGCTGATCGTGCTGGCACCAGGCAGCGTACAGGAAATGGCCGATCTTACAGCTCTGGGCTTTGATCTAGCGGATAAATGGCGGAATCCGGTCATGATCCTCAGTGATGGGATTTTGGGCCAGATGATGGAGCCTGTGGATTTCCCGGACACCTTTGAGCCCCTGCAGGTGGAGAAACCGTGGGCAACAACGGGAGCGGTGAACCGCAAGCCCAATGTAGTCAACACCTTAGATATCATTGCTGAATCGCTGGAAAAGAAAGTTGAAAGGCTCTTGGAGAAGTACGAGCGGATCAAGGAGGAAGAGGTGCGCTGGCAGGAAGAAGGGACGGAAGATGCGGAGATCATCTTGGTGGGCTACGGGACATCGGCCCGCATTGCCCGTTCCGCCATGGAGCAGGCCAGGCAGGAAGGAATAAAGGTGGGCTTGTTCAGGCCCATAACTCTCTTCCCCTTCCCGGAACGGAGACTTAAGGACCTGGCTGGACCGGAGAAGAAATTCTTAGCGGTGGAGATGAGTGCAGGCCAGATGATCGAAGATGTGCGCCTAGCTGTGGAAGGACAGAGCCCCGTTTACCTCTGCAGGCGCCTGGGCGGCATGGTGCCCACCCCTGAGGAAGTCTTGGCCAAGATTCGTGAGCTAGCGGAAGGGAGGGTCAGCCAGTGAAAACAGTCTTTCAGAAACCGGAAGCCATGACCGATGCCCAGCTGCACTACTGTCCAGGTTGCACCCATGGGATTATCCACCGTCTGGTGGCTGAAGCCATTGATGCTTTGGGGATTCGCGAGCAGACCATCGGCATCGCCAGTGTGGGCTGTTCCGTCTTTGCTTACGATTACTTCAACTGCGACATGCAGCAGGCTGCCCATGGACGTGCACCCGCGGTGGCCACCGGCATCAAGCGGGTGCTTCCCGAAGACCGGATCGTCTTCACCTACCAGGGAGATGGCGATCTAGCTTCCATCGGCATGGCGGAAATAGTCCACGCCGCAGCCCGGGGAGAGAACATCACCGTCATTTTCATCAACAACGCCATCTACGGCATGACCAGCGGCCAGATGGCCCCAACTACCCTCATCGGGCAAGTTACTGCCACCTCACCTAGGGGCCGCAGCGCCAGCGAGACCGGTCATCCGATTCGCATCTGCGAGCTTTTGGCCACCCTGGAAGGGCCTGCCTATCTGGCCAGGGTATCCAGCCACACTCCCCGTCACATCCTACAGGCGGGCCGGGCTATCAAGAAAGCCTTTGAGATGCAGCAGCAGAAAAAGGGCTTTGCTTTGGTGGAAGTGCTCTCCACTTGTTCCGTTAACTGGGGTATGACCCCCGTGAATGCCATGAAGTGGCTGGAGGAGAACATGATTCCCTATTATCCCCTTGGCGTGTACAAAGACATCACGGCAGAGGAGGATGAGTAATATGGCTGAGATTATAGTGGCTGGTTTCGGAGGCCAGGGCGTTCTGGTCCTAGGCCAATTGATTACCTATGCCGGCATGATTGAAGATAAAAACGTCTCCTGGCTGCCGTCCTACGGCCCGGAGCAGCGCGGGGGAACCTGCAACTGCTCCGTTGTGGTGACCAGCGGCGAGGTGGGCTCCCCCCTGGTGACCAAGCCTACGGTGGCCATGGTGATGAATGGCCCCTCCTTTGATCGCTTCGAACCCACTATTAAGCCGGGCGGCCTGCTTTTGTACAACTCATCTTTAGTTCCCAAACAGTCTGCCCGGGAAGACATCCGGACCATAGCCGTCCCGGCCAATGAAGTAGCAGACGGGCTAGGCAACACCCGGGTCGCCAACATGGTTATGCTGGGTGCCTTCGTTGAAGCCACCGGCCTGGTGAAGAAGGAAAGCATTGAACAGGCGCTGCAGTCAGTGATCTCCGAGCGCCATCACCACCTCATTCCACTGAACATGCAAGCTTTTGAGCGGGGTAGGGCATACCAATAGCAGATCCGTTAGGAGGCTGAGGTATGGAGTGCTCTACCCAGTGGGGTTTGGTACAAGCAGCCAATGATTTCCCTGGGCGCCAGGAGCTCTTGGTGCTGATTGGACCCCACGAAGCCAAGGCCATCTGCTACCCCGCGTTTACGGGGTACTGCCGGCCTGGCGATCGAGTATTGCTGAATACGACCGCAGTTAACCTGCGGCTGGGCACAGGAGGATGGCACTACGTTCTCGCCGTGGACGGGCGGGAACGTAGTCTTTCTGCTCAGCGGGGACATATCATGAAGCTCCGCTACACGCCTTTGCAGGGGCGAGTACTGTCCGTGGAGGAAGAGGCCAGCCCCCACCATGAGATCATGGCGCAGGCCGATTCGCTGCACGGCCTGCCCGTGGCGGTGGGCAGCCTCCACAGTATGCTTGGCCCCTTGGCCTGGCTCACTGCCCACTACGCTCCTGGCCGGCGCTTAGTGTACCTGATGAGCGATGGAGCAGCCCTGCCCCTAGGTTTCAGTCAGACCGTCACCGCCCTCAAGCAGGAGGGCCTATTGGCTGCGACGATCACCTTTGGTCATGCCTTTGGAGGCGATCTGGAAGCGGTGAACATCTATAGCGCTCTCTTGGCCGCCAAGCACGTAGTCCAGGCCGATCTGGCCGTGGTGCTCATGGGACCAGGCGTGGTAGGTACGGGAACCACCTGGGGCACAACTGCCATGGAACAAGGCATTTTCCTCAACGCGGTGCTGCAGCTGCAGGGGATCCCCGTGGCCATACCCCGCCTAAGCGAAAGCGAATCTAGAAGCAGGCACCTAGGCTTAAGCCATCACACACAAACGGTGTTCAGGAGGGTGGTCCAAGCACCAGTCTGGCTCCCTCTGCCCACCTCTTTTCAGCAGCTGTCCAACTGGACGGAGCAGCTTAAGGGGCTCCGGCACCGCATTGTCTGGGAGGAAACGGGAGAGGCCTATGAACAGCTCCTTGCAGCCGATCTTCCCTTTTCCACAATGGGCAGGGGACCAAAGGAGGATCCCCTGTTCTTTCATGGCGTGGCCGCGGCCGCGCTGTTGTTGTCCAGGTTAAGGGAGGGGCGAGTATAGTGGCGCTAGTATACGGCGATTTGCACATCCACATTGGCCGCACGAAGGAAGGAAAAGCGGTGAAGATCACCGCCTCACCTGCCCTTACCTTGGAAAACATCATCAGAGCCGCAGAGCAAAAGGGCCTTCGGCTCGTGGGCATAGTGGATGCAGCCTGCAGGGGCGTACTGGAAGAGCTCTGGGCTTTGGCGAACACCCAAATTCTGCAGCCCATCCCCGATGGCGGATACCGCTGGGGTAAAGTGACAATATTCCTGGGCAGCGAAGTGGAAATTGCCTGCGGGCAGGGAAGAGCAGCCCACTTCCTAGGCTTCTTCCCCAGTTTGCAAGCGGTACAGGAGTATACCTCCTTGATCTGGCCCGCTGTGACCAACTCCCATCTGTCCACGCAGCGCTTGAAAATGGACGCAGATTCCTGGCTGCAGGCAGTGCTGACCTGCGGGGGAGTGGCGGTGGCCGCCCATGCCTTTACGCCCCACAAAGGAGTATACGGCAGCTGTGTGCGCAGGCTCGGTGAAATGTTTAGAAACCCTGAACTGATTGTCGGTTTGGAGCTGGGGCTCAGTGCCGACACCTCCATGGCCCTGGGCATTTCCGACACCCACCGCCAGGCCTATCTGGCCAATTCAGATGCCCACAGCCCAGGGACCATCGCCCGGGAGTTCACCGCCTATGATCTTCCCAACATCTCTTTCCGTGCTTGGCGGGATGCATTGATGAACGGGGGGAAGGGAGTTGCGGCAGTACACGGCATGGATCCGCGCCTTGGCAAATACTACCGGAGTTTCTGCTCCCACTGCATGCTTTTGGCTGCGGGAGACGACGCCGTATTGGCGTGTCCCCAGTGTGGGAGAAAGATGATCACGGGCGTATGGGATCGGGTGCGGGAAATCGCCGACTGCCGGGGACAAGCCCCCCGGAAACCCCCTTACCAGGTGCATATTCCCCTAGCCATGCTGCCTGGTGTGGGCCCAATCACATACGGCAAACTGTTAAGGGAAGTAGGCACGGAGCTGGAGATTCTCTACCACGCTTCCCTGGACGAGATCAGCCGGGCCGCGGGGGAGCAGACTGCCTCCTGCATCCGTAAGTTTAGGGAGGGCCGCTTTCATATCCAGCCGGGGGGAGGAGGAAGATACGGAAAGGTAACCTGGAAGGTAACCCAGACCCAGTAGAGTGGACTTGCCCTCCCT
>FIZK01000029.1 GCA_900018335.1 uncultured Clostridia bacterium | reverse complement strand
GGGCCCGGGTTTGAGCCCTAGCTCCTCCATCAACACGCGTCCGTCGATCTGCAGATCTCTTAGCGAAAGGGCGCTGTTTTGGGCAAGGATTTCATTAACCCGCGCTTCCACAGCCCGGCCCCAGGCGATGATCTGGCGGGGCGGGGCATTCATGCCTGCCATGTCTGCCTGGCGCAGTTTGATTAAGTCCAGGGCTGCTTCCGCACCAACCCGGCCTAAGAACCTGCGAAAGGCCCGATCCGAGGAGTGGGGATGCAGTTCGAACATGTGGTGGGCGATGAGCGTGGAGACCCTGCTGATCAAGCTGGTGCTGGCCCGCAGGCGCCTGAGCAGCTCCTCGGCCAGCGCAGCGCTGAGCTCAGCATGGTCCCGTCCCGGGCTGTGCTGCTTACCCAGATCGTGCAGGAGCGCGGCCCAGCGCAGGGCCAGGGCGGGATGGGCATAATGTGCCGCCGTCAAGGAATGGGTCAAGAGGTCGTAAGGGTGGTTAGGGCCCGCGGAGAGACCGCAGCAGGCGGCCAGTTCCGGCAGGACCCGTTCCATCAATGTACTCGTATAGAAAGTCTGCAGGGCAGAGAGTAATTCTCTGCCCATCAGCATCTTATTGAGCTCCGCGAGAATCCTCTCGGGGCTCACTTTGCAGATCAGGTGCGCCAGATCGGGCAGTGTCTTTTCTGTTCGCTTTTGGATCCTAAAGCCCAGCGTAGATTGGAAGCGCAGCAGGCGGAGCATGCGCAGGGGGTCTTCCTGAAAGCGGGCGGCTGGGTCTCCCACCGTCGTCAAGAGCTTTCTCTTGAGGTGCTTTTTGCCCTGGAAGGGATCGATGAGGCGTTGGCTAAAGGGATCGTACCCCAGGGCGTTGATGGTGAAGTCGCGACGGGCTAGATCCAGTTCCAGCCGATCAGTGAAGACAATATAATCGGGCCGCCTCTGGTCGCTGTAAGGGCCGTCACTGCGCATAGTGGTCACCTCCAGCGGCGTCCCGTCCATAAACACACTTACTGTGCCAAACCGCTTGCCGGTGGGCAGGGAGCCGGGGAACAGGGCTTCAACTTGGTCAGGCACGGCATCGGTGGCTATGTCCCAGTCCATGGGATCAAAGCCAAGAAGACTGTCGCGGATGGCGCCGCCCACCAGATAGGCCTGGAAGCCGTTGTCCCTGAGAGCCACACACGCACGCAGTACCTTTGGGGGCACCGTGATGGCCATAGTCATTCCTCCTTAGCGCCGTTTCACTTCGTCATTTCCCGCTCTTTATCCTCTTCTGCGCAGGAATGCGGTTGTGGATATTGAATTCTATTAGTCACCAGAGTCCCTTAGGTGGTGGATCAGTGCGGAGCAGTTTAACCCTGGAGTTTGGCCCTTTAGTTAAGGCACGCTTTGTGGAACGTCCCAACCGTTTTGTCGTGCAGTGCAAACTGGAACACAGCGAGGAAATGGTCACGGCGCATCTGGCCGATCCAGGGCGGCTCAAGGAGCTTTTGGTGCCAGGCGCCCTGCTGTATCTGCGCAGAGCCCAAAGCAAAACCCGCAAGACCAAATGGTCGGTGATCTTGGTGCAGGCCCAGGGTTCGGTCCTAGTTTCCCTGCAGTCCACCTTGGTTAACCACCTAGCTGCAGCAGCCCTACAGGAGAAGGCGGTGGCAGCCTTGGCTCAGTGGGATCTGGTTCGGGCCGAATTTGCCCATGGAAACTCCCGCTTTGATTTCCTCCTGGCCAGCGCTAAAGGGGAAAAGCTGCTCTTGGAAGTTAAGAGCTGTACTTTGGTCAATGAGGGTATGGCCATGTTTCCCGATGCCGTAACTGCCCGAGGGGCAAGGCACCTTAAGGAACTGGCCCAGCATCAATCCGGTGGAATTTATCGCGGTGCGGTGATGTTTGTAGTGCAGAGGTCAGATGCCCAGGCGTTTAGGCCCGCGGCTCACATCGATC
This sequence comes from uncultured Clostridia bacterium, assembly GCA_900018335.1. Lineage (GTDB taxonomy): Bacteria > Bacillota > Limnochordia > Darwinibacteriales > Darwinibacteriaceae > DTU010. The sequence goes on along the minus strand of FIZK01000029.1, from coordinate 31,526 downwards.
CGCACTTCGCCGAAGCCTTGAGCATTGCCAGCCGCAGCGGCGTGCAGGTGCTGGCCTACAACTGCAGGGTAGATGAGACGGGTATCACTTGGGGGCAAAAGCTCCCAGTCCATCTTGGGTAGGAGGTTGGTTCCATGGTGACTGAGCTTGTTACCAAGACGCATATTGCCGTTATCTGGGATTTCGACAAGACCCTGATTCCCGGTTATATGCAGGAGCCTTTGTTCAGGTATTATAAAGTGGACGGCCGCACATTTTGGCGGGAAGTGAACTCGCTGCCCAAATATCTGCGCCGGGAGGGCAGGGAAATGGTGGCTGAGGACAGCATTTACCTCAATCACATCCTCTCCTATGTGCGAGCGGGCATATTCCACGGCTTGAACAACAAACTGCTCCGGCAGTTAGGCAGCGAGCTGGAGTTTTACCCTGGACTGCCTGAGTTTTTCTCCGCCGTTAAGGAACGGGTGGCCAACGATCCCGTTTATCGCAAGTATGATATCAAAGTGGAACACTATATTGTCAGTACGGGTCTGCGCCAGATGATCCTGGGGAGTAAGATCGCCGAGTATGTGGACGGCATCTGGGCCTGTGAGTTTGTGGAGATGCGCCTACCTCCGGGTTATCTGCGCGATGGGGTTCCGGAAATCCCCGAGGAAGAAATCGTCATCCAGGATATTGGTTACGTTATTGATAACACCACCAAAACCAGAGCCATTTTCGAGATCAACAAGGGGGTCAACAAACTGGAAGGCATAGATGTGAATACGGCCATACCCAGGTCAGAACGGCGCATTCCCTTCCAGAATATGATTTATATTGCCGATGGCCCCAGCGACGTGCCGGTCTTTTCCCTGATCAACCAAAACGGGGGCAGGACTTTCGGGGTGTACGCCAAGGGTGCCCGTGAGGAGTTCGCCCAAGTCAACAAGCTGCAGCAGCAGCGGCGAATCCATGCCTTTGGCGAGGCCAACTATGAACCAAATACCCAGAGTTATATGTGGATCATGAACGCGGTGGAAGAGATCGCCGACACCATTGTCCGCAATACAGAATTCGTGCTCTCGAGTAGAGCGGGTGAATCCCCGCGGCACTTGGATGGACAGGAGGATCTGGAGTGAAAGAACTTCTGGAGAAGTGGGGTTGTGAGTTTGGCCAGGCTGAGATCTCGCCTTTGGAGGATGGGGTTTGGCGCGTTCAGCTTGGGGCAGAAACCTACATCCTCAAGCACAGGGCTACGCGCAGTCGGGTATGGGAGGAGTATGATCTGCTCAATTGGCTGACGGAAAACGGACACCCCATTTCGCCGCTGCTCTTCACGGGGGAGGGGGCGCCCTGGGCCGAGTATCAACTGGGGATCTATGTCCTGTACCGCTACGTAGAGGGAACCCCTGGAGACAGAGTGGACACCTATACCGCGGCCTTTGCCCGGGAAGCGGGTTCAACGCTGGCCCGCCTGCACTTGGGCCTGGCGGAATACGAGGCCGCCGAGTCGTTCCCCGTCTTCGAAGTGTTTCAGGAAGCGGCCAGCTTTGCCTGGCCGGCGGTGCAGGCCCATGCAGCTGCGAAGTTCGGCCACGGGCTGCATGACTTGGAAGAGGTGATCGGCGGGGAACTGGTGAATCCCTACGAAGCCCTGCCCAGACAGCTGATCCACCGGGATTTCCATCCTGGGAACCTGATTCTCAGAGACGGCAGGGTCGTGGGTATTTTGGACTTCGATCGGGTGCGGCTGGGGGTCCGCCTCTTCGATCTTTGCTATTTGGCCACCGCAGTGCTGAGCGGAGGTTTTGAAGATCCCAACAAGCGGCGAAAGTGGCTGGTCTTCCTGAAAGAGCTCATTGCTGGCTATGGTTCAGTGTCGCCCTTGACCCGGACGGAAGAGTTCGCCTTTCTTCCCATGGTCTACTTGATTCAACTTCTGTTTATCGCCCATTTTCTGGACCTGGGCAAGACGGTTTTGGCCGATAAGAACCTGGCCATGCTGCTCTGGATCTACGATCAGCAGGATTTCTTGAGGCCTGTCATTGAGAAAGCGGTGGCAGGGCAGATGGGTGAGGCGACATGAAAGAACAAGAACTGGCGGTGCTGCTCCAGGATGTCCTTCCCAAGGGCGAGCTGCTCGCGGGGACCTTGAGCAAAAGGCGCCGCAAATCCATTACCTACGAACGCGTTACCCTGCGTCCCGTGGAGCTGAAGGGCGGCTTGCACTATCAAGCCGTCTACGACTATGGAGACAGGGTTGTGCACAAGAATTTACTGCCGGCGGAGGCCGCAGAACTTGTTTTGCAGCTCATGGCAGACACTTTTCGCCAGGGCCTTTTATGTACGCCGGAGGCGGATTACCAGGTCTTGGTGAGCAAAAAGGGGTCGGCAAAGATCCTGCGCCTGCCCCCTTCCCGCAGCAGGGAAGATGTGGTGCTCCAGCACAACAGGCCCAAACGCTACATCCTGCAGGAAGGCACAGCCTACCCCTTCTTAGTGGAGCTGGGGGTAATGAACAGCTCCGGTAAGGTGCTGGCCAGGCGCAGCCACAAGTTCAGGCAGTTGAACAAGTATTTGGAAATCGTGGAGGACTGCCTGCCCCATTTGGGCAAAGGAAAGGACCAGCCCCTCACTGTCGTGGACTTCGGCAGCGGTAAGGCTTACCTCACCTTTGCCCTTTACCATTATCTCGTGGAGCAGCTGGGGCTTGCAGTTCGCATCACGGGCTTGGATCTCAAAGAAGATGTGGTTAAGTTCTGCAATGCCACAGCCCGTAAGCTGGGCTACGACAACTTAGAGTTCATCTGCGCCGACATCCGTGACTTCCAGGCGGCAGACAAAGTGGATTTGGTGGTATCCCTGCACGCCTGTGATGTGGCCACTGACTTTGCTTTAGCCAAGGCGGTGAGCTGGGGAGCGGAAGTTATTTTGGCCGTTCCCTGCTGCCAGCATGAGGTCTTCACACAGCTGGAAAAGGATACCGACCCGGTGCTGTTGGAACATGGAATTCTCAAAGAGCGGTTTGCAGCCCTGCTCACCGATGCTGCCCGGGGCAAACTGTTGGAAACCCAGGGCTATGCCGTGCAGATCATGGAGTTCATCGATCTAGAACACACGCCCAAGAACCTGCTCATCAGAGCCTTCCGGGAAGGGGAGCAGGGGCGGGAGCAGGCTGCGCAGGCCTATGCAGAGTTCAAAGAGTCGTGGGGCATCCGCCCCACGCTGGAAGTCCTTTTGGCGGAGGAGAGTTCACATGCTGAAACTGGGCCAGGAAGTGAGTAACGCCTTGGCAGAAGGGCGGCCTGTGGTGGCCTTGGAGTCCACCATCATCGCCCACGGTTTTCCGTATCCAGACAATTATCAGCTGGCCCTGGAGTTGGAGGCCCTTTTGTGGGAGGAGGGGGTTGTACCTGCAACCATTGCCGTCCTTGGCGGGGAGCTCAAGGTGGGCTTATCCCAGGAAGAACTGCATCACCTGGCCCGGGCAGGCAGCATCCGCAAAGCCAGTTTGCGCGATGTTCCCCTGCTCATGGCTTTAGGCCTGGATGGAGCTACTACGGTGGCAGCCACCATGCAGATCGCGCACTGGGCCGGCATCAAAGTCTTTGTTACCGGCGGAATTGGGGGAGTGCACCGCTCCGCTGAGCAAACCTTTGATATTTCCGCTGACCTCAAGGCCTTGGCCAGCTATGAAGTGATGGTGGTCTGCGCCGGGGCCAAGTCGGTGCTGGATCTCCCCAAGACTTTGGAGGTTTTGGAGAGCCAGGGGACCAGCGTCATCGGCTACCAGACGGATCGCTTTCCCGCCTTTTACCTCAGGGACAGCGGCCTGGGGGTTGACTACAGAGTGGACGAGCCTGAGTTGATCGCCGAGGCCTTTAGGATCAAAGAACGGCTGGGCGTGCCTGGGGGGATGGTGGTGGTTACGCCCATCCCAGAAGAAGACGAGGTAGATGCGGCTCAGTTCAATGGGTGGCTGGAGCAGATCCTTGAGGAGTGCCGCACCCGGGGTGTTGCGGGCAAGGATGTCACGCCCTTTATGCTCCGCCGCCTGCACGAGACCAGCCAAGGGGAGACAGTGCGGGCCAATCAAGCTTTGGTGAAGAACAACTTGAGACTCGGGGCGCAGCTAGCCAAAGCATACTGCCGGGAAGGACGTCCATGATTGGGACATCGCGGTGCTCGCCTTGACAGCCGGCGTGATTGTGTTACAGTGAAGAAGAGGAAAGCTAGAGGAGTGGATATGCCCATGGATGTCAATGCCAATATCCCAAGCAATTTCATCCGCAACATAATTGAACAGGACCTATCGACGGGGAAGCACAAGAAGATCGTGACCAGGTTCCCGCCAGAACCCAATGGCTACCTGCATATTGGTCATGCCAAATCCATTTGCCTGAATTTCGGCTTGGCAAGGGACTATCAAGGCACGTGCCATCTGCGCTTCGATGACACCAATCCTGAGAAGGAAGAGGTGGAGTACATCGAAAGCATCCAAGAAGACGTGCGTTGGCTGGGCTTTGATTGGGGCGAACATCTCTATTTTGCTTCCGACTATTTTGACCAGCTTTACCACTACGCGGTGGAGCTGATCAAGCAGGGGAAGGCCTATGTCTGTGAGCTCAGTGGAGACGAAATCCGGGAGTACCGCGGGACGCTGACACAACCGGGCAAGGACAGCCCCTACCGCAACCGATCAGTGGAGGAGAATTTGGAGCTCTTTGAACGGATGAGGAACGGCGAGTTTGAAGAGGGAAGTCATGTCCTCAGGGCCAAGATTGACATGGCCTCGCCCAATGTGGTCATGCGCGATCCCGTCCTCTACCGGATCAAGAAAGTGCCGCACCACCGCACGGGTGATAAATGGTGCATCTATCCCATGTACGACTTCACCCATTGTCTATCCGATGCTATCGAAGGGATTACCCACTCCATCTGCACCTTGGAGTTTGAGAACAACCGTCCTCTGTACGAGTGGATTCTGGAGCAGGTGTTTCCCGAGCCGCATCCCCAACAGATCGAATTTGCCCGTCTGAACCTGAGCTACACGGTGATGAGTAAGCGTAAGCTGCTGCAGCTGGTGGAACAGGGTGTTGTCAGTGGCTGGGATGATCCCCGCATGCCCACCCTGGCCGGGCTGCGCCGCCGTGGCTTCACGCCCGCGGCCATCCGGGATTTCTGTGAGCGCATCGGTGTGGCTAAGGCCAACAGTATTGTGGATTATGCTCTTCTGGAGCACTGCCTCCGGGAGGATCTCAATATGACTGCAAAGCGCACCATGGCTGTGCTCAGACCGCTGAAGGTGGTAATTGAGAACTACCCTGAGGGCCAGGTGGAATATGTGGAGGCGGTGAACAACCCCAACGATCCAGATGCTGGCACCCGCCTGGTTCCTTTTGCCCGGGAGATTTTCATCGAGCGCGATGACTTCATGGTCGATCCGCCCAAGAAGTTCTTCAGACTGGCTCCAGGGCGGGAAGTGCGTCTGCGCTTTGCCTATTTCATCAAATGCACTGACGTGATCTACGACGATGAGGGCAACGTGGTTGAACTGCGGGCTGTTTACGATCCCGAAACCAAGGGCGGCTCAGCGCCGGACGGGCGCAAAGTGAAAGCCACCCTGCACTGGGTGGCGGCGGAACATTCGCTCCCTGCGGAAGTGCGCCTGTATGATCACTTGTTTGCCAAGGAGGATCCCAACGAAGGCGACTTGTTGGAGAACCTCAATCCCGCTTCCCTGGAGATCCTCACCGATGCCCGGGTTGAGGTGAACATGCAGGATGTTCAGCCCGGCGAGAAGTTCCAGTTTGAACGGCTCGGCTATTTCTGTGTGGATTTGGATTCCACGCCCGAGCGGCTGGTCTTCAACCGTACAGTGCCCCTGAGGGACACCTGGGCCAAGCTGCAACGGAAGTAGTGAAGCACAAAAAGGGAACCACGGATTGCCGGGTTCCCTTTTTCAAGGCCTTTCAGCTTTGCATCGATCAGTATTTGTCTTCCAGCCCTTGTTTCACCGTCTTGGCGTATTCTTGAGCGCCAAACAAGGAGAGATCCCGATAGTTCCCACACTGGATGGGACTGCGCGCCGGAACCTCATCCGCCGCCAGCACCTTGCCCAAGGCTTTGATCAGCGCCCTGGCGATTTCGCCTTCTGTGTTCTGCCCGAGTTTGATCAGGTAGAACCCCGTGCGGCATCCCATGGGCGAGAGGTCAATTACCCCTTCCAGCTCTTCTCGGAGGAACCCTGCCAGCAGATGCTCCAGGGCATGGACTGCGCCGGTGGGCATGATTTCTTGATTGGGCTGCGTGAAGCGCAGGTCGTACTTGGTGATCACATCACCCTTGGGAGTATGGAATACTTCTGCTTGTCGAACGTGGGGAGCCTGCACTTGCGTATGGTCCAGGGAGAAGCTCTCCACTTTGATTTCCTTCATGTCATCACCTGTCTTGTTCTTTGACTATGCGGTTGAGTTCGTCGAGCAGTACCTGGATGTCTGTTCCTTTAGCTTCTTTGGTCAGCATCTCACTTGGTGTTAGCTCCTCGTTCCAGTAAAGCTTGTTGGCGCTGGAGTGGTTGCTCACGGTGGAGCCCTCCAAAGAAGCGCCTGCAAAAACACCTCTGCTCATGGAATAGCTGTACATCGAGGCTTTGAGCTGAATGTCGGTGCCTGCTTCCGCTGAGCGTCCCACCGGCCCGGCGGCCATGGAGAGATTGCCCCCCAGGGTGACCCGTCCCTCCTGTAGGCTTTTGATACCTTCCTCAGTGGCCACCACCAGGACCAGGGAGATGCTCTGCACACCGATCTGGAGTCCGTAGGAGAGTCCTTTCATTTCCACAAAGTAGGGACCATACCATTTGCCCGTGGCCTGGTCGTGCTTGAGCACCACCCCTTCACCGTACCTTCCGCCGATACCCAGCCCGGCTTTGATCACGGAGGGGAAGATGGCTACTCCATAGGCGTTGCCCACCATGTTCTGGAACTGTTGGGAGTCGGGTTGTTGGGTCATCTCCCGCAGGACGTCGGCGGCGTTTTGCAGGATCTCGCCGGGAAGCTGTGAGGCAGCTGCCAAGCCGCTGGACAAAAGGACGAGGATCAACGCTACACAAAGAACTCTTTGCATCCTTTTCCTTCCTTTCTAGGCTTCATCAATTGCTTAGGGCAACCCCCGTTGGAATATACATGGGAGGGAAAGGGGGCCCCAAGCGCATGTCCCGTTTATACATTCTCATTGTTCCCAAGGGTTTGGGTTGGTTCCTATTGGGCGCCATGGGCGTGGTGCTGCTCCTGTCCCTCTACCATCACCATCCCTTGGGTCTGCACGCCCTGAGCTTAATCCACCAGGACATCGTCTACGACATTATGCTGGACCCGGGCCACGGCGGCATCGACTCAGGTGCCATTGGGAAAGGGGAAATTTACGAGAAGGACTATGTACTGGATATAGTGCTGCAGATGGCAGAGATCCTAAGGAGCGAGGGCCTGGTGGTGGGCCTCACCCGGGAGACGGACCGTGATGTGAGCCACTTGGTGAACGAAGGCACGCGCCACCGCAGGGACCTTTTGGGCCGTTTCAAATTGATGAACCAAGCACAGCTGGGTATTAGTGTGCATGCCAATGCCGCCAAAGACTCCAGTGAAGCGGGAGCCATAGTCTTCTTCATGAAGGACAGCTACTTGGACCAGATCTACGCCCAGCTTGTCCTAGAAGAGTTGGAGAAGGTGCAGGTGCTCAACGAACGGGCACCCATACCCCGCAGCACCCTGCTCCTCTTAAAGGCTAGGCCTCCCGTGGTTTTGGTGGAAGTAGGCTTTATGTCCAACCCGACGGATCTGGCCAAACTCGGTGATCCCCAGTTTCGCGCTGCAGTAGCCAGTGCTCTCTGCCAGGGAATCTTGAAGTTTTGGGAATGGCGGCACGGTGAGCAGTCAGAGGCCAGTCCTAAGCAGTCCCAGCAGCTCCTCGATGACGGAGTTTAACCCGGCCAGAACATCCGGGAGCGTCTCATAGAAGACATCCTCTGCCTCATCGTCGGCCTGATCGGAAATAGTCTCCAGGATCAAGAAAGGTATTCCGTTGAGCGCTGCCACCTGGGCTATGGCGGCCGCTTCCATATCGGCACAAAGTGCCTCTGGGAAATGCTTGAGGATCTCATCTTTTTGCTCCTGGGAACAGATAAAAGCGTCGCCGGAAACCACCAGCCCCTGGTGGGTTCTGGCATTCAGTTTGCCCGCGGCTGCCGCTGCCAGCTCAACCAGGCGGTGGTCTGCAGGGAACAGACTGCTGCTGAGCCGCGGGATCACTCCCACGGGGTAGCCAAAGCCGCGCACGTCAAAATCATGCTGCTGCGCCGCTGTGGCGATGATCACATCGCCAACTCGGATTTTGGGGCTGACTGCTCCCGCTACTCCACTGGTTATGATCACCTTGGGTTTGAAATGATCTATAGTGTACTGTGTGGCCAAGGCGGCATTGACTTTGCCGATGCCGCACTGTACGATCACCGTGTCCAGATCTTGTAGTTGACCTTGATAAATGGGCAGCTCGGCGAAGGGAACCGCCACTCGTTGGGCCGAGGTTAACTTTTCGCGTAAAGCCACCACTTCTTCATCCATGGCTGCAATTAGTGCTGCGTCCACTTACTTCACCTCCATTCTTAGTTTACCACAAAGTGGGATTTGATGGAAGGTACAGCGGATGCGATGTCGTATTGATAGGTTTGGAAGGCGCTTTGAAGAAAGGAATGATACAACAGTGAAAGAACTTGTTTTCAACCACAACTTCGCAGTCCCCTTTTTGCGCCCGAATGAGTTGGAGCTGTTGGCTCCCCAGGTGGCAGAAGCCCACAGGCAGCTGCACGAGGGGACCGGTGCCGGCAGCGACTTTTTGGGTTGGCTTGATCTGCCGGTGAAATTCGACCGTGCTGAACTGGCTCGCATCAAGGAGGCTGCCCAGAAGATCCAGGAAGAGTGCGAAGTCCTAATCGTTATCGGCATAGGCGGTTCGTACTTGGGTGCACGGGCAGTAATCAATGCGTTGTCCCACTCCTTTTACAACCTGCTGAGCCCAGGCGTCCGCAAGACGCCGCAGATTTTCTTTGCCGGCCATGCCGTGAGCAGCAAATACGTGCGGGATTTGGTGGAGCTGGTCGGTGATCGAAGCTTTGCGCTAAACGTCATTTCCAAGTCGGGAACAACCACGGAGCAGGCCATCGCCTTCCGCATCTTCCGTGAGCTGTTGGAAAGGAAATACGGGGCGGAAGGGGCCCGGGAGAGGATTTACGTTACCACAGATGCCTCAAAAGGAGCCCTGAGGGGCATGGCTGAAGCCGAAGGCTACACCAGCTTCACCATTCCCGAGGATGTGGGAGGCAGGTATTCTGTGCTCACCGCGGTGGGGCTGCTGCCCATAGCTGTTGCGGGTATTGACATCGAAGAACTGCTCCAGGGAGCGGCGGCCGCCCACGGGTGGTTCAGCAGGCCCCAGCTGCACGAAAATGGTGCCTACCAGTATGCCGCCCTGCGCAACATCTTCTACCGCAAAGGGAAGAGCATCGAGATCCTGGTGAACTACGAGCCCTCCCTGTACTATCTCAGCGAATGGTGGAAGCAGCTGTTCGGGGAAAGCGAAGGCAAGGACCAGAAGGGCATTTTCCCAGCCAGTGTCAACTTCACCACTGACCTGCATTCCCTGGGCCAGTTCATGCAGGATGGCACGCGCAATATCTTCGCCACAACCGTGTGGATGGAACAAAGTGGTGCGGAGGTGTCAGTCCCACGCGATCCAGAAGACAGGGACGGGTTTAACTACTTGGCAGGTACGGATCTTGGCCACATCAACGCCAAGGCTTTCCACGGTACAGTCCTGGCCCACACAGACGGAGGAGTGCCCAATTTGATCGTGGAGGTCCCAGAACTGAGTCCCTTCTACTGCGGAGCTCTGCTGTACTTCTTTGAAAAGGCCTGTGCCATGAGCGGCTACTTGTTGGGCGTCAATCCCTTCGATCAGCCGGGAGTGGAGATGTACAAGAGGAACATGTTTGCCCTGTTGGGCAAGCCCGGTTTCGAAGCTGAAAGGCAGGAGCTGGAACAGCGGCTGAAGTAGGAGGCTCGCCATGAAGCAAAAGCTCTATCCACTTACTTTTCATCCCATCTACAAGGAAAAGATTTGGGGGGGAAGGCAGCTGGCCAAGATCTTAGGGCGGGCCCTTCCCCCGGGTCTAATCGGTGAAAGCTGGGACGTGGCCGCCCATGCCAACGGAACCAGTGTGGTCGATCAAGGCCCCTTGGCTGGGAAAAGCCTGGTTGAGCTGGTGCATGCGTACGGCACAGATCTCCTGGGCCGCACAGTTTCATCCGAGGGCAGGTTTCCGCTGCTGCTTAAGCTGATCGATGCGAACCAGGATCTTTCTGTGCAGGTTCATCCCGACGATGACTACGTGCGCCAACACACCGCCGAAACGTGGGGCAAGAGCGAAATGTGGTACATCGTGCACGCCGAGCCCGGTGCGTGGATCGTCTGGGGATTGCGGCCCGGAGTCACCAAGGACCAGTTTGCCCAGGCCATTGAGGCGGGGGGAGAGGCCATTTTGGCCTGCTTGAATAAGGTTTCCGTGCAGGCCGGTCAAGTCTATCCCATTTCCGCCGGATTGGTGCATGCTCTGGGCGCGGGCTGCCTGGTGGCGGAGATCCAGCAGAACTCTGACACCACCTATCGCGTCTATGACTGGGATCGCCTTGATCAAGAAGGTAATCCTCGGGATCTGCACATCCACCAAGCCCTGGACGTCATTGATTTTTCTGCCCAGGCTCTGGATGTCGACTATCATCTAGCACGCTGTGCCCGCTACTTCCAGTTTGAGGTGCTGGACAAACCCCAGCGGCGTGTGCTCAAACTGGATGGCGCCTTTCAGATTCTCACCTCGATCGGGGGCAGGGCAGAAGTTGTACACGGGGAAACCGTTACCGAACTGGCTGCGGGCCAGTCTTGTCTGCTCCCCGCTGCCCTGGACAGTTGTGAGCTGAGAGCGGAGGGCATCGTGCTCAGAAGCAGCCCAGCGCTGACCTAAACAGGGCTGGCGGGGCTGTCTTCCACGCAAAGGGGGATGTTGGTGTGAAGAAAAAGGCGTATAGGCTTCTGCTGGTGGGTGGTGCAGTCTGCTTGCTGGCGCTGTGGAGTGCGTCTAGCCTTGAGGCCCGGCAGCTGCAGGTGGTGACCACCTTTTCTATTCTGCAGGACTTCGTTCAGCAGGTGGGGGGCAGGGAGGTCGCGGTGCATGCGCTGGTTCCCCTGGGCGCCGATCCCCACACCTGGGAGCCTTCCCCCAGGGAGGCGGGGTTAGTCGCCAAGGCAGATTTGCTGGTGGCCAATGGTGCAGCTTTTGACGATTGGCTGCTGCCCGTGATGCGCAGCGCCGCTGGGCCCCACGTTTCCCTGATCCTGGCGTCGGAGGGGTTATCCCTGCTGGAAGCCCACACCCACCACGGCCATACCCACGCCCATGATCCCCATTTGTGGCTGAGCGTACCCAACGCTGTGGCCTATGTAGAGCGAATAACCCAGGCTCTGCAGGAGCTGTCCCCGGACCGTGCAGACTACTTCGCCGAGAACGCGGCCAGGTACATCCAGGAACTGTGGGCTTTGGATGGGAGACTGGCGGCCGAGTTGGCCGAGATCCCTCCCGAAAACAGGATCATCGTCACCTATCACAATGCCTTCAGCTATTTGGCGGAACGTTACGGCTTCGAGGTGGTGGAGTTTCTGGTGCACAACCCGGAGGCAGAGCCCAATCCCAGGGATCTGGGGCGCCTGGTGGAACTGGTGAAGCAGCTGGAAAAGCCAGCGGTCTTCACAGAACCCCAGCTCAACAGCGGTACTCGCTATATCCAGGCCCTGGCCCAGGAAGCCGGTGCCCAGGTCTTTACGCTCTATAGTGACAGCCTCAGCGAGGCGGTGCCCACCTATGTGGAGATGATGGAGTACAACCTACAGGTGTTATTGGAGGCGTTGCAATGACGGTGTTTCAGTCGGGACTTGCCCTGGAAGTGCGAAACCTCATCGCAGGCTACCAAGACCAGGTAGTGCTGGAGGGCGTTTCCTGGCAGGTACCCCGCGGATCCCTTGCGGCCATCATCGGCCCCAACGGAGGCGGCAAATCCACTCTGCTCAAAACGGCGGTGGGGCTGCTTAAGCCCTTTAGTTATGACACTTTGACCCTCTTAGGTCAAAGCCCTAAGCTGGGACGAAAAAGGACGGCCTATCTGCCTCAGCGGGAAGAGGTTGACTGGGATTTCCCCATTACCGTCTTGGAGGTGGTGCTTCAAGGGCGGTTGGTGAGGAAAGGCTGGCGGGGCCGATTGTGCCGGGAGGATTACGCTGCCAGCCGGCGCGCCTTGGAGCTATTCGGACTGGCAGGTCTTGAAGCGTCACAGATTGGGGCCCTCAGCGGCGGACAGCGGCAGAGGGTTTTCCTGGCCCGAGCGGTGGTTCAAGAAGCGGATCTCATTCTGTTGGACGAGCCTGCGGCGGGTTTGGATGCCCAGACCCAGCATGAGCTGGCGGATCTCTTTGTGGATCTGTGCAGGCAAGGTAAGACCATCATCGCGGCCACCCATGACCTGGACTGCTTGACCGAATGCTTCGATCAGGTGTTAGCCCTAAACCGAAGGGTCCTGGCCGCCGGTGAGCCTTCCCAGGTGCTCACGGAGGCGATCCTGGAGGAGCTGTTTGCCCGGCACTTTCCTAAGGTTGGTGCAGGTGGGGAGGTCATGGTGCATGAATCTTGAGCTGATTTTGGAACCGTTTCAATACGCATTTATGGTGCGGGCCTTCGTGGGGGTGGGATTGATTGCGGTTGTGGCTGCAGTCATCGGCACCTTCGTGGTACTGAAGGGTCTGGCCTTCATGGGGGACGCCATTGCCCATACCGCCTTTACCGGCATTGCCCTGGGTTTGCTCTTGGGTATTGGGATTCACTTGAGCGCCCTTTTCTTTGCCCTCCTGACGGCGCTGGGAGTTGTCTTGCTGACCCGGGTTTCCAATGTGAGGAACGATACGGCCTTGGCCATCCTCTTTACCGGCGTTTTTGCGCTGGGCATTGTGCTTCTGTCCACAAGCCCTGGGTTTGTGGGGGATCTCAACAGCCTGCTGCTGGGTTCGGTGCTGGCGATGCAGAGTCGGGAGATTGCTCTCATTGGCGGTTTTGCCTTGCTGCTGCTGGCGGTTTTGGTTTTGTTCTTCTCGCGGTTTGTTTTGGTTTCCTTTGACCCAATTGGGGCAGAGGCGGCGGGTTTTCCGGTGGTGGCCTTCCAAAGCCTGCTCTTAGCACTCATCGCGGTGGCCATCGTCATTTCCATCCAAGCCGTGGGGGTGATTTTGGTGGTGGCGCTGCTGATCACTCCTCCAGCCACAGCGGGTCTGCTCACCAAGGGGTTGAAGCTGCAGATGGTGCTCGCTGCCGCCTTTGGCCTTGCTTCGTCGGTGTTAGGATTGTACATCTCCTACTTCTGGGGCGCACCTCCGGGGGCAACGGTAGTATTGGTGGCAACCCTGTTTTTTGCTGTGGTTCTAGTGGTGCAAAGGCTGCGCAGGGGGAGTAGGCTGGCATGCTAGACCATCCACATGTGCTGACCACCGTCGTGGAGGAGCAGGAGGAAGGCCTCATGGTCAAAGACGTTGTCTTAGGCCGCTTGGGACTCACCCGCGGCCTGCTCCGGCGCATGAAAAGGGGGGGCGGGGTATTCCTCAACGGGCAGAGGGATTATCTGACCAGGAGGGTACGGGCTGGCGATCGGATCCAGATCGTCTTTTTTGACGAGAAAACCGCGCTTGAGCCGGAGGAAATTCCCCTGGACGTGGTGTTTGAAGATGAATACCTGCTGGTGGTGAACAAACCGGCGGGCATGGCGGTGCATCCCACAGGGGCCTATCAGGAGGGTACGCTGGCCAATGCACTTGCCCATTACTGGGCTGCCATTGGCCTGGAGGGTAAAGTGCGTCTGGTACACCGCCTGGACAAGGACACCTCGGGATTGATTTTGGTGGCTAAGGAACCCTACACACTGCACGGGCTGTTAAGGCAGCTGGGAAGGCGTGAGCTGGTCAGGGAATATCTAGCTATCGTCCAGGGTCAACTGGCCCAGGAGCAGGGTGTTATCGAAGTGTCCATTGGCCGTTCCCCTGACCATGGGGTAAAGCGCATGGCCGATCCTCAAGGCAAGACCGCCAAGACGGTGTACCGGGTTCTGCAGTGCGCTGGGCAGGCCAGTTTAGTGCGGGCCCGCTTGGAAAGCGGACGCACCCATCAGGTGCGAGTGCACTTCGCCCATGTGGGCCATCCTTTGGTGGGCGATCCCCTCTACAGCCGGGCGGTACCGGATCTGCCTGGCCAGGCTCTGCATGCTTGGCGCCTGGAATTTGTGCACCCGCGAACGGGAAAGGAGCACGTGATCACACGTCCCATGCCCCGGCAGATGCTTTCTGTTTGGAAAAGGTTTCGGGAAGGAGAATTCGCAAGCAATGTTCCACGTGACGGGGAAGATGATTGAGAAGGGTGCTAAGGCGGGAGTGGCAACCACCTGGGAGCTGGCCAAGGTGGTGGTGCCCACGGCTGTGGTGGTGTCAGTCTTTCGAGCCAGCGGTTTGCTGGAGACGATCACGGCGTTTTTTGCACCTTATATGAACTGGTTTGGGCTGTCGGGCGAGGCGGCCCTTGTGCTGTTCAGTGGCTATTTTATCAATCTCTATGCTGCGGCGGGAAGCATCATGGCCTTGACACTTACCGTGAAGGAGATCACCATCTGTTCCGTCATGCTTCTGCTCTGCCATTCGCTCCTGGTTGAGCTGCCCATCAGCAAGAAGGCGGGCAGCTCCTTGGGCTACATCTTCTTGATCCGCCTGGGCTGTTCCCTGGCCATGGGCTGGGTCTTGGGGGTGGTGCTGCCGTGATCGCGCTGTGGGAAGGCTTTCTGCAGGGGGTAAGCGGCGTAGTGAACATCGCCCTCATCGTGATCCCTCTGATGATCGTGTTGGAGATCGCCCAGGCCAACGGTTGGCTGCAGAAGATCAACCGTTACGCCGCTAGACCTTTCCGGGCCATCGGCGTGGGTGAGGAGGGTGTTTTTCCCCTGGTCGTGGCCATTGTTTTCGGCATCACCTATGGCTCTGGCCTGATCATCAACCATGTGCGCACGGGCCAGGTCAGTGCCCGCGAAGCCAAGGTCATCGGCACCTTTATGGCCATTGCCCATGCCTTGATCGAGGATACCATCATCTTTTTCGTCCTGGGGGCCCCTTTGCTGCTTCTACTGGTGCCCAGGTTGATTCTGGCCTTTTTGATGTCGTACATCGTATACAAACGCGGTGGAGCTCCTTCAGGAAAGGGGAACGACCTGCACTCCCCTTAGCAGCCAGTTGTACTGCCCTGGGGTCAAATCCAGCTGTAGGAGGAGTTTGGCTCCTTGGGCAGTTGGCACCGGTATCGTTACGGTAAAGGGTTCCAGGGTGATCTGTTCAATCTTCCAGTCCCCAGTGCTGTCCAGGCTGAACAGGAAGTCCATGACCTCACTGGGATCCTGCCTGAGATCGGGAGCAAGCAGCGTCTCCAGCCTGCTTCGGTTCTCGGCCCTCAGGGCGGTTTGCAGTTCGCGCACGAAGAAGGCACAGGACTCAGCGATCTCTGGGGGCACTTCAGCCTCCTGGGGAACGAGGCGGAACTCGTGCAGCTGCAGTGAACCTGCCGTCTCCTGCCAGGCCATAACGGCGGTGTAGTGCGTGCCCCTTTCGGTGGAGAAAAGAACCACGTAGGCACCGTTCGGATCCGCCGGTACTTCCAAAACGGCACTGGAGATCCGGCCGAAGTACTGCGGCAGGCTGGCTAGATAGTCGGCAAGCCCTTCCTGCTGCAGGTCGGCACTGATCAGCTCTGTCAAGTCGGCCAGACTGCGGTTGTTGAGGGCCCGCGTGAACCTGTTGATCTGAATCTGGATGCGCGCGCCCAGCTCATCCAGTTCTGCGCTTTCTTCCCTTTCCGGTTCAGGTTCCTGATCTTCCAGGGGCAGGATGGGCTCGGCCTCATCCGTCCCTGCCTCAGCTGGCTCCGGCGCCTCAGCGGTGTTGGCCAGCTCAACGGTGGGGTACAGGGAGGAGGGTTCGAGCTGGATCGTCTGGAACGCCCCCTGCTTCTCCACTGCCTGTATATCGCCGGCCACAACTTCCCAGTTTTCAGGGAGCTGCAGGGCCACGGTGGAGGTCTGTACCGGGACGGTGAACTGGGGCAGCCAAAGCTGGTCGGGACCCAGCACGGCCTCGCGCAGCTGCGCTTCCACCAGCCCTTCATAGGCGAAGGTCACAGTCTGCGTCTGGACCTCCCGCACGGCAAAGCTCACCGCGGTGCTGTGGGGATACCTCTGCACGCTGTATTCCACCAGGCCATCGGCCCAGAACTCCGTGAGGTGGGCAGTGGGGAAGATGAGAAAAGACACCGATGCCGCCTCTGGTTCAATAACTACTTCCCCTGAAACCCGCAAGAAACCGCTTTCAGGAAGATAAAAGACATCGATCCGGGCTTCCGCCGTTCCCCACAGCAAAAGCACTGACAGAAGCACGATTAGACTTTTCTTCATCCTGGAACCTCCTAGCCCTCGACACTCCACTGACCTTCCCTTCTCTATCTTTAATCTTTTCCGTTGAAATCCCTGCCTAGAGTTGGTATAATTAACACTGTGCACAAAGTGTGCTCAATGCTCTGGGGAGGTACCAGCATGCATCCGTACATAGAATTCGTCAATCCACACCTGGGAAAACTGCTCACGGATATTGGCCTGGATAAGCGCTTTCTGCGAGGCCAAGGCGTTTACCTCTATGACCACAATGGAGAAGAGTACTTGGACTGCATTGCCGCCTATGGAGCGCTGCCTTTTGGATACAACCCTCCCGAAATCTGGCGAGCCCTTCATGACCTTGAGTCTAGGCAGGAACCTAGTTTTATTCAGCCTTCCCTGCTTGAGGCCGCGGGAGAACTGGCCGCCAGGCTCATCGCAGCAGCTCCGCCTGGGCTGCAGTATGTGACCTTCGCCAACAGCGGGGCGGAGGCGGTGGAGGCCGCCTTCAAACTGGCCCGGGCCAAAACGGGCAGGTCCGTGATTCTTTCCACCAGGAACAGTTTCCACGGGAAAACCTTGGGGGCCCTGTCCGCGACGGGCAACGAGGGTTACCAAAAGGCGTTTGGTGCGCCTGTGCCAGGTTTTAGCCACATACCCTTCGGAGATGCTGGTGCCCTGGAAGCTTATCTTAAGGATCATGCCCAGGACACCGCAGCCTTCATCGTAGAACCCATCCAAGGCGAGGGGGGCATTGTGGAGCCGCCCCCAGGTTATCTGCGGCAGGTACGGGAACTGTGTGCAAACTACGGTGTGCTCACCATCTTCGATGAAATCCAGTCTGGTCTGGGGCGCACGGGGACCATGTTTGCCTGCGAACAGGACGGAGTAACCCCCGATATCATGGTGGTGGCCAAAGCGCTTGGCGGAGGCTTGCTTCCCATAGGCGCCGTGCTCTGCACAGCAGATGCATACACAGAGGATTTTGGCCTCAAGCACTCCTCCACCTTTGCCGGGAACTCCCTGGGTGCGAGGGTAGGCTTGGCGGTGCTGGACCTTCTGACCAAGGACGATGGCGCTTTGCTCAGCGCTGTGCAGGAAAAGGGTGCCTTGCTCAAGGCTGGTTTGGAACGGGTGGCCAAGAAGTATCCCCAAGTGATCAAGGCCATCCGCGGCCGCGGCCTCATGCTGGGCATTGAGTTTTCCAACTCCCGGGCTCCCTATCCCCACAGCCTGCTGGGCGTCATGGCAGAGCAGGAAATGCTCACGCCCATGGTGGCTTCGTATCTGTTGAACGTGGAAAGGGTGCGGGTGGCGCCGACCCTCAACGGAGCCAGTGTGATCCGCATTGAGCCGCCCTTGATCATCGGCCATGCAGAGATTGAGCGGGTGGTCGCCGCCGTGGAGCGGACCGTGCAGCTTATGGCTTCCAGGGATACGGCAGCGTTTTTGGGCCACCTGGTCAGCTTCAGGCGGCCTGAACAAGCAGAGAGTGCTCTCCCGCCCAGCGCAATACAGGAGATTCGGCCTGAGCCCGCTGATGGCCGCTTTGCGTTCTTGGTGCACCCCGTTGATTTGGGCAACTACACTGATTTCGATGCCAGCTTGGCTGCCTTGACCGAGGCGCAGTTGGAGGACTTGAGCTCTCGCTGGAATGACATGGTGGAGCCCTTTGTGGTCAGCAGCACACGCATTGTCGATCGGTACGGGCGCACGGCTTACGGCGACTTTATCTGCGTACCTAAGACTGCGGCTCAGCTCTTGGCCATGGACAAAAAGCAGGCCATCGAGGAAATTATGGCCGCCATTGATTTGGCAGTTGAGCGGGGAGCGAAAATAGTGGGCTTGGGGGCCTACACATCTGTGGTCACCATGGGCGGCAGGCAGCTGCTGCCCTATACTCCAGTTGCCCTCACCACGGGTAACAGCTACACGGTTGTCTCTGGCGTGGAAGCGGCCACCACCGCTGCGCAGCAAGTTGGTCTGGATCTTAACAAGGTAACCGGTGCGGTGGTGGGTGCGGGGGGAGCCATTGGCAAGGCCCTGGCGCTGCTCCTCGCGGAGCAGGTTCAGCGCTTGATCCTCATTGGCAATCCTGCTCGCCCTGAAAAGAGCGAGTACCGCATGCTCAAAGTGGCGGTGGAGATCATCCAGCATCTGCAGGAGCTGAAGAAGGCAGGGCGGCATTTTGCCCCCGGAAGCCTGGGGGATTTCGCCGCCCGGCTCAGCGATTCGCCAGCTGCAGATGCACCCCTGAGCACGTGGATTGACTATGCACGGGGTGTGCTGGCTTCAGGGGCTCCTTTGACCGTAACTGTGGAAAGCAGGGCCCATCTGCCCAAGGCAGATCTGATTATGGCGGCCACCAGCAGCCTGGAAGCGTTGATCACTCCAGAGCTGCTGAAGCAGGGCGCGGTGGTCTGCGACATGTCCAGGCCCAGCAATGTGAGCGAAAGCGTGCTGCAGGACAGACCCGATGTGCTGGTGATTGACGGAGGGGTTATTGCTTTACCCAACAGCCCTGACCTGGGTTGGAATTTCGGTTTTGAGAAGGGGACTGCCTTTGCCTGCATGTCCGAGACCATGATGCTGGCGCTGGAGGGGCGCTATGAGCATATCAGCTTAGGAGCTGATCTGAATCTGGAGCACCTTGAGCTCATGCGCACCCTCGCCAAGAAGCTGGGCTTCTCCCTGGCCGGTTTTCGAGCTTTCGACAGACCGTTGGATCCAGCCATCTGGGAGCGGGTGCGTGCTTTGAGGAAGCAAGAGACAGCGTAAGTTGAATGGAGTATAATAGGAGCCGGGGCGTTTCCCGGCTCCTTTTTTGGAACAGGATTTCGGCCTGGACTCAAGAAACAGTACATAGACATCTGAATGGGAGTGATGGGCTTGGAGAAGCTGGCCATTCACGGAGGCACGCCTGTGCGGTCCAAACCGTGGGTGTCGAAATACATGGGTAGCGAGGAACTAGGGGTGGAGGAGAAAGCCAGGGTGCTGCGGGTCTTGAAGAAGAAACGGATCTTCCGCTATCTGCCCAGCGGCCTGGAAACTTCTGAGGCCAGTGCTCTGGAAGAAGAATACAAGAGCTTTCTGGGTACGAACTACGCTTTGGCGGTCAACTCGGGCACTTCAGCTCTGATCTGCGCCTTGGTAGCTGCCGGGGTTGGTCCGGGGCATGAAGTGATCATTCCCGCCTATACCTGGGTGGCCACGGCTGCGGCAGCGGCTGTTCTGGGCGCCGTGCCCATTTTGGCGGAGGTGGATTCTAGTTTGACTCTGGATCCCGCGGATCTGGAGGCAAAAATCACTTCCCGTACCAAGGCAGTGGTTGTCGTGCATATGCGGGGGATTTCCGCGGCCATGGATGAGATCATGGCTGTGGCCAACAAACACGATCTCATGGTGATTGAGGATGCGGCCCAGGCCAACGGCGGCACGTATGGAGGACGCAGGCTGGGATCCATCGGCCACTTGGGCTGCTTCAGCCTCCAGCAGTCCAAGGTTATCGCCGCGGGGGAAGGAGGCATGGTAGTCACAGACTCCGAGGAGATGTGGCAGCGGGCGGTTCTATACCACGACGGGGCAGGCTATCAGTTCCGCTTTGTGGAGCGGAAGATACCTGCTTTTCCTGGCCAGAATTACCGCTTAACGGAGCTACAGGCAGCCCTGTCCCTGGGCCAGCTGGAGAAGATGCCGGCCATCTTGGCCAGAACCCGGGAGAACAAACGGAAACTGGTGGAACGGCTCAAGGAGCAGCAAAAGATAGAACTCTCCCCGGTTTTCGGTACTGAGCGGGATCTGGGAGTGAGTCTGATCTTCTACGTGGAAAACGAGGAAAAAGCCCGCTTGACTGCCCAGGCGCTCACCGCGGAGGGGATACCGGCCTTCCAGGTCTATGACTCCCAGGCCAACGATCAGCACATTTACGTGAACTGGGAGTTTCTCATGGCCAAACGGGACGCTTGGGGAGGGAGTTTTCCCTGGAGTCTACTAGAGGGAGACGGCGTGGAATATTCCAAGGACAGCTGTCCTAAGACCTTGGGGCTTCTGGGCAGAGCAGTGCAGATTCATCTCAACCATTTAGTCAGTGATGCAGATCTTCAGGATGTTGAGGCCGCCATCAACAAGGTTGCCTTCCACCTGTTGTAGTGGGGAGGAAATAGGGATGGAACTGACGTTTACGAAATATCATGGACTGGGCAATGACTTCATTTTCTTGGAAGACTTTGGAGGAGATCTTCTGGAGGGGGGCGAAGAGCTAGCAAGATTGCTCTGCCACCGTCACTTTGGGATTGGAGCCGACGGTCTGGTCTTGGTTGGCAGGGACGGTGAACTGTTTGTTATGCACATCTTCAACGCCGATGGTACAGAGGCTGAGATCTGCGGTAACGCGGTGCGCTGTATGGCAGATTATCTGCTCAGCCGGGGTTTGGCGGCAGGTCCGGAGCTTAGCATCCGCACTTTGGCCGGCGTGAAGGAAGTTCAGGTGGTAAATAACCTGTATCGGGTGGATATGGGTGAGCCTGATTTCTCTTTTGCCGGGGGCGGAACGATTGCCATCTCAGCCTCTGGGCAGGAGTGGATCTGCCACCCCGTTTCCATGGGCAATCCCCACGCCGTTGTCTTCGTGGACCAGGTGGACAAAGTCAATCTGGCCATGTGGGGGCCCACCCTGGAGACCAGTTCGGTCTGGCCCCAGAAAGCCAACGTTGAGTTTGTCGAGGTAGTGGACCCTGGCCGGATCAAAGTGCGGGTCTGGGAGCGCGGCGCTGGGCCAACCTTGGCCTGCGGTACAGGAGCGTGCGCGGCGGCAGTGGTGTCGGCCAGGCAGGGGTTCACCAGGGGGCCCGTGCAGGTCTCACTTCCCGGAGGCGAGCTGACCATAGAGTGGAGCGCCGGCAGCAGTGTCTTCATGACTGGCCCGGCCACCAGGGTTTTTGTAGGCAGTATCGATCTACAAGCATTAATGAGCGGGAGATGATGACTGTGATCGTATTGGCACATCGGGGTTATTCAGCAAAAGCGCCGGAAAACACCATGGCGGCCTTCGAGTTGGCTCTGGCCGTGGGAGCAGACGGTATCGAGTTGGATGTACATATGACCAGAGATGGAGAGATTGTGGTGATCCACGACGATACCCTGGATCGCACCACGAATGGAAAGGGCCCGGTCAGCGACCAGACCATGGCGGAACTGAGAGAACTGGATGCGGGTTCCTGGTTTTCACCGGAGTTTGCCGGAGAGAGAATACCCACCCTCAAGCTGGTGCTGGAACTGATTAAGGACAAGGATGTCCTGCTGAACATCGAGATCAAAACCGGTTTAGGGTTTCAGCAGCTCAACGAGGAACTAGTGCCTCTTTTGGACCGATACGATCGCTGGGAGCGCACGATCATCTCGTCGTTTAACCACTATGCCCTGGCCCACCTGATCAGCCTGAAGCCCCAGGCTCGCACAGCGATTCTGTACATGGCAGCCCTGGTCAACCCCTGGGTATATGCCAAGAGCATTGGGGCCACGGCTCTGCATCCTTATTATCCAGGCATAATCCCGGAGATAGTTACAGCGTCGCAGCAGAATGGAATGATGGTCAATGCCTGGACTGTGGACCTGGAAGCGGATATCCAGCGAGTTAAGATGTGCCGCGTTGACGGTATTATCACCAACGAGCCCGAGAGGGTGAAAAGTCTGATCTAGACTGGACTTATGGACAGCGTGACATCCGCAGTGAGCGTGCCCTTTTGTGTAAAGAGGGCACTTTTCTTGGAGAGGAGGTCGAACGGTGACGATTTTGGAGACCGTGGACTTAAGGAAAAGGTTCGGCGACTTCTTTGCCCTGAACGGCGTAAACCTCAAGGTGCAGCGGGGCCAGATCCATGGCTTCATTGGCCCCAACGGGGCGGGGAAAACCACCACCATGCGTATCCTCTTGGGGCTGCTTAAGGCAACTTCGGGTACTGCACAGCTTTTCGGGAAGGATGCCTGGGCAGATGCGGTGGAAATCCACAAGTTGCTGGCCTACGTACCCGGCGAAGTGAACCTCTGGCCTAACTTAACAGGTGGGGAAGTGCTGGACTTGTTTGCCCGCTTGCGCGGACGTTTGGGGCAGCAGAATCAGCGCCTCCGTAAGGAGCTTATCGAACGGTTTGAGCTGGATCCCAGCCGCAAATGCGGTACCTATTCCAAGGGTAACCGTCAAAAGGTGGCTCTCATCGCCGCCCTGGCCAGTGGAGCGGAGCTGCTGATCTTAGACGAACCCACCTCAGGCCTTGATCCCTTAATGGAACAGGTGTTTCAAGACTGCATTGGGGAGCTGAAGAGCCAGGGTCGGAGCGTCCTGCTCTCCAGCCACATCCTTTCCGAAGTGGAAAAAACCTGCGATTACATCAGCATCATCCGGGATGGGGTGATCATTGAAAACGGTACATTGGAAGAGCTCAGGCACCTGACCAGCACCCACGTTGCCGTGCAGACCAAAAGGCCCATCCAGGGATTGCAGGAGTTTCCCGGTGTGCACGATCTGCGGGAGGAGGACGGCTTGACCCATTTCTCCGTGGAAGCGGAACATATGGGCACGGTCATGGCTTACCTCAGCTCCTTAGAAATTGTCCGCCTGGAGAGTGCCCCGCCAACTTTGGAGGATTTGTTCATCCGCCACTATGAGGGGCAGGGGGCAGGACGATGAAAGGCCGAGGCTTTGTTGGATCATCCGCCCTGGGCAGGTTTTTCTGGCGTCAGGAGAGGCGGCAGGCGGCCCTGTGGTGTGCGGCCATAGTGCTTCTGAATCTCTTGGTGGTGCTGGCCTACAACCAGATTTACCAAAGTGAAGCTGAGCGCCAGGCCATGGCTGAAACCATGAGCAACCCAGCCATGACCTTTATGCTGGGGCCTGGCTACGGACTGGACGACTACACCATTGGAGCCATGGTGGGACATGAGATGCTGCTGTTCGCGGCCCTGGCCGCGGCCGTGATGAACATCCTTTTGGTGAACGCACAAACCAGGGGGGCGGAAGAAGACGGCAGGCAGGAGCTGCTCCTTTCACTGCCCGTGGGCCGTCTGAGCAGTCTAGGTGCCGTTTTTGCCTTGGCTGTGGCGAAGAACTTGGGTCTGGCCCTGCTCACCGCGGCAGCCATGTGGGGAGCTGGGGTGGAGTCCGTTGACCTTGCTGGTTCGCTGCTCTTTGGGATGGTTTTGGGGGTCACGGGCCTGTTTTTTGGCGGGCTCACCGCCCTCTTTGCCCAGTTGACCGAGGCAGGCCGGGCTAACCTGGCCCTGTCCCTGGGAGCCTTGGGCGTGATGTATGTTGTCAGGGGAATGGGAGATCTGGGGCGTGAATGGCTGGCGCTCATTTCGCCCCTTGGGCTGATTCTGCGCAGCCAGGTTTACGTGCGCAATTTCTGGTGGCCCGTCTGGGCCATGCTTGGCCTAGGAATACTGCTTTGGCTGGGGGCTTTTGGTCTGAAGCGAGAACGGGATCTAGGTGCCGGTTTGATCCGCTGGCGCCCAGAACGCAAGGCGTCCTCCAGGCTGCTGGGGAGCCCCCTGGCCTTGGCCTTCAGGCTCCAGCGCACCACGATCATCAGTTGGATCGGCGCCCTCTTTTTCCTCGGCCTTTCTTATGGATCTGTGTTTGGGGATTTGGAGGCGTTTTTGGCGGGGAATGAGTTTCTGAAGGATATCCTCCCCGCTGTGCAGGGCTATTCGCTTACTGAGCAGTTCTTGGGCATGGTTGTCTTGGTTATGGCCATGATGGCGGTGATACCGGGCCTGCTGGCGGTCTTGCGCTTGGGCAGGGAGGAGGCAGGGGGTAGGCTGGAAAGCCTCTTGGCCCTTCCAGTGACCCGTCTGAGGCTGTTGGCAAGCTTTACCGCGCTCAGTGTCTTGGTGAGCGGAGCGGCCATGCTGGTTTCGGGCCTCGGCCTTTGGCTGGCAGCCAGCGTGGTGGTGGAGGAGGGCTTGAGTTTGCCAATGATGCTGCGGGCGTGCCTGGCTCAGCTTCCGGCCATGCTGGCCATGACCTCCGCTTCCGTTCTGGTCATGGGATTTAGGCCGAGGTGGAGCGGTTTGGTCTGGGGCTACTTGGGCTATTCTTTTTTCGCCGTCTACTTCGGTGTGCTGGTGCGCCTACCTGAGTGGATGGCCAAGCTATCTCCTTTCGGCTTCAGCCCCCAGCTGCCAGTGGAGCCTTTTGAGCCCCTGACGGCTGCCGCGCTGGGGGGAGTGTCCCTGGCGCTTTGGGTCCTGGGAAGTGTGGGATATGTCAAACGGGATATTGGTGTCTGAGGCACAAAAAAAGAGCTGCCTGCATTGTGCAGTGCAGCTCTTAGCTTTTTAGCTAGATTACTCCCTCAAGATCCGCCTGGGCAATGGCCAGAACTAGGTCTACGCAGGCCTGTACGTCTCCCAGATCTACCATCTCAGAAGGCGAGTGGACGTAGCGGGAGGGAATGGAGATGGTTCCCGAGGGGACGCCTTCTTTGCTCACGTGGATGGCCCCCGCGTCGGTTCCTCCGCGTGCTAGTACCTCCATTTGGTAGGGAATACCCTTGGTCTCGCACAGCTCCACCATGAGATCCTTTACCCGGGGATGGGCAATAAGGGAGGAATCCTTCACTTTGATGGCAGCTCCTTTACCCAGCTCCACCGCCATGGGGAAAGCTTCCGGTGTATCTCCCGTAAGGGTCACGTCCAGGGCGACGCCCAGATCAGGTTCAATACCGAAAGCGGCCGTGCGGGCTCCCCGCAGTCCAACCTCTTCTTGGGTGGTGAACACGAAATAGAGCGTGTTCTTAGGATTGGAGATCCTCTTCAAGGCCTCCACAAGCACTGCGCAGCCGATGCGGTCATCCATGGCCTTGGACACCAGGCGGCCGCCCAGATCGGCAAAGTCTCGGTGGAAGATGCCGAACTCGCCCACGCGCACCTTCTGCAGCGCTTCCTCTCTGCTGGTGGCTCCGATGTCAATGTACAGTTTATCGAGGGTCAGTTCTTTCCACTGCGTTTTTCCTTCTTGGTAGATCACGCCGATGGTTCCATTGGCAAAGCGGACTCGGCTGCCCACCAGGGTTGCTATGCCCACGCCGCCCACATTGGAAAAACGGAGAAAACCCTTGTCGTCTATGTAGGTGATCACTATACCGATTTCATCGGTATGGGCTGCAAACATGATCTTCTTACCGTCCGGTGAGCCGTTCTTCACGGCAATGAGGTTGCCCAGGACATCGGTGCGGATCTCGTCAGCCTGGTCCTTGATCATCTCCCTGATTAGTGCCGTAACTTCCGTCTCGTAACCAGAGGGGCCGAAGGCCTGGGTTAACTGTTCAATGATGGCTTTCAACTCAATCCCGCCCTTTCTTCAAGCCGTGCTAAGTAGTGTTTAACGAGCTGGTAAGCTCCTTCAAAGTCGTCTTTACACATGATCGAAGCCGGCGAATGGATGTAGCGGCAGGGCACCGCGATGGTTGCCACCTTCACACCGGTCCCCGACAGCTGAATCCGCCCGGCATCTGTTCCCCCGGCCGTGCTGCGGCGAACCTGGACCTTGATTCCCTTTTCCGCTGCCAGAGCAAACAGTTCCTGCACCAGTTCCGGGTTGGTAATGACCGTGCGGTCCATGACGGTGATGGCCGGGCCCTGTCCCAGGGCAGTAGCCTGCCTGTGCTCATCAGTTCCGGGCACGTCGGAGGCGGTGGTGCCTTCCAGAATCAAGGCCAGATCCGGTTCTACCTGGTAAGCGGCAACTCCGGCACCCCTGAGGCCCACTTCTTCTTGCACCGTGAAGGCGGCAATCAAGGGGAAGGAGACTTCTTCCTGCAGGAGGCGGATGGCCAAGGCGCACCCAACCCTATCATCTAAGGCCTTTGCCTTAACCTTGCCATTAGCAACCTCTTCATACTCCGTGGTGAAGTAGGCGATTTCGCCCAGCTGCACCAACTTCTCCGCCTCTTCCTTGCTCTTGGCGCCAATATCGATCAGAAGCTCCCGGACGGTAAAGGCGTTTTCCCTTTCCTCGGGCCTCTGTAGGTGAATGGGCTTGCTTCCGATCACTCCCGGGGTTTTCTTAGAGCCCACAACTACCGTTTTCGCCACCAACACCCGGGGATCCACGCCACCTATGGGGCGGAACTTGAGGTAGCCGTCGCCGTCAATGCCCACGATCATGAGGGCAACTTCATCCATGTGGGCGGCTAGCATCACCTTTGGCCCGGGAGCATCTGGGTTCTTGATGGCCAAGAGGTTGCCCAGGGCATCGGTTTTCACAACGTGGGCATGGGCTTCAACTTCGGCGCGGATCAGATCGCGCACCTCATTTTCCTGCCCAGGTGCGCCGTTGGCCTGTGTCAAACGGGCTAAAAGCATGTCAATCCCTCCACAAATTCTTGATCCAGGCCGGCGATGAACATGGCCATCAAGCGCCCTGTGCGCTGGACATCCTGGTAATCCAGGGTTTCCACGGGAGTGTGCATGTATCTCAGGGGAATGGACAGCAAAATGGTGGCCACTCCGGCTCTAGCCACTTGGATGGCGTAGGCGTCGGTTCCTCCCGGGTAGGGCGATGGATCAAGGGAGTAGCTGATGTTCCATTCTTTGGCCGTTTCCACCATGCGGGTATGCAGCTTGGGATGCACATGGGGCCCCATGGCGATACCCGGCCCTTTGCTCAGTTTTATGGTATCGGTTTCGGGAAGGCCTGGAGAATCGCCGAAACCCACATCGATGGCAATACCGATATCAGGTATGATTCCATAGGTGCTGGTGATGGCACCCCTCAAGCCCACCTCTTCCTGCACGGTGGCAACACCGTACACATCCGCTTGGTGGTCGATCTTGGACAGGGTCTTAAAGCACTCCAAAATGGCGGCTACCCCAGCTCGGTCGTCAAAGGCCTTACCTGCCATGAAGGAGCTCTGCAGGTTAGAAACCCTGCGCTTAATGGTGACTAGATCGCCCACCCGCACGTGTTCAGCGGCTTCTTCAGCACTGTCAAAGCCGGCGTCAATGAATAGATCTTCCATCTTCACCGCTTTGTTCTGCTCTCCGGGAGCCTGGATGTGGGGCGGCTTAGCTCCAATAACGCCTGTGAGCGCTTTCTGCCTTCCGTGAACCACAACTTCCTGGGCCAGCAGCACCCGCTGATCAAAGCCGCCAATGGTGCTGAAGCGCAGGAAGCCTTCCTTCTCGATTTTGGTGATTACGAGGCCAATTTCGTCCATATGGGCGGCCAGCATTACTTTAGGCCTGGGTTCGGGCCCCTGGCCCTTTTTCAGCATGATCAGGTTGCCTAGTTTGTCTAGACGCGTTTCATCCGCCCAGGGACAGCCCTGTTCAATGAGTTTCGCCAGCTCGAGCTCGTAGCCTGATACGCCCGCTGCCTCGCTTAAGCTGCGAAAGACCTCTTTTACATCCACCAATTTCCCTCCAATCCTCTGGTTTAACTCTATTATTTCTGGTCGCTAAAGGAAAAACCTGCATAGGCGAGAATTAAACTAGAACAGGTGGAAGGGGGCTGTGCCATGCCTAATTCCGGCGTCTATGTGCTTTGGCTGCATCTGTCGCAGAGGGCCACCATCACCGTGGGCAGGTTGGGGATCTTTACCTTTCCCCCCGGTGTTTACGCCTATGCTGGCAGTGCCCAGCGCAACCTCCAGCAGCGAATTGCCAGGCACCGCAGGCTGGAAAAGACGCTGCACTGGCATGTTGATTATTTCCGGGCCGAGGCAGGTTTTTTGGGTGTATCCGTCTTTCCTGAAGCCCCCAAGGCCGGGGAATGCAGCTGTGCTGCGCAGCTCCTGCGCTTTCCAGGGGCCGCGATTCCCGCGCCGGGTCTGGGTTCATCGGACTGCTCTTGCCCTTCCCATTTGATACATCTGCCTGGAGTGGGGCCGGAGCTAGTATCGCTTGGCGATGCGGTTCATCACATTCAGCTGGGTGCGGCAGAGGCGCTCGCACTCTTCGATGCTGGAGATTAAGTCCTGGTTCTTTTTGGGGTGCAGCTGCTTAATGCTCTCTTCGCAGAGGACTTGTAGTTCAGTTAGGCGTTCCGTTAACCGCCAGATGATGTCACTGGGCAGCATGTACGACATCCTTTCTCAGTAATGTGCGCCACAATTATATCACAGAACAGGGAGGGTTTTGTTTGCTTTCTGAAAACGTAATCACTGACGTGCTTCTGGCCGCCTTGTCAACCGGTGGCGATTTTGCAGAAATTTTCATGGAGGACACTTACAGCACCCAGATCCGCATGCTCGATGGCGCAGTGGATGAAGCGGTAAGTGGACGGGACTTCGGGGTGGGCATCCGCATCTTTCAGGGTTGGCAGAGCGTGTATGCTTATACCAATGATGTGAGCCGTGAAGGCCTGATCAAGACAGCCCGGGAAGCTGCCGCCGCATTGCGTGGGGTGCCGGCAGGGAAAACCGTCGTCTTGGCGCGCCTGGCCGTGGAGAAGTTCAATCCTGTGCGCCTTGAGCCCCGGCTGGTCAAGCATGGGGATCGGGTTGCCGTGATGAAAAGGGCCCACCTGGCCGCGGCTGGTTTTCATGAACAGATCACCCAAGTAGCAGTGAACTACTGGGATGTGGATCAGAATGTGTGCATAGCCAACTCGGAAGGGCTGTTGGTGGAGGATCGTAGGGTCAGGACCCGCTTGTCCATCAACGCAGTGGCCAGTAAGGGCCAAGAGAAGCAGTCCGCGTTTCGGGGCCCAGGCCGGCACATGGGCTTTGAACTCTTTGAGCGCATCGATGTGGAGGAGATTGCCCGCGATGCTGCCCAGAGTGCCGTGACCATGGTCAATGCGGACTATGCACCGGGCGGGAAGTACCCCGTGATCATCGATAACGAATTTGGCGGAGTGATCTTCCACGAGGCCTGCGGGCACAGCCTGGAAGCCACCAGTGTGGCCAAGGGTGTGTCCGAGTTCAGCGGGAAGCTGGGTGAAAAGATTGCCAGCGAACTGGTAACCGCTGTGGACGACGGTACCATTCCCAACGCATGGGGCTCGCAGAACATAGATGACGAAGGCACCAAAACTAGGCGCAACGTGCTCATTGAAAACGGCATTCTTAAGGGATACATGATTGACCGGCTGAATGCGCGCCGCATGGGCATGGAACCCACCGGCAATGCCAGGCGCCAGTCATACAAGTACGCGCCCACATCGCGTATGACCAATACGTTCATCTGCGCCGGCGAATCTACGCGGGAAGAAATCATCGCCAACACCGAATACGCCCTGTATGCCAAGCGCATGGGCGGAGGTTCGGTGAATCCAGCCACCGGCGAGTTCAACTTCGCGGTGGCCGAAGGTTACATGGTGCGCAACGGGAAGATTGCAGAACCTGTTCGCGGCGCCACCCTCATTGGTAAGGGCTCGGAAATCCTGCAAAAAATCGACATGGTTGCCTCCAACTTGGCCACAGGCCAAGGCATGTGCGGTTCCTTGAGCGGATCCATTCCCGCAGATGTGGGGCAGCCGACCATTCGGGTCGCGGAGATCACGGTGGGCGGAAGGAAGGAGGCAAACTAATGGTTTTTCGCAAGTTCAAGGAGCGTGTATTTGCCGCGGGACAGGCTGCTGGCCTGGAAGAGCTGGAGATCTACGGTACCCGGGCTAAGCAGTTCAATGTACGGGTGTTTGAAGGAGAGGTTGACGATTACAGGGTCAGCCTGGAACAGGGTATGGGCCTGCGCGCCAAGTTTGGGGGCAGAGTAGGCTACGCCTATGTGGAGAGCTTGGATGAGGATTCGGTACAATACCTGGTTACCGCGGCAAAAGCCAATGCCCAAATCAACGAGTCCGAGGACGAAGTGGATTTCTATGCTGGATCCCCTGATTACCCACGGGTTTCGTGCTACAATGAGCAACTGGCTGGGGTTTCTCCCGAGGAAAGAGTGTCCTTCTGCCTGGAGCTGGAAAAGGCTGCCCTGGGGGCCGATGAGCGGGTGTTCAAGGTAAACTACGCCATCACGGGCTACGAAGAAGCGGAGGTTTACATCGCCAACACGAAGGGTTTGGAGCAGGGGTTTGCCACGAACGGAGCCTACAGCTACGTCAGTGCTTTGGTGCGCCAGGACGGGCAGGTCAAATCCGGTTCCAAACTCCTCTTTGACAAGGATTGGTCCAAGTTTGACGCTGGCAAGCTGGCCCAGGAAGCGGTGCAGGAGGCCGTTTCGCTGTTGGGGGCATCCAGCGTTTCCTCAGGCGGCTACAGAATCCTGCTGCGCCGTGATGTGGCTCGGGATCTGCTCAGCACCTTTGTTCCTGTTTTTTCGGCAGAAGCTGTGCAGAAGGGGTTGTCCCTGCTCCAAGGCAGGCTGGGAGAGCTCATCGCCAGCCCCTCCCTCACTTTAGTGGACGATCCTCTCCTGGAAAATGGGGCGGCCACTGCGCCTTTCGATGGGGAAGGGGTGGCTGGGCGCCGCAAGAATGTGATTGAGGCGGGCCGTCTAACAACTTATCTCCACAATCTGAAAACGGCCCGGAAAGACGGCGTGGAATCCACTGGCAATGCGTCGCGCCCATCCTTTAAGTCGCCTGTGGGCATCGCCCCCACCAACTTCTTCATTGAGCCGGGCCAGGCCGGTTTTGCCGATTTGATCCAGGCTTTAGGCGACGGACTGATTATCATCAATGTGCAGGGGACCCATTCTGGTGCTAATCCCGTTTCGGGAGACTTTTCTTTAGGCGCTTACGGCTATTTGGTACAGGGGGGAAGGATTGTCCGTCCCGTGGAGCAGATCACCATCGCCGGCAACTTCTTCAGGTTGCTGGAGAATGTGGAAGCCGTAGGGTCTGATTTAGAGTTTGGCAATCCGGGCTACAGGGGAAATGTGGGCTCTCCTTCGCTCATCATCAGCAATCTCGCGATTGCAGGTATTTAGGAGGCGTGGAAGATGAAGTTCAGCGCGAGGACTGCGGCTAACCTTGGTCTGCTCACGGCA
>FIZK01000028.1 GCA_900018335.1 uncultured Clostridia bacterium | reverse complement strand
CCGGTGGGAGATAAGATGTCGTAAAACCTGGGGTAAATGGCGATGGTATCCTCAAAAACGCGCTCGTTGTCAATGTCCTCTTCCGTGAGCTTATACATCCCGCGGATGCGGCGGCTTTCCCTAAAGCCAATGGAAGGGGCGATGGAGGCCAGCTCCGCGTGTTCAAAGCCCGGCAAATACTCCTTCATAAAGCGGAACATTTTCAAGACGTGTTTGCGGCAGAGCACTTCGCCGTAGGTGAGATCATCGGGATCCGTGGGGTCGATTTTGAACACGTTGCAGAAGTTGATATAGGAAATCTGCCCGCCCGCGGTTAAGCGGCCCATGGGGAAGACCTGGCGCTTGTAGCCCATGTCAATTACCCCTTCGGCAACCTTCTGCCGGTAGATCTGGTAGAAGTACTCCACGCCTTCCCGATCCAGGATCTCCTTGACCTTGGCGCTGTCCACCCCGGCGATGCGGAAGTTGACCGTGCCGGGCTGCACCAAACCGTCCGCTTCGCGGCCCTGCTCGAAGGGTACGCCAGCGCTGGCGGCAACATCACCATCTCCCGTACAGTCAATCACTACCTTGGCAGAGATCAGCTCCAAGCCCGCTTTGCTGGCGATGATCACACCTTTCACCTGGCCCTCTTCCATGAGCACATCCACAACCTTGGAGTGGAGCCGCAGCCAAATGCCTTCCTTTTCCATCTTGCTGTCCAGGTAGATCTTCAGGTACTCACTGGAAAAGCGGTGGGGATCAAAATCCGTTCTAATATCATCGGAGGAGCCGAACTGGTCTCTGTAATCCAACTCAATTTCCTTATAGATCCCCGAAACATCGAAGGGATGGCCGTGGAGGAAGTAGTTGCAGGATTCCACGTAGCAGGCGGTGATGTTGCCCCCGAGGAAGGCGCGATCCTCAATTAAGGCCACCTGCGCACCATTTCTCGCCGCGGCAATGGCTGCGCCGATACCTGCGGGTCCGCCGCCGCAGACCACAACGTCCACTTCTTTGCGCACTGCAACGCTCATGGGTTTTGTAACTAGTTTCATGTCTTCAACTCCTAGTGGTATTTTTTCGCTGATCAGCTGTGGGGATCAGCTGCATCCCTCAAACCATCGCCGACAAAGTTAAAGCTGAGTACAGCCAAAACCACAAAGGCGGCTGGCAGCAGCAGCCAGGGCCGCATGGCCACCACCTGCATTTTCTGGGCCTGCTGCAGCAGTACACCCCAGCTCACAATGGGCGCCCTCAGGCCCACGCCCAGAAAGCTCAGGGAGGTTTCTCCCAAAATCATGCCGGGAATGCCCAGGGTGATCTGGACCAGGATATAACTCATGAAGTTGGGGATCAGATGCCGCGTGATATTCCACCATTCCGAGGCGCCCATGGATCTGGCCGCGGAGACGAAGTCCGACTCCTTGATGGAGAGGAACTTACCCCTGGCGATACGGGCCACGTTGGTCCAGGTCACTAAAGAGAGCACCACCGTAATGGCGAAATAGATCTGGAGCGGCGACCAGCTGGCAGGTAGTGCGGCGCTTAGGGCCATCCAGAGCGGGATCTGGGGAATGGAGAGGATGATCTCGATGATGCGCTGGATCACGAAGTCAACGGCCCCGCCAAAGATGGCGGAGATGCCGCCGAGGATCAGCCCCAGGGCCAGGCTCAAAAAGACGCCGATCAAGCCAATGGAAAGGGAGATTCTGGTTCCGTAGACGACGCGGGAGAACAAATCCCTTCCCAGTTCATCGGAGCCCAAGAGAAAAAGCATCTGCTCGCTGGGGCTGCGGTCGATCCCGAACAGATGGATATCGCAGTCAAACAGGCCGAAGAGCCTGTAGGGTTCCCCCTTGACGAAAAAATAGATGGGGAGCTTCAGATCGGGATCTGGGGTATACACCTCCTGCCAGGTCACGGGGTCCCGTTCCTTTTTGTAGCCGTAGACAAAGGGGCGCAGGCTGAAGTTTCCTTCATTGTCTATGAAGCGGATCCTCTGCGGCGGTGCATAGAGGTATCTGGAGTTGCGTGTGGTGGTTTTGTAGGGCGCGATGAACTCGCAGAAGATGGCCGTGGCGTAAAAGAGAATCAGCACCACCATGGCTGCCACAGCCAGTTTATGCTGGAAGAACCGGCGCTTCATGAGCTGCCACTGGGAAAGGGACTGGAATTCCTTTTCAGGTACAACCTGTATCGTTGCCATAGTACTTAGAACCTCCAATCACTGGATTGCTGCCACCGTTACTGTGAGCATTAGTCGTAAGTGATGCGGGGATCAGCCCAGGCTAAGAGCAGATCGGAGATGAATGATCCAATCACAGTCAGGGTGCTCAAAAGGAGGATAATGCCTCCCGCCACGAACATGTCCTGGGTGATCAGGCTCTGCAGCAGCAGGGGACCTAAGGTGGGCAGGTTGAGCACAATGGCCGTTATGGCGCCGCCGGAGATCACCTGGGGCAGCACCCAGGTTACCGAACTGAGGATGGGGTTGATGGCAATGCGCACCGCATGCTTCACGATGACCACCCGTTCCCTAAGGCCCTTGGAGCGCGCCGTGCGGATATAATCCTTGCCCAGCTCGTCCAACATCACACCCCGCATGATCCGGATCAGGGAAGCGGAGCCTGACATGCCCGTGACCACCATGGGGATCCAAATGTGCTTGAGCAGATCAACAAATTTGGCAAAGGACCAGGGGGCTTCCCGGTAGGCCGCGGAAAAGAGGCCGCCGATGCTGGTTCCGAAGGTGGTATAGGCGAAGAACATTAAGATGAGTGCCAGGATAAAACTGGGTACTGATAAGCCCAGAAAACCTATGGTGGTAAAAGTATAGTCAAACAAGGAGTGACGCTTCACCGCGCTGTAAATCCCGATGGGGATGGCCACCAGGTACTGAAAGGTCATGGTGACGAGGGAGACCACCAACGTGTAGGGCAGCCTCTCAATGATCAGCTCTACCACAGGCCGGTTCCAGTTCCAGGAGCGGCCGAAATCTCCCCTGGTGACAATCCCGCTGATCCACAAGAAGTAGCGTTTGTAGGCGGGCTCATCCAGACCGTAGCGGGCCCTCAAGGCCGCGATCTGGGCTTCCGACACCTGTGCTCCGCTCGATTCCAGCTGGAGGATGTAGGAGGTCAAAAAGTCACCAGGAGGCAGTTCCATAAGGATAAAGGCGATAATGGATATGACTAGGACTGTTGGTATCAAGAACAGAATCCTGCGAATGATGTATCCGGTCATGAGATTGGCTCCTTTCACGCCTAGTCACTGCGGCGCTTGGGGGAAGATAACTAGCCCTCCGCAGAAAGCTAGTTATCTTCCTAAACTAGATGCTGGATAGTGCTTCTACTGATCAGTCATCAAAGAAGATCTGTTCTGGATGTGTTGCGCTGTAGAGTCCCGTATCCCAAGCTCTCACTGTTACTGCTGGATCAGGCAGGTTCCTCAGTTTGGCGTTGAAGATCATCAGTTCTGGTACGTTCCCTACGTTGCCGATCTGCCACAGGTATTCCGCCTGTACCCGGAGGATGTTCTTGCCCAGTTCGATTCTCTTCTGTTCATCGGGTTCTACCAGCATCTGGTCATACCAAGCGCGGACCTGCTTCACGTGCTCCGGCGGCTCCCAGCCATCTGCGCCGTTGGTGTTGAACCAGAGACCCCATTTGGGCCAGACCGACTCATCCCACCTGGGTTCCTTGGGGATGATCAGGTTGTTGCCCACGGGGAAGAGGATGTCCGTTGACTTGTCCCCTGCCCAGATCGTGGCTTCCATCTGGTTGGCTGGAGCCCGCACTTCCTGCAGTTCGGGGGAGATTTGCTGGAGTCTCACGTCGATACCCAGGTGATCTCTCCAGTAACCCATGACGATCTCCACCTTGGCAATGCTCAGGTCAGATCTCTCATACATCTGGATGGTGAAGCCCAGCCGCTGGCCATCGGGGCGCAGCCTAAAGCCCTGGCTGTCCCTCTTGTCCAAGCCCATGCTGTCCAGCATGGCGTTGGCCCTGTCCGGATCAAACTCCGCATAGGCGGTGGCGAACTCTGGTTCGAAGTACTGGCTGGTATCCAGCACGGTGTACTGCCTGGGTTGGGCCAGGCCGAAGTAGAAGACCTCGTTGATTTCATCCCGGTCGATGGCTAAGGAAAGTGCCTGGGCGAAGGTGGGGTTCTGGAAGATCTCCCGCAGCACATCGTCTTCCACGGTGCGGTTGATCATGAACACCATCTGGGCGCCCCGGCCGATGTTGTACAGGTAGGTTTCGTAGCCGCCCTGTTCTTTGTACTGCTGGTACAGGGGGTAGTTCTCCAAGCCCACCCTGTCGGCGAAGTCGATCTCGCCGCTCATGACCATACCGCTGATCATCTGCTGATCAGAGACGTACAGACCGACGATGGTGTCAATGTAGGGGAGCTGGTTGCCTTCCGTGTCCACTTTCCAGTAATAGGGGTTCCGCTCGTAAACCCTTCTGGAAGCGCTGCGGCTCACCAGCCTGTAGGCGGCCAGCGTGGGCAGGTCTTCCACCATGGGGATACCCCAGTGGCTGGTGGACTTGTACTCGAACAGGTCTACCCAGGTGTCAAAGCCTTCCGCTTCCATGATCTTCTTCAGCTCTTCCTCCGAGGTGTAGTTCGGATGGAACTGCTTCAGGTAGTGGCTGGGGAAGAGAATGGTATAAGAAGCGGTGACTAGGTAGTTCTTGAAAAAGGGCATGGGTTCAGGATAGGTGAAGCGCAGGGTGAAATCGTCGATCTTGTCGATCTTGGCTACCTGTCCCTTGACGATCCATGGTTCCGCAGCTTCCGATGTGAGCTCATCATTGAGGTAGATGGCCTCATACCAGAAGAGGATGTCGTCCACGGTAAACGGGTGGCCGTCAGACCATTTGACGCCTTCCCGGAAGGTGATTGTCCAGGCGGTGGCATCTTCGTTGGATTCGATTTCTTTGGCGAAGTTGGGCAGCAGCATTTGATCTTCCGGTCTCGGCAGGGCGAAGGATACTAACGGTCCCATCAGGAAGACATCGTTTCCGGATCCCTGCATGGATTCAACTGGAGCATAGAGTGTTCCGCCGTACTTCCCGATTGTCTCACGAGGTTCCACAACGAGTGGCTCTTTGGGCAGCCGTTCCTCTAAGGGAGGCAGCTCGCCTCTTTCCACCCTTTCCCGCAGCATAGGTGATTCGCCAGCGAACACACCTACGCCTGAAAACAGCAGCAGACTTAGTACAACTAGGCTCAACACGACAAAGGTTTTTCTGTTGTGCATTTCATGTTCCTCCCAATCTGTGATAGTGCTGTCTAGTTGGCGTCAGTACCCGTTCCGAGTATCAAGCGCTTACCGCTTATACCACCTCCTGTTAGATACTGTCTAAGATCTCACGCAGCGCTGAGAGAACTAAGGTTACGTTCCTCAGTTTGCAGGAACTGCCCATCAGGCCGATCCGCCACACCTTGCCCTTGAACTCGCCAAGGCCGCCGCCGATTTCAATGCCGTATTCATTAAGCAGCCGTCCCCGCACCTGGGCATCGGATACGCCCTCGGGGATTCTCACCACAGTCAGCTGGGGCAGGCGGTGCTGGGGAGCCACAACCAGTTCCAGGCCCATTTCTTCCAAACCCGCTTGCAGTACAGCCCCCAGCTCCTGGTGCCGCTTGATAGCGTTTTCCAGTCCTTCTTCGGCCAGCATCTCCAGGGCTTCCCGCAGGGCAAAGATCATGCTGATGGGGGCGGTGTGGTGGTAGAACCTCTCCTGTCCCCAGTAATTGCGAATCATCGATAGATCCAGATACCAGCTCTGCACGGGCGATTTTCTGTTCAGCAGCACTTCCTCGGCGCGGCTGTTCATGGTGACCGGAGCCAGTCCCGGCGGTACGCTCAGGCACTTTTGGGTTCCGCTGAAACAGGCGTCGATGCCGTTTTTGTCCACATCCACGTGAGTGCCGCCCAGGGAAGTAACGGCATCC
The DNA here is from genome assembly GCA_900018335.1 of uncultured Clostridia bacterium. Classification (GTDB taxonomy): domain Bacteria; phylum Bacillota; class Limnochordia; order Darwinibacteriales; family Darwinibacteriaceae; genus DTU010. The sequence continues at coordinate 4,873 of FIZK01000028.1, read as the reverse complement.
ACCACCAGGAGCGCTCCAGCGTCGTGGACGAGCCCCGAGATTTCGCCCAGGGGCTGCAGAACTCCCGTGGACGTTTCTGCCTGCACGATGCTCACCAGCTTGGCATCGGGGTGCTGTCTGAGGGCTGCTTCCACCTGCTCAGGGTAGATCACATCACCCCAAGCTCCATCAACCTGGACAACTTCTGCGCCGCAGCGGCGGCCCATGTCCACCATTCTCTGACCGAAGAGGCCCTTCACGCACACAATCACCTTGTCGCCGGGTTCCACCAAGTTGACAAACACGGTTTCCATGCCGGCGCTGCCCGTTCCAGACATGGGGGCAGTAAGTTCGTTCTCGGTGCCAAAGACCATCTGCAGAAGGCCTTTCACTTCGTCCATAATCTCCAGGAAAACAGGGTCTAGATGCCCGGTTAGGGGCATGGCCATGGCCTGCAATACCCGGGGGTGAACGCCGCTCGGTCCTGGTCCCATGAGAATTCGTTCTGGCAACTTCCGCTTGCTCGACATATTTGATCTCTCCTCGTTCCGAAGTATTGTATTGAGTGCCGTAGCTCAGATCTTAACTTCCTGCCACCCCAGGGCCAGGGAGAGCTCCCTGGCAGCTTTCTTCACCACGGGAATCAGGGAGCTGCGCCTGTCCGCGCCCATGCGGTCCTTCGGACCTGATACGCTCAGGGCCGCGATGGCTTTTCCTGTGTAGTCAAAGACCGGCGCCGCGATGCAGATAACCCCTTCCTCGCATTCCTCGTTGTCCAGTGCATACCCCTGGGCGCGCACTTTGTTCAGCTCCTCCATGAAGGCATCCACTTCCACGATGGTGGTAGGCGTGAGCCTGGGCATGCCCTTTTTGCGCAGAATCTGGAGGACATCTGTCCAGGCGATATGGGCGGCGATTACTTTACCCATGCCGGTGGCGTGGACGGGTGCTCTTCTGCCGATTAGGGAAAACACTCTGATGTAGGATCTGCTTTCCGCCTTTTCTATGTACATCACCTCATCGTCGTCCAGCACAGCCAGGTTGGCCGTCTCATCGGTGTCATCCCTTAGTCTTTCCAGGAAGGGGATGGCGGTCTTGCGTAGATCGTGGCGGTAGAGGGCCTGCCCGCCCAGGTAGAGCAGCTTGGGGCCGAGAGCGTATTCTCCGTTGTCCAGGTCCTGGGTTAGGTAGCCCATGTCCACCAAAGTGGCGATGATGCGGTGCACGGTGCTGTTGGCCAGCTCGAGCTCTTCGCTGATGGCGGTGAGCTTGGCCTTGCCGCTGTTTTTGGCAATCAGCTCCATAATCTGGCATGCCCGCTCAATGGATCTCACCCGGTTCTTCCCAGGATGTGTCATACTTTACACCCACCATCCATGTGATCTTTAGCGAAATGTAACGACAAGGCCATGTTCATCCATGTGGCTTAATAATGTCTCCCGTTTCGTTACTTCTTCTTCCAAAAAGGGCACTGGAAATATCCAACTTTGGAAATTTCCGTATAGCGGAAACGCATACAAAATAATGTGAATGCGGTGCTAAAAAGCAGGGAAAAGACCGATCGCTGGCTAATGCATTGAAGCGAAATGAAATCCGTTGGAAGGGGAGGCCGCCGCTGCCCAGGATGCTCATTATTGCCGACGATCTAACAGGAGCCAGTGATGCCGGTTTGCAGTTCGCCCGCGGCGGCTGGCCGGTTCAGGTTCAGCTGCGCGCTCAGCCCCAGATGGAACAGGGTGAGCGCGGATCGCTAGTGACTGCCATCAATACCCAGACCCGTGAGCTCAGTCCTCCAAAGGCCGCTGCCTCGTTAAGCAAGTGGCTAAAGGCCAGCTCTCTGAGGCACTTCGGCACCGTATTTAAGAAGATCGACTCCACCCTACGGGGACCAATAGGTGCTGAGCTGGAAGTGTTGCTGGCTGCGGGCTTCTTCGCAGGAGCAGTGGTCATTCCCGCCTATCCAGCTGCGGGGCGCATTACCATTGGGGGACGGCATTTTGTGCACGGCGTTCTCCTGCACGAAACGGAGTTTGCCGGCGGCAGCCAAACCCCAGGCACCGCCCATGTTAAGGAGATTATCGCCGGGCAGCTCACTTACCCCGTGGAGCACGTGGATCTCGCTGCGATTCGCGCAGGGGGAGTCGCTGAGGTTTTCCACAGGGCGCAAAAGCAGGGTTTACCAGTGCTCTGCTTTGATGCGGAAGAGCAGGAGGATATCCTCAAGGCCGTGCAGCAACTGCAGTCTGTGGGGCAGCCTCTGCTCTGGGTGGGCTCCGCAGGCCTGGCCCAGGCCTTGGCGGAGGTTCTCCCTGGGCGAGCAGGGGATGTCAGCCGCCCACTGCGCAGTTGGAGAGCCGCAGAGCGGATCTTGGTTATGGCCGGCAGCCTGAGCGCGGTAACGCGCCGGCAAATTGCCCGGCTCCAGGCAGTTACCAGCTGCCCGGTTTGGCAGCTGGAGCCAGAGGAGCTGTTGTCTTTTGACCCTCCTCCCCTGCCTGCAGAGACTCCCAGCCAAGCTGGAGTTTTGGTGATCACGACAGCCCCCAGGCGGGCTGACCATCCCCAGAAGATTGCCCAGGCGCTGAGCCGGATTGGGGCCGAGACCTTTCAGGCTTGGCAGGCTGACGGCTTGGTTCTGACCGGCGGCGAAACCGCCGTTCAAATCTGCTCGAGGCTGGACATCCATACTCTGATCGTGGAGGGAGAAATCGAGGAGGGCATTCCCCTCTGCCTCACGGTAGAAGGCTCTCTGCCTGTGGTGACTAAAGCAGGCGGCTTTGGAACTGAAGATGCTCTGCTCAAGGCTGTGTACAGCCTGCAGCAGAAACGATGAAGAGGTGGTTGGCGTTGCACGAGCGCAAACCGGTAGTTGGGGTTACCATGGGTGATGCGTGCGGCATCGGGCCCGAGATCATCCTGAAGGCCTGGGAGCGCGAGGAGGTCTTTGAGTTCTGCATTCCCCTGGTGATTGGGGATGCTAAGATTTTGCGCAGGGCCCAGGGGTTGGTGGGTTCCAGTTTAGAGATAGCTGCTGTGCAGTGCCTTGATTCGCTGGAAGCGGAGCCGGGGGTGCTGCACTGCTTGGATTTGGACTTGCTCCCTGCAGACCTGCCCCTGGGCACCGTGCGGGCGGAAGCAGGTCTAGCTGCCTTTCGTTTCGTGGAAAAAGCTGTTCAGCTGGCTTTAGCTGGGCAGATATCCGCCATCTGCACAGCGCCCTTAAACAAGGCGGCCTTGAAGGCCGCGGGTTTAAGTTACCCCGGGCACACGGAGATTTTGGCCAGCCTCACCGGCGTGCGGGAATATGCCATGATGCTCTGGTCACCGCAGCTGAAGGTGGTGCATGTCACCACCCACAAGGGATTGGTGGAGGCCATCTCCAGTATTACTTGGGAGCGGGTGCTGACCGTGATCAAGCTGATCCACGGCTGTCTGCTCTCCTTGGGAGTTGCCGAACCCAAGATCGCGGTAGCGGCCATCAACCCCCATGCGGGAGAAGAGGGCTTGTTCGGCGCAGGGGAGGAAGAACGCAAGATCGTTCCCGCGGTGCAGCGGGCGCGCTGGGCAGGTATTGAAGTTGAGGGGCCCATCCCCGCGGACACGGTGTTTTTCCGGGCGGTGAGGGGTGAATTTGCTGCGGTGGTGGCCATGTACCACGATCAGGGGCACATCCCAGTTAAGGTTTTGGGCTTTGAAAAAGGGGTGAACATCACCCTGGGCCTGCCCTTTGTACGCACCAGTGTGGATCACGGAACCGCCTTTGATCTTGCGGGGAGCGGCAGGGCCAGTGAGGACAGCTTAGTGGAGGCAATGCGCCAGGCGGCCGCTTTGAGCGGCGTGCCTGGGTAGAAGAGGACGGGCTGCGTTAGCGTCCTCGGATAGAACAAAACAGACTACATATGAGGGGGTATTGCAGCATGGTAGAGCCGCTGTACAAAAGGAAAGACGTGCCGGTGGATGTTCGGGTAGAGGATCTCTTGTCCCGGATGACCCTGGAAGAGAAGGTTGCCCAGCTGGGATCCGTGGGGCCCTTGGAGATCCTGGACGAACAGGGAAATCTGGATCCTGAGAAAGCCGCCCAAGCAATGCCGCACGGCATCGGCCAGGTCGCCCGGATCGCCGGGGCAAGCGGCCTGTTTCCCAAGGAGGCCGCGGAGGCTTCCAACCAGGTGCAGAAGTACTTACTCACCCAGACCCGCCTGGGTATTCCCGCCCTGATCCATGAAGAATGCCTGAGCGGACTCATGTCTCCCGGCGGCACGGTCTATCCCCAATCCATCGGGATGGGCAGCAGCTTTGAACCGGAGCTCATGGAAAGAGTGACCACGGAGATCCGCAAACAGATGCGGGCCATCGGGACCCACCTGGGCCTCTCGCCCGTGGTGGACGTGGCTCGGGATTTCCGCTGGGGCCGGGTGGAAGAAACCTTTGGCGAAGATCCTTACCTGGTGGCCAGCATGGGTACGGCTTATATCCGGGGGCTGCAGGGCGATGATCTGCGCACCGGTGTGGTGGGCACCCTGAAGCATTTCGCGGGGCACGGTGCGCCTGAAGGCGGCAGAAACCACGCTCCGGTCAACCTCTCCCCCCGGGAGCTGAGGGAAATGCATATCTTCCCCTACGAAGCAGCCATCCGGGAAGCCAAAGCCCGCTCCGTGATGAATGCTTACCACTCCATTGACGGTATACCCTGCGCCGGTTCCCGGGAGCTGCTCACGGACATCCTGCGCGGCGAGTTGGGGTTTGAAGGGGTTGTGGTATCTGACTACTACAGCATCCGCCTGCTCCACGAAGACCACCTGGTGGCGGAGGATCTGCGCCGGGCGGGAGTCATGGCCTTGGAGGCGGGGTTGGATATCGAGTGCCCCACCATTGAGTGCTATGGAGATCTGCT
>FIZK01000027.1 GCA_900018335.1 uncultured Clostridia bacterium | reverse complement strand
GCCGAGCTCAAAAGACTGGCCGAGGAAGCCAGGGACAGGCGGGCTTTTCACGGACAGAGGACTATCTTGTTCGTAGATGAGATCCAGAGGTTGAACAAAGCCCAGCAGGATGTCCTGCTGCCCGCGGTGGAAAAGGGCGATCTGATCCTCATCGGTGCCACCACGGAAAACCCCTACTTCGAAGTCAACCCGGCCCTGCTGAGCCGTTCCCAGATTTACCAGCTCCAACCCTTGGAGGAACGCCACCTGCTGGCCTTAGCCCGGCGAGCCCTGGAGGACCCGCGGGGTCTGGAAGGTATCGCCTGTGAGGTGTCCCCTGAGGCCTTAGAGCATCTAGTGCGCATTGCCAATGGCGATGCCAGGGTGCTTTTGAACACCCTGGAGTTTGCGGTGCTCACCACCCTGCCCAACGCAGAGGGGGTGCGGGTGGTGGATCTGGCCGTGGCCGAAGAAGCAGCCCAAGCCCAACGGGTGCGCTATGACAAATCAGGGGATCATCATTACGATGTGATTTCCGCCTTTATCAAGTCTTTGAGGGGGAGCGATCCCGACGCAGCCCTGTACTGGTATGCCCGCATGGTCTATGCCGGCGAAGACCCGCGCTTTATCGTGCGCCGACTGCTGGTCCACGCCGCGGAAGATGTGGGGATGGCTGATCCCACCGCTCTGCTCATGGCCCATGCTGCGGGGTTTGCCTTGGAGTGGGTGGGCATGCCCGAGGCGCGCATCCCCATCGCCCAAGCCATCATTTACATAGCCACCGCTCCCAAGAGCAACTCCGTGGTTAAGGCCATTAACTCCGCCATGGCCGTAGTGGAAAAGACCGGAGCCGAGCCCGTTCCCATTCATCTGCGGGATACGAGTTACGCTGGTGCAGGGAAAATGGGTCATGGAGCAGGTTACAAGTATCCCCACGACTTTCCCCATCATTATGTAGTCCAGGAGTACCTCCCGGGAAACTTGCAGGGGTTTCAAGCCTACGAACCGTCAGATCAGGGGCGGGAGAAGGTGATCAAAGAGCGCCTGGCATATTTCGCCCAGCTCAAAGCCAAGAGTTAAGTCCAAGAGCCAACAGCCCTGCGGGGCTTTTTTTGTTGACGCCGTTTTTTCCCTGTGCTATGATCAAACTGAATTCAATTCCGACGAAATTAGTCGGAAATGAGGGGAGGCGGATGCATGCGAGTTTCCACGCGGGGCGAGTATGGAGTGCGCGCCATGTTTGACCTGGCCCTCAATTATGGCAGCGGACCCATTCCCTTACGGACGGTGGCGGCGCGCCAAATGGTCTCGGAAACCTATCTGGAGCAGCTCATGGGCGCTCTGAGAAAGGCAGGGCTCGTTGTAAGCAAGCGCGGTGCCCAGGGAGGCTATGAGCTTGCCGATCCCCCCGAGCGGATTACCATCGGGCAGATCATCCGCGTTTTGGAAGGGCCCATTACTCCCCTTGATTGTCTAGATACCGATTCGGGTACTGGTCCCTACTGCGGACAGCCTGAACAGTGCGTACTGCGCGGACTGTGGAAGCAGCTGCAGGACAGCATGGAGCGGGTACTAGACAACACAACACTAGAGGATTTGAGGCAGAACGCCATAAGGTTAGGGGTGGCTCAAGGACAATGAAGCGGATTTACATGGATCATGCAGCAACCACGGCGGTAAGGCCTGAGGTTCTCGAGGCCATGCTGCCATATTTCAGCACTGAGTTCGGCAACCCGTCCAGCGTGTACAGCTGGGGAAGGAGCGCCCGCAAGGCGCTGGACAGCGCCCGGGATCAGGTGGCAGCCTTGCTGGGAGCTTCGGCCAGCGAGATCGTGTTTACTTCTGGGGGTTCAGAAGGAGCCAACCTGGCCATTAAAGGAGTGGCCTGGGCGGATCAGAACAGGGGTAAACACATTATCACCAGCGCCATTGAGCACCATGCTGTGCTGGACACCGTGCTCTGGCTGGAAACCCAAGGCTTTGAGGTAACCATATTGCCCGTAGATGAGTACGGCCTGGTGAGCCCGTCCCAGGTGGAACAGGCCCTGCGGCCCGATACCATCTTGGTGTCCATTATGCATGCCAATAACGAGGTGGGCACCATCCAGCCCATCAGCGAGATCGGCGCCATCGTCCGAAGGCACGGCGCACGTTTTCACACCGACGCGGTGCAGACAGCGGGTGTTCTGGAGTTGAACGTGGACGCGCTCAACGTGGATCTGCTTTCCATTTCCGCCCACAAGTTCTATGGCCCCAAGGGCGTGGGTGCGCTGTACGTACGGAAGGGAGTGCGCTTGAGCCCCCTCATCCACGGCGGCGGCCAGGAGAAAAGGCGCCGGGCGGGCACAGAGAATACTGCCGGGATCGTAGGCCTGGCCAAGGCCTTCGAGTTGGCCCAGCGTGATCGGATCGCGGAGAACCAGCGCTTGACTGCCCTGAGGGATCGGCTGATCGAGGGCCTGGTGAAAATTCCCCACACCAGGGTGAATGGAAGTTTGGAGCAGCGGCTGCCCAATAACGTCAACGTCTGTTTTGAGTACATTGAAGGCGAGTCTATGCTCCTGAATCTGGATCTGCGGGGCATAGCCGCCTCCAGCGGTTCCGCTTGTACGTCGGGATCCCTTGACCCTTCCCATGTGCTGTTGGCCATGGGTCTGTCCCACGAAATCGCCCACGGTTCGCTGCGTTTGACGCTGGGCCGTGAGAATACCGAGGCGGATGTGGACTTCGTACTGCAGGAGATACCGGGTATCGTGGAGCGCCTGCGCGCCATGTCTCCGCTGTATCAAGAATAGGAGGAAGATCATGTATTCGGATAAGGTAATGGATCATTTCACCAACCCGCGCAATGTGGGGGAAATCCCTAACGCCGATGGCGTTGGTGAAGTTGGCAACGCGCGCTGCGGGGATATCATGAAGATGTGGATAAAGGTGGAGAACAACGTCATTACCGACATCAAATTCAAGACTTTTGGCTGCGGAGCCGCCATCGCCACTTCCAGCATGATCACTGAGCTCGCCATAGGGAAGACGGTGGAGGAGGCTGAGAAAATCACCAACCAGCAGGTGGCAGAGGCCCTGGAAGGTCTGCCACCGCTGAAAATGCACTGCTCTAACCTGGCAGCGGAGGCCCTGGGAGCAGCCATTGCTGACTATAGAAGCAGGACCGCAACCACCGCTTAGCGCGGCAAGCACCGAGATCGATCTCGGTGTTTTTTTCTGTCTATCTGGGAAAGCTAGCAGTAGAACTGTAAACGAGGTGATCGAGGTGGCCAATGGTCGAAACGTGCTGCTGGCTGGCTTAGCCGGCATGGCTTTGGGCATTTATGTGGGCAATACCATGACCAAGGGCTATGTGACCAGGCAGCTGCGTTCCACGGGGCGCAGTCTGATTCGCAGAGCGCGGGGAACTGTGGAACACCAGCTGAACAACTGGATGGATTGAGTTCTGTGTCCAAACGCATCTGGTGGACACTGCTTCTTCTAGGGGTTCTAATCTTTCTGTACCGGGTCAGGACTGTACTGACCCCTTTCTTATTCGCGATTCTGATCGCCTACATCCTGCATCCGCTCATCACCGCGGTGGAAGAGAGGGGGGCACCGAGGGTAGTGGCCATCCTCGTGGTCTATGCCTTTTTCGCCGCGGTCTTCGGCGTGTTGCTGTGGGTAACCTTGCCCAACTTACTCAAGGAACTGGAAGAGTTGGGCCGCAAGCTTCCCCGCCAAGCAGTTCACCTGGAAGAGCTGGGCCAGGACGCCGTGGGTTTTCTGAGAAGAATTGAGCTGCCGGCAACCCTAGAGGAAGCCCTGGACACACTCCTGGCCAGGGTTCAGCTTGCCCTGGAACGTCTGGCCGGGAAGTTGATGCAGGTTTTGGTGGACGTGTTTGCCAATATCATCTCCCTGCTCATTTCGCCGGTTCTGGCGTTCTACTTCCTCCGTGACCACCAGGCCATGCGGGAGCGGGCCCTGAGATACGTACCCGCCCAGTATCGCGGCGACGCCCAGAACATCTTGAGGGAAGTGAACACTGCCCTCAACGGGTTTTTCCGGGGGCAGCTGTGGATCTGCCTGTTTGTCGGTCTGTTCATCTACGGAGGTCTGGCCCTGCTCAAGATACCCTATGCGCTTTTTATCGGGTTTGTGGCTGGGCTCTTCGACATCATCCCGTATTTCGGCCCCGTGCTGGGCTTTCTTCCCGCGGCCGCCCTGGCCCTCTCCAAGTCTCCCCTCACTGTGCTCTGGGTGCTGCTGCTGTTTGTCGCCGCCAATCAAATCGAAAACAGCCTGATTTCGCCTTGGCTCATCGGCGACAGGGTGGGGCTGCACCCGTTGGCTGTGATCTTCGCAGTGTTGGTGGGTGGTTATCTCCTGGGGATTTTGGGCCTGCTCGTGGCCGTTCCCGCCGCGGCAGCGGTGCGTGTGGTGGCAGACTACCTTCTTTTAAGGCGCCCCCAGCCGCAATAGGGGGTGGAAAAATCCACATGGACAGGGCAGCGGAGCCTGCCCTTTTTTGCTTGTCTGCGGCGTCTTTGCCCAGACTGGACAGGAGGGTTACTAAGTTGACAAGGCAACGTCACTTGGATAATATTGTGTTAGCGATGACAGTGCGTTTTGCTTTAGAAATGGGGGGAACCGCGTTTCGCGGCACGTTATGAAGAACTACACAGTGGATCAAATCCGCACCATGTTTTTAGACTTTTTCCAGAGTAAGGATCACCGCATCTTGCCCAGTGCTTCCTTGATTCCCCATGGGGATCCCACTTTGCTGTTGACGGTGGCTGGGATGGTGCCCTTTAAACGCTATTTCCTGGGCTTGGAAAAGCCCGTGGCTCCGCGCATTGCCACAAGCCAGAAATGCATCCGCACAGGCGATATCGACAGCGTGGGCAAGACCGATCGCCACGGTACATTCTTTGAAATGTTGGGAAATTTCTCCTTCGGCGATTACTTCAAGCAAGAGATTATCCCCTGGGCCTGGGAGTTTGTAGTTGACCATCTACAGCTGCCCGTTGATCGGCTCTGGGTTTCTATCTATTTAGATGACGATGAAGCTTTTGACATCTGGCACAACCAGGTAGGGGTGCCTGCCGAGCGCATTGTGCGCCTGGGTAAAGCGGACAACTTCTGGGAAACTGGCTCAGGTCCCTGCGGGCCCTGCTCCGAGATCTATATCGATCGGGGGTCCGAATTCGGCTGCGGACAGCCTGACTGTCAGCCTGGCTGCGACTGCGAGCGCTTTCTGGAGTTCTGGAACTTGGTCTTTATCCAGTTCCACCAAGAGGGCGACACCTATACACCACTGAAGGCGAAGAGCATTGATACGGGTATGGGCTTGGAGCGGGTGGCCGCGCTTTTGCAGGGTAAGAACAGCATTTTTGAAGTGGATAACATCCGACCCATCCTGGATGCAGTGAGTGCTTTGGCCGGCGTCGCCTACGGCGCGGGTCCAGAGACGGACATGTCTCTGCGGGTGATCGTGGATCATCTGCGGGCGGTCACCTTTTTGGTGGCCGATGGTGTGCTGCCCAGTAATGAGGGCCGCGGTTATGTCCTAAGGCGGCTGCTGCGCAGGGCGGTGCGCCACGGGCGCCTGCTGCACATCGACCACCCCTTTGCAGCGGACATGGTGGATGTAGTGGTTGAGCAGATGAAGTCTGCCTATCCGGAATTGGTGGAGAGGCAGGACTACGTGAAGAACGTTGTGCGCCTGGAGGAGGAGCGCTTCAGCGCCACTTTGGAGCAGGGTTTGCGTCTCCTGCAGGAGTTGGTGGAGGGTGCCCGGGAGACTGGCGCAGCGGAGATTTCCGGCGAGTCCGCCTTTCAGCTCTACGATACGTTTGGCTTTCCCATTGATTTGACCCGGGAGATCCTGGCCCAGGACGGTCTGGCCGTGGATGAAGAGGGTTTTCGCCAGGCCATGGAAGCACAGAGGGAGCGGGCTCGGAAATCCCGCACGGCCCATGGCTATCTGGACAGCAGCTTGGAAGCCTATAAAGAACTGGCGGGGGCAGTGACCACGGAGTTTGTAGGCTATGAATGCTTCGAGGCTGACTCCAAGATCATGGGGATCATTGTAGACGGCCACAGTGTGGACAGTGCCAGAGAAGGCGAAGAGGTTGCCCTGGTTCTGGACCGCACGCCGTTCTATGCCGAAAGCGGTGGTCAGATCGGCGATCAGGGTATCATTCAAACCGAAACAGGGGTGGTACGTGTCAACGATGTGCGCAGACCAGTGGAAGGGCTGGTCAGCCACTTTGGAGTGGTGGAGAGTGGTTATATCGCCGCGGCCAGCGCGGCCAAGGCCGTCATCTCAGCCCAGCAGCGACAAGAAACGGCGCGCCATCACACTGCTACCCATCTGCTGCATCGTGCCCTGAAGGATATCTTGGGTGAACACGTGAATCAGGCAGGATCCTATGTGGGGCCACAGCGCCTGCGCTTTGACTTTACCCATTTCCAGGCCTTAACTGTCGAAGAACTCAAGCAGATCGAGGCGGAGGTCAACCGCCAGATCCTGCGCAACTCCCCTGTGGTTCCCAGCATCACGGACCTGGAAAGCGCCAAGGAACAAGGGGCGGTGGCGCTGTTTGGTGAGAAGTATGGAGATCAGGTGCGCATGGTGCAGGTGGGGGACTATTCCCTGGAACTATGCGGCGGCACTCATGTCCAGGCCACTGGAGAAATCGGGACTTTCAAGATCATCTCTGAAGGCAGCGTAGCCGCGGGCGTACGGCGCATTGAGGCGGTGGTGGGGATGGAAGCCCTGGCCCATATCCGCGCCCAGGAGCAGGTCCTGGAAGAGCTGCAGACCAAACTGCAGAGCAAAGTGGAACAGCTGCCTGAGCAGGTGGAGCGACTCATAGAAGCCAACCGCGCTTTGGAGAAGGAGCTGGCGGAACTGAAACGGCAGCATCTCCTGGGTTCCCTGGATGACTTACTCGCCCGTGCGGAACAGGTGGGCAATGCTTTTCTGCTGGTGGCAGAAGTTGAGGCGGATAACCCCGAAGAGCTGCGGGAGCTGGGTGACCGCATCCGGGACCGTCTTGACCCGGTAGCCATCCTTTTGGGTGCCAAGAGCAGCGGTAAGGTGCTTTTCTTAAGCATGGTGTCTAAGTCCTTGACTCAGGCAGGCGTGCATGCGGGACAGGTGGTGAAGAAGGCTGCCCAGATCTGCGGAGGCGGTGGCGGTGGCAGACCCGATATGGCCCAAGCTGGTGGGCGCCTTCCCGAAAAGCTCGCCGAGGCGCTGGAGGAAAGCCGCAAGAACCTCCTAGAACTTCTGGAGGGAATTGTTGGATAACTAAAGAATATGGATAGGTAGAACCGTACAGGGGGGGATACCATGAAAGATGCCCACGATAAGACAGCGCTGTTCAGCTACAGAGCCTTGGAAGAGGATTCTTCGGAAGTAAGAACCATCTTGCAGCAGGTGTACGAAGCGCTGCAGGACAAGGGTTACAATCCTTTTGGCCAAATTGTGGGCTACTTGCTGTCGGGAGATCCAACGTTCATCACCAGCCATCGCAATGCCCGTTCACTCATGGCCCAGTTGGACAGGGATGTGATCTTGGAGGAGTTGGTTAAGCACTACCTTAAGCGGGACTAAAGGGGGAATCCCCGAGCTTGTTGTTTTCTGACACGGCAAAGGAGTGTAGAAAGGTGACACGGATTAGTGCTGATAGTACCTGCGATCTTTCGCCCGATTTAGTAGAGAGTCTAGGCATTACTATTACTCCGTTGAGCATCACCGTGGACGACGACGTGTTTAAGGATGGCATTGATATTACCCCTACCCAGCTCATAGCCTATGTGGAGGCGGGAAAACACTGCCAAACTGGGGCGGTAAACGTTTTTGAGTATCAACAGCACTTTGAAAAGATGACTGCCCAAGGGGACGAAGTGGTTCACATCAGTCTAGGTTCTGGTTTTTCTTCTTGTTATAATAATGCTTTATTGGCGGCCCGGGATTTCCCCGGTGTGCGCGTAGTAGATTCTCGAAACTTGTCCACCGGCAGCGGACATATCGTTTATGAAGCAGCGCTCTTGGCGGCCCAGGGAAAACCCGCATCTGAGATAGCGGAAGAGTTGGAGCAGCTGGTGCCGAAGGTGGATGCCAGCTTTATCATCGACCAGCTCGACTATTTGGCCAGGGGTGGACGATGCTCTGCCATTACCGCCCACGGTGCCAGGATCCTGCGCCTGAAGCCCAGCATCGAGGTGCGGGATGGAGCAATGATTGTGGGACGCAAATACAGAGGGCACTTTGAAAAGGCAGTGAAGCTTTACGTGCAGGACCGGCTGGAGCAAAACGGAGCCTTGGATCCTTGCCGAGCCTTCATCACCCATGCGGGCTGCAGCGACGACGTGGTAGCAGCGGTGCGGTCACTTCTGGAGGAGAAAGGTTATTTCCAGGAGATCATCATTACCGAGGCGGGCTGCACCATCACCAACCACTGCGGACCCAACACTCTAGGAGTTTTGTTTAGACGCTTGAGTTGAGGAGATAGGGATTGAAGTACACAGAGCTTGGCCGAACCGGCCTCAGCGTATCCAGACTTTGTTTCGGCGCCCTGACCATTGGTCCTCTCCAGCGGGGCCTTGCTCCTGAAGAAGGAAGCAAGGTGCTGCTCAGGGCTTTGGAGCTGGGCGTCAATTTTGTGGACACCGCGGAGATGTATGAAACTTACGACCACATCCGCTTGGCCCTGCAGCGTTTTGCGGGCAGAGGGCAGGTGGTGGTGGCCACTAAGAGCTATGCCTATACCCGGGCAGGGATGCTGGAGAGCCTGGAGCGGGCGCAAAAGGGCTTGGGCCTGGAGGTGATCCCCATTTTCCTCCTCCACGAGCAGGAATCCAGCCATACCCTGCGGGGTCACTGGCCTGCCCTGGAAGTGCTTCTGGAGGCAAAGAAGGCCGGGATTGTGCAGGCTGTGGGCATTTCCACCCACCATGTGCAGGCGGTGATGGCAGCAACGGCCATCCCTGAGATTGAGGTTGTCTCTCCCCTGATCAACAAAACGGGCATTGGCATCCAAGGAGGCAGCCGCGAGGATATGCTGGCCGCCATTGTCAAAGCTGCCGAGGCGGGCAAGGGCATTTACGCCATGAAGCCCCTGGGCGGTGGGCATCTTTTGGGGGAGTGGGCCGAGGCTCTGGACTATTTGCTCCCCATGGACCACATCCATTCCATTGCGGTGGGCATGAAGAGTATCGCCGAAGTGGAAAGCAACGTGGCCTTTTTCCAAGGCCGAAGGGATCTGCCCCGGCCCCAGGTTTCCAGCAGGCAGCTGCATATAGACTACTGGTGCACGGGCTGCGGTTCTTGTGTGGCCGCCTGCCCGAACGGCGCTTTAGAGCTCAGTGATGGCAGGGCTGCAGTTGCTCTGCACGGTGAGTGCGTGTTCTGCGGGTACTGCGGGGCCAGTTGTCCTGAGTTCGCCATCAAAGTCATCTAAGGGAGTTTAGCCATGCGGATACTGGGCTTGGATCTTGGTGAAAAGACCATCGGGGTAGCGGTGAGCGATCCCCTGGGCTGGACTGCCCAGGCCGTTGATGTGGTCAGGCGTCGGAACCTCCAGGAGGATCTGGCCGCCCTGCACGTTTTCGTGCGGGAGTACGGCGCGGAGAAGTTCGTTTTGGGCCTGCCCCGCAGGACAGATGGCACCTATGGACCTGAGGTAGAGAGAATATACGCGTTTGCTGAGGAATTGAAAAGGGAATTCCGCCTCCCAGTAGAATATTGGGATGAACGGTTTTCCACCGCGGCCGCAGAGCGAATCCTCTTAGAGGGAGACGTGAGCCGGGCTAAGCGCCGTAAAGTGATTGACAAGGTGGCGGCCGCCGTCATTTTACAGGCATATTTGGACAGCAGGAGGTCAAACTAGCAGTCAAAGGAAGGAGTTGAGCTTATGGCGCACGACCATGATAATCACGATCATGATCATGAGCATGAGTTGGAGGAAATCGTTGTTCTGGAAGATGAGGAAGGCAACGAGCACGAGTGTGCCATCTATGATTTTGAGTTTGAGGGACGGACCTATGCGGTGTTGTTCCCCATAGACCAGCCAGAACAGGGCGGATTCGTTTACAAGTTGGACGTGGACGAAGCCGGTGAAGAGATTCTCGTGGAGATTGAGGACGACCAGGAATTTGAGCGGGTGGTGGCCTTTTTAGAGTCCGAGGAGGACTGACGGCACCTGCCCACCATTGGTGTTGTTGGGGGTGTTTCTATGCCCGATGGTATGCAAGCAGCGTCAGAACGGACCGAAAGCGGCGTGGTCCGTTTTCTGTTCTTGTCCATGATCCTGTGCTGCGCTGCCCTGGCCGTCTTTTTTGTCTGGAGCAACCAGCCCCTCAGCTCCGGGGAGAACGCCTTGAGCAAGGTTGTGCGCATTGAGCAGGGGATAGGCACCAGGCAGATCGCTGAGCTCCTTCAGGAAGAGGGGATTATAGCCAACCCCACTTTGTTTGGGCTTTTGGTGAAGCTGGAAAGGGCCGAGCATCATCTGCAGGCCGGGGCCTATCTACTCAGCCCGGCCATGCGGCCGCTGGAGATTATCGACCAAATCCGCTCAGGCCGAGTTCAGACCGTGCCCGTGGTGATCCCGGAAGGATTCGAGATCAAGCAGATCGCCGCACTCCTGGCCGAGAAGGGTTTGGCGGATAGGGATCGCTTCATGGAACTGGCGTTCAACGCCCACCTGGTGTTTGGTGAGGATTTACCCGTGGAGCTGCCCATCGCGTCCCTGGAGGGATATCTGTTTCCTGATACGTACCATTTCACAGAAGGGCAGACCGAGGAAGAACTGATCGGGCAGATGGTGTCCCGTTTTGTCCAGGTAACCGAGGACGAGATCATCCCTCTCCTCGCGGACAGCGAGTTCACACTGCACGAAGTGGTCACACTGGCGTCCATCGTGGAGCGGGAGATCATGGTGGATGAGGAGCGCCCCATCGTGGCCTCTGTCTATCTCAACCGCCTGGAGGTGGACATGCCCCTGCAGGCTGATCCCACGGTGCGTTACGTAACAGAAGAGGAGCGCCCGGTGGTGCTGTATCGCGATCTGGAGATCGATTCTCCCTACAACACCTACCGTTACCGGGGACTGCCCCCGGGGCCCATTGCCAGCCCGGGACTAGCCTCCATGCTGGCCGTCTTGAACCCTGCCGACACCAACTACTTCTTCTTTGTGAGCAGGCGGGACGGCACCCATGAGTTTACAGAAACCTACAACGAGCATCTGCGGGCCCGGAGGCAGTTTGGTTATTAGGAGTGAACGCAAATGAAAATTCCCGAGCTGCTTGCTCCGGCGGGAAATAAGGAAAAGGCCGTTGTGGCCATGGAATATGGAGCAGACGCCATTTACCTGGCGGGAAAGGCCTTTGGGATGCGGGCCAAAGCGGGCAACTTCAGCGCTGACGAGCTGAAAGAGGTCCTGGAGTTAGCCAAGGAGCGGGGAGTAAAGGTGTACGTAACGGTGAACACCTATCCCCGCAACGAGGAAATGGATCAGCTCCCCGCCTATCTTCAGGAGCTTGAGGAGCTGGAAGTGGACGCCCTGATCGTGGCCGATGTGGGCGTGTTCGCATTGGCGCGTCAGTACGCGCCCAGCATCCCGGTGCACCTAAGTACCCAGGCCAACACCGTCAACTACCAGGCAGCCAAATTCTGGGAAGAGCTTGGGTTTTCCCGTCTGGTTTTGGCCCGGGAGTTGAGCAGGGAGGAAATCGCGCGGGTGCGTCAGGAGACCGGCCTGGAGCTGGAAGTGTTTGTCCACGGGGCCATGTGCGTAGCCTACTCGGGACGCTGCCTGCTCAGCAATGTGCTTGCAGGCAGGGATGCCAACCGGGGCGAATGCGCACAGAGCTGCCGCTGGCGCTACGCAGTGGTGGAGGAGAAAAGGCCGGGCGAGTATATGCCCATTGAAGAGGACGAGGGCGGCACCCACATTTTCAACTCCAAGGATCTGCGCCTGATCGAGTACATCCCAGATTTGGTGCGCATGGGCGTGGACAGTTTGAAGATCGAGGGGCGCATGAAAAGTGCTTACTACGTAGCCACGGTGGTGCGTGCCTACCGCCAAGCCCTGGACCTCTATGCCCAGGATCCAGCAGGCTACAAGCTGCCCCCAGAGCTTCTGGATGAGCTGGACAAGGTGAGCCACAGGCCCTATTGGGCTGGCTTCTTCGCGCCCACTGATGCGGGTATCCACCGCCCCAGCAGCGCTTACATCCAAACCCATGAAGTGGTGGGAGTGGTGGAGAGCTATGATGAGGCGAGGGGAGAAGCGGTGGTTGGTGTACGCAACCGCCTGCCCTTGGGGGCTGAGGTGGAAGTGATGCAGCCCCGGGCTTCCATAGTCAAGGCTGTGATCAGCCGCTTGACCCGCGTGGAACCTGAGGAGGAACTGGAGACAGCCCATGCCAATTTCAAGGTTCGCATACCCATGGAGCAGGTGAAGCCCTATTCTATGCTGCGAATGAAGGTAGATTGAAACGCAAAAACCCAGGCCCGGGCCGAGTTTTCTTTGGCCCAGGGCTTTTTTTGGAGGAGCGGAAGATGAGTGCTTGGCAGGTAGGAGCAGAGCATGTGGTTAAGATTACGGGCCTGTCCCATGAGGCGCTGGGAGTGGGGAGGGTGAAAAACAGAGTTGTGTTTATTCCCCAGGCCATTCCCGGTGATGAGGTGCGCATCCGCCTGAGCCACGTAAAGGAGCGCCTCGCTTACGGCGAGCTCCTGAGCCTTGTGGAGCAGTCCCCTGCTCGGCGGACACCCAGCTGCCCCCATGCACCGCTCTGCGGGGGCTGCCAGCTGCAGCACATGGACTACCGGGCCCAGCTCAGCTGGAAGAGGCAGCAGGTGCAAGACGCACTGGAACGCCTGGGCGGTCTGGAGGCAGAGGTACTTCCCACCATAGGCATGGATGATCCCTTCCATTACCGCAACAAGGCTCAGCTACCCCTGGGCAGGCAGGGCAGGGAAGTGGTCATGGGCTTTTTCCAAAGGGGCACCCATGACATCGTGGATCTCAGTGGCTGTGAGATCCAGCATCCCTTGATCACCCGGCTGGCTCTCAAGGTGAAAAGGGCTGTCCAGGAACTGGGGATAGAACCTTACGATGAAACCCGCCACACAGGGGCGCTCAGGCATGCCGTGATCAGAGTAAGTTTCACCCAAGGCAGGCTCATGCTTATTTTGGTCACGCGCACCCGGAAGCTGCCCCGCGGGGAGGAGCTCATTGCCAGATTGCGCCGGGAAGTGCCGGAGTTGAGCAGCGTTGTGCACAACATCAATCCGCAGGTCACCAATGTCATTCTGGGCCCGGAAACCAAGGTTTTGTGGGGCGCCGAGTATCTGCTGGATGCCATTGGGCATTTGCGCTATGCCGTGTCCCCTGCTTCTTTCTTCCAGGTAAACCCGCTGGAGACCAAGGTGCTCTATGATCTGGTAGTGCAGAATCTGCAGCTTGCAGGTGACGAAACGGTTTTGGATCTGTACTGCGGAGCTGGCACCATCGGGCTGTACCTAGCGTCGCAAGCGGGGAAGGTAATCGGCGTAGAAACGGTGAGAGCAGCGGTGGAAGATGCCCGCCGCAACGCCGAGCTGAACGGCATCACCAACGCTGAGTTCTACGCAGGCCGGGCGGAAGAAGTACTGCCTCAGCTGATCCAGGAATACACAGCAATTGACGCGGCGGTAGTGGATCCTCCTAGGAAGGGCTGCGACCCGATGGTTTTGGAAGCGTTGGCGGAAGCAGATGTGCCCGCCCTGGTCTATGTGTCCTGCAACCCAGCCACCTTGGCCAGGGATCTGAGCTATTTGGCTGGCCTTGGCTACAAAGCGGGTCCTATTCAGCCGGTGGACATGTTTCCCTGGAC
>FIZK01000026.1 GCA_900018335.1 uncultured Clostridia bacterium | reverse complement strand
GAAGTACAGTGTCGGGATTGTGTCGCAGTTCTACGAACGGCGGTAGATTCTTCAGGAGCGGTGTACGTGGCCCGTACGCACCGTTCTGTGAGAGGAAAGCCGCTAGGCTGATCACCTAGCGGCTACCTACTCGATTGATCAATACTGGCAGGCAAGGATTTGAGAGTAAACCGTTGAATACAAGAAACAAAGCGATCTACAGGTCACGGTACTGGATTGGAGAGGGACTGCAAGGACCAAGCCGAAGCAGGAGGGGAAGATATGCGCTTGTTAGCGGAAATCGACCGTCACAAAGGAGTTAACCGTGCAGGCAGGGCGGTGAAGCGGGAAGCAGTCCGCGCTGTGATCCTCCGTGAAGGCGAAATCCTCCTGCTG
Organism: uncultured Clostridia bacterium; assembly: GCA_900018335.1. Classification (GTDB taxonomy): domain Bacteria; phylum Bacillota; class Limnochordia; order Darwinibacteriales; family Darwinibacteriaceae; genus DTU010. The sequence continues at coordinate 21,170 of FIZK01000026.1, read as the reverse complement.
TATTCCAAAACCACTGGGGGCTACAAGTTTCCCGGCGGCGGTGTGGGCAATGGGGAAAGCCATGTGGAGGCGCTCTCCAGGGAACTCATGGAAGAGTGCGGCGCTGAGCTCCTCGCGGTTCACCGGCCCTTCGGGAGAGTGGTGGAGTATGCCATTCCCAGGGAACCAGATTTCGACGTCTTCTGCATGACTTCCTATTACTACTGCTGTGCCATACGGCCGGAGCTGGGCCAGCAGAGTTTGGAAAAATACGAGCTGGATCTTGGTCTGGAGCCCCACTGGGTGACCATACCCGCGGCCATTGCAGCCAACGAGGAGGCCTTGGCCAATGGGCAGGCTCCCAACTGGACCAGGCGGGAGACCACAGTGCTCGAACTTCTAAGGGAAGCGCTCCAGAGCAATGACTCCCTAGATGGGGAGGCGGGAGGCGGTGCTGGAGTACAAGAGGGTGCAGCGAGGGGAGTTAGGAGCTGATGAGCTGGGAGGCAGCGCAGAAGCTGATGGTCTCCAAAGCTGCTGAGGACAGACTCTGGGCCTATCTAGAGCTGCAGCAGGATCTGGTGTTCTCTCGGCTGAGCAGCGGGGAGAGGTTGCGCTATGTGGATGGTGCCCTGGAACTCGGTTCTCAGTGGGCTTCCCAATTCAAGACCCCCGATCTGCTGGAAGCGGTGCAGAGGAGGGGCATTGCCATACGCGCCGAGGATCTGGGGAAAAACGTCCGGGCCTCCTATTCTTTGGGGGTCATAACCCTAAATACGTCCGCTCTGGAAAAGATTCTGCACTTACTCCCCCCTTCTTTCCTCACCCTTGCACAACTGGAACGGGCTACCATAGCCCACGAGTTTTTCCACTATCTTGAAGAGGACATGGGTTCTGTTGATCTGTGTTTTCCCACCGTAACCGTCTTGAGGCTGGGCCCATGGCGGGTCAGAAAGGCTAGGGTGCGTGCTGTGCGGGAGATCGCCGCGCACCGCTTTGCAAAAGAGCTAGCCGCTCTGCCCTGTCTGCCCAGCTTTTTTGATTGGCTGTGGCTGGCCTGGAAGTCACCAGAGTTTCGGGAGACTTTCCCGGGCTTAGCTGCGGAAGTTGGGGATTTGTTAAAAAAGCATACGATTTGAGAAGGAATATTTTGCCTGGCGGCGAATAAACTGTAGGGAATTAGTTTAGCTACTAAATTTAGTTTATAAAATAACTGGAAAGGGTACTGTCGAAGCGATGTATCGAGACTTATCCCATTATGAACAGGTAAAGGTGACGAATCAAAGCAGGCTGCTCCGGGTGCTGTGCCAAAAGCCGGCCACCCGCAGTGAGCTGGCCAAGCTCACGGGCTTAAGCCCGGCCACGGTAACCAATCTCACCAAGGAGCTCATCGCCCAGGGTTTGGTTGATGAGTCCAGGACGCTGGAGTCTGTGGGGGGCAGGCCGCCTGTGCTACTGGAGTTCAACTCCAATGCGGGGAAAGTGATTGGCGTGCGCATCTCCCGCACACGGGTGCAGGCCGCCCTGGTCAACTTGGGAGCGGATGCTTTGGCCTGGGAAGAGCAGCGCCTCCCTGAACACAGCCCGGAAGCTGTGCTGCAAGTTGTTGTGGATGTGGTGAGGAAGCTTTGCGTCGAAAACAGAGTGCATCTGGAGGAACTTGTGGGTATCGGGGTGGCGGTACCGGGTATCGTTCAGGAAGATACCGGTGTCGTGCGCTTAAGTACCTTCCTCCAGTGGCGTGAAGTTTCCGTGGGCAGCCAGCTGGAGGCGGCGTTAGGCGTGCCAGTTTTGGTACAGCGCAACGGCAACGCTTCTGCCTTGGCGGAATGCCATCTCAACGGTGAGCAGACCGCAACTGACCTGCTCTATGTACACTTGGGTGACGGAATTGGCGCAGGTCTAGTGCTGGATGGGCGCATTTACTCTGGGCGCACGGGGAGAGCCGGAGAGATCGGCCACAACATTGTGGATCCCCATGGGCCGCAGTGCCTGTGCGGCAACCGCGGCTGCTTGGAGGTACTGGTTTCGGGCAACGCCTTGGCCAGGCAGGGCCAGGAGCTGGCTGCCAGCGGCAGAAGCTCCTGCCTGCAGGAAGCCGCCAAGGAAGCCGAGATCACCGCTGCTGTGGTTATTGCGGCAGCCGTTCAGGGGGATGCAGCTGCCAGAGAACTTGTGGCTACTGCTGGGCGGTATATAGGAAAGGCCATGGCCGGAATAGTGAATTTACTGGATATGGACGAAGTGGTGCTGGGTGGGGATCTCTTGGAGGCAGGGGACGTACTGCTTGATTCCTTAAGCCTCAGCTTTTATGGTGCTCTGCTGCCTTTCAGGGTCCCTGAAGTCAGGCTCCGGGTTACGACTATTGGGCCGAAAGCTGGCGTACTAGGCGCAGCTACAGTGGTGATTCAGCAATTCCTGTCCAAAGGGGGTAGATACTAGAGCGCTGCAGGAAGTCCCATTCTGAAACTGAGTAAAAACGGAAAGGAGAGTTTTGATGTTTTAAGCAGTGCTGATGATCGTTTTCTTCTTGGTTATCGCGGTTCTCATGATTACCCGCAAACTGCCGAGCCTGATCGCGCTGCCGCTCCTGGCCATTGGTATCGCCCTCATTGCCGGAGTGCCCATCAAGGGAGTGGATGAAACCGGCCAGGACATTGGGTTAATCACCAACGTGATCGAAGCCGGCTCCATCCGCCTGGCCTCGGCCTTTACTGCGGTCATGTTCGGTGCCTGGTTGGGTGTGGTCATGGAACAGACGGGCATTGCCCAGCGCATCATCAAGATCGCCGCTGAGCTCGGAGGGGATCGTCCGTTCTGGATTGCCTTCGCCATTCTCGTGGCTTTGACTATCTTGTTCACATCCATGGGCGGCTTGGGCGCGGTGATTATGCTGGGTTCCATCGTAATGCCCATTCTGATTTCCGTGGGCATAGCTCCCCTCGCGGCTGCCTGTATCTTCCTGTTCGGTATGGCTGGCGGTTTGGCGCTGAACGCTTCCAACTGGGCCTTCTTCCAGGCCACGACCGGCGTACCTCTGGAGACCATCAGGAACTTCGCCCTGATCATCATGGCGTTGACCTTCATCACCGCGGTGCTCTTCCTCGCCATTGAGCTCCGCCGGGGCAAAGCCAAGGCGTTCTGGGCAGTCAAGACAGTGCCTGTTCCCGGCCCGGAAGTGGGTGTTGTGGCGCTGATCACACCGCTGCTTCCCCTGCTGCTGATCACCATTTTCAAGTGGCCCATTATTCCCTCTCTGCTGGTGGGCATCCTCTACGGCCTTGCTGTGACCCAGAAGAGTTGGAGCAGCTTCATCAACCTGCTCACCAAATCTGCGTTTGAGGGCATAGCCCAGGGAGCTCCGGCCGTCATTCTCATGGTGGGAATCGGTATGGTGCTCAATGCGGTGTTCCATCCCCAAGTGGCGGCAACCGTTGGTCCCTTACTGGAAAAAGTCGTGCCAAGCGGGCCCGTTTCCTTCTTCCTCTTCTTCACCATCCTGGCTCCGCTGGCTCTGTACCGCGGCCCCCTTAATCTCTTTGGCTTGGGCAGCGGTGTGGCTGGCCTGATGATCGGACTTGGGCTGCTCCCCGCCACTGCAGTCATGAGTGCCCTGCTGGCGGTGGAAAGAATGCAGGCCATTGCCGATCCGACCAATACGCATAACGTCTGGCTGGCCGGCTATGCCGACGTGGACGTGAACCAGATCACAGGCAAGATTCTGCCCTATGTTTGGCTGCTGGTTGCCGCCGGCGTGCTGGTAGCAACGATCATGTTTGTTTAGCTTTTCCTGAGGGGGAGTGCCCCCTCAGTGGACTTATACACATTCATGGGGTGTTAATTGTGAGAGTTAGGATTGGTATTGATGTTGGCGGCACGTTCACTGATGCGGTGATTCTAGACAGCGAAACCTATGAGCTTGTGGGACAGGTCAAGGTGCCCACCACCCATTCGGCTCCGGAGGGAGTGGCCAAAGGGATTGTGGAGGCACTGCACCGCGTGCTCGAGGAACACCAGATCGACTCCCAAGAAGTGGAGTTTATTGCCCACGGGACTACCCAAGCCACCAACGCTCTCTTGGAGGGTGATGTGGTGAAGGTGGGAGTATTGAGTATCGGCCGGGGTATGGAAGGGCGCAAGGTGCGCCTGGATACGCAGATCGACCCCATTGAGCTGGCCCCGGGGCGCTTCCTCCTATCTGTACAGCGCTATGTGGAAGATCCACAAGCGGTTCCCCAAGCCCTTGGGGAATTGAGGCAGGAGGGTGCAGAAGTGATTGTGGCGGCCACGTCCTTTTCCGTAGATGATCCCGGGCAGGAAGAGGCCATAATGGAGCAGGCGGTGCAGGCTGGTCTGCCTGCCGTGGGCACCCATGAGATTTCCAAACTGTATGGCTTGAAGACTAGGACCAAGACTGCGGTGATCAACGCCAGTATCCTGCCGAAAATGGTGGAAGCTGCTTCCATGACTGAGCAATCCGTGAAGGATTCGGGGATCGCCGTTCCGCTGATGGTCATGCGCTGCGACGGCGGAGTCATGAACATCCAGGAAGTGATGAGAAGACCTATTCTGACCATGCTCTCCGGCCCCGCAGCGGGTGTTGCCGGGGCTCTGATGTACGAGAAGATTTCCTACGGCCTGTTTCTGGAGGTGGGCGGCACGTCCACCGATATTTCAGCCGTGGTGAACGGCAGGGTGATGGTGGATTACGCAGAAGTGGGCGGACACAAAACCTATGTGAACTCGTTGGATGTGCGCACGGTGGCCATCGCTGGAGGGAGCATGGTGCGTATCGGTGACGGCAAGATCAAAGATGTGGGTCCGCGCAGCGCACATATTGCCGGCTTTCCCTACGCTGTTTTCTCACATTCAAGCAAGTTGACAGACCTAAGATTGATTACTGTACGGCCTCGCCTCGAGGACGCGGCAGATTATGTGGCGGTGGAAAACGAGCGCGGAGAAAGATTTGCCATCACCGTGGCCTGTGCCGCCAATCTCTTGGGTTACGTCCCCGAGGGGGACTACGCGAGGGGTAATCAAGATTCGGCTCGGCTCGCGCTGGAGGCCTTGGGGAAAGCCTTGGGCTGCAGCGCTGAACAGGCGGCGGAAAAGATTCTGGAGCTCGCTTCTGCCAAGTGCGTGCCCTTTGTCCAACAGCTGCTGAAAGACTATGCCATGGACAAGGGCCAGACTGTATTAGTAGGTGGCGGAGGCGGCGCGGCCACCGTGGTTCCCCACTTGGCCAAGGCTCTGGGGATGAAGTGCCGGATAGCCAAGAACGCGCAGGTCATCTCGCCCATCGGCGTGGCGTTGGCTCTGGTGCGCGATGTGGTGGAGCGAACCGTGCCCAATCCCACCCAGGAAGACATTCTCAGGATCCGGGAAGAAGCGGAGCGTCTTGTTGTCAAAGCAGGTGCCAATCCGGAAACGGTTGACGTCCATGTGGAGATTGATGCCCAGCGCAACCTGGTCCGGGCCATTGCCACTGGGGCCACAGAGCTGAGGACCAAGGAGCGGGGAATGCAGCTGCCCCGAGAGGAACTCATGCGCAGAGCAGCAGAGGCCATGGGGGTACCCAAGGAGACGCTGACCTGGAAGGGCGGTACGGAGCTCTTGGAAGTGTTCGCCGGTGAGCAGGAAGTGAGGAGGCTTTTCGGCTTGGCCCGCCGGAGACGGAAGCCCATCGCTGTTTTAGACAGGGAAGGAGTAATCCGTTTACAGCTGCCCCACGGGCTGGTCCGGGAGACCACGGCAGCTCAGGTGCGGCAAGACCTGCAGACAGTCCTGGAGCGGCATTCTCAGTATGGGGATGGGGGGATTGAAATGCCCAAGCCCTTCCTGTTGACTGCCGGCCGGGTCATTGATCTCACGGGATTGGTTTCGCCAGAGCAGGTTGCTTCCCTGGCAGAAGCTGAACTGCAGCGCTTACCCGGCGCCGAACGGGTGCTCATTCTGCTGGGTAGTCGCTAGATCGGGAGGGAGGATTCTATGCACAAGTTCGACGTGATTGTGGTAGGCGGCGGCCCCTCGGGCGCCTGTGCGGCCATAGCGGCGGCGAGGAACGGGGCCCGTACGCTTTTAGTTGAACGTTACGGCTTTCTGGGAGGCATGGGCACAGCGGCCTTGGTTGGGCCCTGGATGACCTTCCACGACGAAGCAGGCAACCAGGTCATTCAAGGTATTGGGGAAGAGATTGTGCAGCGTCTCAAGGACCTTGGCGGGAGCCCGGGGCATGTGCGTGATACCACCGGCTATGTCCATACAGTGACGCCCTTTGACCCGGAGCTGGCGAAAATGGTGTACCTGGACCTCTGCTTGGAGAGCGGCGTCGAACTTCTGCTGCACACCTGGGTCACCGCAGCCCTCATGGAGGGTGGGGCCATCCAGGGCGTGCAGGTATGGAACAAAGGAGGACAGCAATCACTTTACGCCCATGTGGTCATCGATGCCACAGGGGATGGTGATGTGGCCGCTTTCGCTGGGGCGGAGTTCGAGGTGGGGCGAGCCGCCGATGGGCTGACCCAGCCCATGTCGCTCATGTTTGTACTGGGCAATGTGGATCTGGAAAAGGTCAAGGCGTATATGCGGGAGCACCGCGAGGAGTTTTATGAAAAAACCCAGTTTGAACTGCTGGATGCAGGACATTTATCCGTGAATGGGTTTTACAGCAAGCTGCTGCAGGCCAAGGAACGGGGGGAACTGCATATCGACCGGGATATGGTGCTCTTTTTCCAAACGGCGCGGCCCGATCAGATCACGGTGAACATGACGCGGGCCACTAAGGTTGATGCTGCCAATGCCTGGCAGTTGACCAACGCTGAAATCGCGCTGCGCAGACAGATGATGGAACTACTGGCGTTTTTCCGTCGGCATATACCTGGCTTTGAGCAGACCTATATCGTCACTTCCGGGCTTCAGGCGGGTGTGCGGGAGAGCCGGCGGATCGTGGGCGATTACGTGCTGCAGGCCCAGGATATCATTGAGGGGGTGGAGTTCCCCGATGTGATCAGCCGCAACGCCTATCCCATTGACATCCACTCCCCGGATGGCCAAGGAGTGCAGACCATCAACCTTAAAGCCCAGGCCTACTGTCTTCCTTACCGGGTGTTGCTGCCCAAGGGGATTGAGGGACTCTTAGTGGTGGGCAGATGCATTTCCTGCACCCACGAGACTCTGGCCGCAGTGCGCACGCAGCCATCGGTTATGGCCCTGTCTCTTATACACATCTCCGAGCCCACGAGACTAAGGCGAATCTCGTATCTGCAGCCCCCGGAAAATAGATATAGAGGAGCTGCAGACCACGCTGCGCAGCCAAAAAGTGAATATCTGAGAGGTGGCCTAGCATGAACCTATTTCCTAAGAGTCTGAACTTGTGGGTGAGTCTGCCCCACAACGAGCCGGAGCTTGCCCAGGCGGCCCTGGAGGCGGGAGCCGATGTGCTGAAGGTGCATATTGCCGCCGATCACTTCGCCTCCGGAACCCGCTTTGGTACCTTGGAGGAAGAAGGAGAGAGGATTGCGCAGATCATTGCCGCAGCCAAGGATAAACCCGTGGGCATAGTACCCGGCGATGCCCTGGAGGTAATGCCCAGGGATCTCTCTGTGCTGAGGGATTTGGGCCTGTCCTTTGTCTCCGTGTACGCGCATCATCTACCGGTGCGCTGGCTGAAACCCCGTCCCCTGCTGCCTATTGCCGCAGCACCCAGCTTCCAATTTCCCCGGGAACTCATCCCCGCGCTTTCCCGCACAGGGGTGTCCATGATCGAAGCTTCCGTCATGCCTCGAGACAGATACGGCCAGCCGGTGACTGCCCAGGATTTGGCAGTTTACCAGGACCTGCGGCAGCAGACTGGCCTGCCCATCATCGTCCCCACCCAGCTCAAGTGGGAGCCTGAGGATATTCCCGCTCTGGCCGCCACCGGTGTCAATGCGCTCATGATCGGCGCCGTGGTTACTGGCCATACCAGCGAAAGCCTGTATAGAGCCACAAGGAACTTCCGAGAAGCCATTGATGGCCGCTAAGCGGAGTACGCTGACTCAAACGCCACTTCCAGCTCGGGAGTCCCTCGCTTTTTAACTAATGGTGTGGAAGAGGATGCATTTGCGAAAAATTTAGCATTGAAATTGCTAATTTCATAATGTATAATGGGGCAAACAATGGAAACCACGGCTCTTCAAGGTGCCGTCATTGCCGCATTATCTAGGCAAATCCATCATTCCACATCACCAGACTATGATAGAACAAGTGCAAACCGCTGCCGAAAACGGATGCCTCTGAAGGCCTGGCTTTCCAGGGCTTTCTAGGAGGGATCCTTTCTTGAGAAGGCGCGGCAAAATCGCACTTGTTTTTTTGTTGTCGCTGGCAGTAACCTGCTTGCTGTGGAGTGGAGTTGTCCTCGCTCAGCCGAGTTTATCTTTGCGTGAGGATGCCAGGCTGGAGATCGTGGGAGCTGGACTCGATCTGGTCCTGGACCAGCAGTCATTGCTGTCCCGACCCCTGGAGACCTTCAAGTGCCGCCACATCAGCTCCTCCGGAGAAGTGTATGAGGCAGAAGTCACAGGGTTCTCCCTAGGCAGCCTGCTCGCTGAAAACGGGCTGGACCTGGCTCAAATCGCCTCCCTGAGTTTCGCTGCCTCCGACGGCTATGTCATGGCCGTTCCAGCGGAGATTTGGGCAGACCAGGCGGTTTACATCATGCTGGCCAGGGACGGGGAAGGACTGGAGTATCCCAGGAGCTGCATCCCGGAGCAGCGTTCCATGTATTGGGTAAAGAACCTCACCAAAATTGAGCTGGTTCCCACAGAGGAGTTGGCCTTGCAGCTCCAGGTTTCGGTAAAGCGCATCAGCTTTTTCCGGGAAGCAGTGCAAGAAATGGAGCCGGTGGAGCTTAATAACCGCGGTGAGCTGGTCAGTGCCTACGGGCTGCAGGATTACTTCCAAAAATTCGCCCTGGCCCTGCCCGAAGCGCCTGTAACTATGGCTGCCCTGGATGGGCTGGAAAAGACGGAGAAGCCCGAGATCTTCCTGAGCAGCTATGTCACTTTGGATTCTGAAGCGGCTCCTCTTTACTTCTCGGAAGAGATGAACCTGGGCATGCGGGTAAAGCAGCTCGATGTGGTCATTGCTGGCGAAGATGCCATCTACTTCGGCAGCCAAGCCTCTTTGGAGGAACTGTTTGCCCGGGTGGGCATGCGCGAGGCCGCAAACTACCTGTTCACAGCCAGTGATGGCTTCCAGGTCCGGATACCCGCAGAAGCCATACCCTACGGAGAGGTTTACCCCGATGAAAAGGGAGGATACCTCAGGGTCAGGTTTGAAGGATTTGACCTAAGCGGGGTTCAAGGCGGCGGCAAGGTGAAATATGTGATCGCTGTGGAAGCGGAGGAGTAGGGCCGCGGACGTCTTTGTCAGCGGCCCATCAAAGGGGGCTTATTGTGAAGAAAGTATCGATCGTACCCATCGGAATATTGCTTGTACTCTGTGCAGCCTCCGCGGGATTGGCCTCAGAGGGGGAAATCCTGCTGACTTTTGAGGGAGCAGCCGTGGAAACAATGACTGTGGACGAGTTCCTGGCCCTGCCGCAGATCACTGTGGAGCTCACTCGCACCAACTCCCGGGGCAAGACCACCACGGGCGTCTATTCCGGCGTGCACTGGAATGTCTTGGCGGAGGCCATTGGCGCCCAGCACGCCCGCGCCGTTCAGGTGATTGCCTCCGACGGCTTTGAACAGGTCTATCCCCTGGAGGTTTTGGAAGCCGCAGACTCACTCTTTGCCCTGTACAAGGATGGAGAGCCCATCACCCAGGACGAGGGCGCCGGCAAGGTCTGGTTTTGCGCCAGCGAGTCCTACACGGCTAATTTTTGGGCCAAGTACATCGTGAAGATCGTGGTACGATGAAAAGCCGCCATTTTACCCTCGTGGACCACATGGTCATGGCCATGCTCGCGGCCAGCGGCATCGCCATTAAGGTTGTGGTTGTGCCTCTGGCCCAGATGGTTACCGGCCCCCTACTCATTCCCGGGGGGGTTGTGGCGGGCGGTTTCTACATGCTCTTTTTGGTTTTGGCCAGCGCTATCACGGGTAAAAGGGGCGCAGCCTTGATGGTGTCTTTGCTGCAGGCAGTCTTGGTCACCATCACCGGCACACTGGGTTCCCACGGAGCAGCGAGCCTGTTTACGTATTCTATGTCCGGCTTAGCAGTGGAGATCTGGCTGTTGATCAGCGGCCATCGAGGCTGCTGCGCCCTTTGCTGCTTTGGGGCGGGGTTGGTTGCCAACGTGGCTGGCAGCGTCGCGGTCAATCTGGCCATTTTCCGGCTGCCAGCAGTTCCCCTGCTCCTTTCCCTTTCCGCTGCCGCGCTCTCCGGGGGCTTGGGCGGGTTGGTGGCACATCTCGCTGCCCGGGGCCTCCATAAATCCGGTATTCTCAGGCCATGGGGAGGTTTCTAGATGAAACTCAATCTCAGATGGGGTTTGCTGGCGTTGGTGCTCTGCTGCCTAACACTTAATGATATTTGCGCAGCTCAGAATGGCCTGGTTGTAACCGGTGACGTGGCCAGGGAACTGGTCCTTAGCGGCTACGAGGGCTTGGAGACTGTGTCCATAGAGTACCGGGGCGCAGCCCAAGAGGTTATCCCCCTGCTGTCCGTTCTGGAGCAGGCGGGAGTACTGGGGGAGGGCGGGCATATTCTGCTCACCGCCTATGACGGCGTGGCAGCCCTGCTTTCTCTGGAGGAAATCACGGAAAACTGCTACTTGAGGTTGAGTCCGGAATACGGCTGGCAGTTCCTTTCGGAAAGCCATCCTCCCCAGGCCCGGCTCAAGTTCCTGGAGTACCTAGTGGTCATGGGATTAGGGCCGGATGTACCCGCCCTGCGCTTCATCCACGGGCTGCAGGAAAGTGTGATCACCTATGGCGGCTTGTTTACTGTGGATGCTGTTCAGCGTCTGGTCATGGAAGGGGAGGCCAGGAAAGGAGACTTTTCTGTTACAGCCTTCACCAGGCGCAGCCTGATTCCCCTTGAGCAGCTGGTTGAAGCAGGCGACATCACTGCGGGGCTTGCCTACTTCGCCGACGGAGGTCAAATGGAAGTCTCCCTCCAGGGCTATCTGGAGTGGCGGGGTACCTCCGCAGATTACCTGGGCGAGGATGGGCGCAGCCGCAAGCCAGATATCAGGGGCATCTGGGTGGATCCTCCGAAGCTTTCCATAACTGAGCTCCTGCCCCAGGCCCTGGCCGCGCTGGAGGAAGGCTCAGTGCTGATCATCCTCCTGGATGGGCTGGGGTACTTAGAGCTGCAGCGGGTGCAGCCGCCGTTTCTTTCCTGCAAAGGGGCGGAGCAGGCGCGCAGCGTCTTCCCTTCCATTACCCCGGTGGCTTTGGGCTCCATCCTCACCGGCGAGCTTCCCTCTAAGCACGGGGTTACTGCCCGGGGGATGCGGGATCTGAAGGTGCCCGATCTGTTTGACCATGCCGCGCAGTTGGGCAGGGAGTCGGCCATGGTGGAGGGCACGACAAAGGTACTGAACACCAGCATTAGGCAGATCCTCAATCCTGATCTAGATGGTGATGGCAGTACGGATAACGAAGTCTTTGCGGCTGCCCGAGAGCAGCTGGAAAAAGGGGTGGATCTGGTGTTTGTCCACTTCCACGGCTACGACGATGTTGCCCACGCCTTCGGACCCTTCTCTCCAGAGGCCGCGGAAAAGCTCTTGGAGCTGGACCGTTATGTGCAGCAGCTCTGCCAGGACTTTTCCGGCACAGTCTTCGTCCTGGCCGATCACGGGCAGCACCCCGCCACTGGAGATAAACTAGGCGACCACGGCCAGTTTTCCCTGTTGGATCTGACCATACCTTGGCTGAAGTGGGTACAGCCATGAAAAGCGCCACAAAACGCGGAAATCAAATAGTGGTGGGAAGCATAACCCTGCTCGTGGCTTTAACCGCGGTGCTGGCTTACCTCAATGCCGGGGATCTGGCCCTGAAGAAGGAGCTGGAGATGAACGCCGAGTTTCTGTTCACCGCAGGTGAAACCAGCGAGAGGGTTAGCATGTCCCAGATCTTGGAGCTCCAGCCCGTGGAGTTTGAGGCGGTTATGGACACCAGCATCACCGATCCCACGCCCGTGACCTTTACAGGGGTGGAACTGAGCAGGATCTGCCAGCACTTCGGCATCGAGCTTTTACCCGATTCTCTCGTGCAAGTATCGGCCCTTGACGGCTATGCTTCCGTGGTCACCGGGGCCGAAGCGCTAGAACCAGGCAATGTTTATATCTGTATAGCCATGAACGGGGAGGCCTTGAAGCCGAAATCACAAGGGGGTTTTGGGCCCTTTATGATGGTGATCAAAAACGTGGTGTTCTCCCAGCGTTGGTGCAAGTTCGTCGAGGAGATAGTGGTACGATGAACGCCCTCCAGGCTCAAAAGATCAGCTTTCGCTACCCCGAGGGCCCCCTTGTCCTAGAGAGGGTTGATCTCCACGTACAGGTGGGTGAGTGCGTGGCGCTGGCCGGCCCTTCTGGCAGCGGCAAATCAACACTCTGCCATGTTCTCTCTGGAATCATTCCCCGCTCCATTCCCGGCCAGGTGAGGGGAACCATCCGCCTTTTTGGAGAGGAACTTTCCACCCTATCCCTGGCGGAAACGGTACGCCGGGTAGGCGTGGTGTTTCAAGATCCCGATGCCCAGCTTTTCTTCCCCACCGTCGAAGCTGAGCTGGCCTTCGGGTTGGAGAATCTGTGTTTCCCAGAAGAAGAAATGGACAGACGTATCTCAGCTGCCCTGGAGACTGTGGGCCTGAGCAGCCGCCGGCACCAGGCCACTAAGGACCTCTCCCAAGGGCAGAAACAGCTGGTTGCCCTGGCGGCGGTGCTGGCGTTGGAACCGGGACTGCTGATCCTCGATGAGGTGTTTGCCCCCCTGGATGAGCGGAGTGAAGCGGTGGTGCAGGGGGTAATCCGAGATTACACAGCCCGCGGCGGCGCCGTGCTCCTTGTGGAGCACGACCCCGAACTCTTGGCGGTGGCAGATCGGATCTACCGCCTGGCCCAGGGAAGGCTGGAGGTGGCCAGTTGACTGCCATAGCCCTCTTTGATGTGCTTTATTGTTACGAACGGAGCGGATTTGTGCTCTCCTGCCCCCGGCTTGAGCTGCGCCTTGGGGAGCTTACCCTGATCACCGGGCCCAACGGCAGCGGTAAGACCACCTTGTCTAAGTTGATGTGCGGCATCCTCCGGCCTAAACAGGGGCGCATCAGTATCTTCGGCCGCCGAGCAGACGAACTATCCCTGGGGGAGATTGGGAGTAAAGTGGGCTACCTTTTCCAGAATCCATCCCGACAGCTCTTTGCCCCCACCGTGTGGCAGGAAATGCTGTTTGTCCAGGAGATTCTGGGGCAGGATCCCCAGCCAGCCAGGGCCCGGGCCGAACAACTGCTGGCCAGGTTCCGCTTGGCTGATCTCAAGGAACGGCGCGTGTACACCCTCAGCCGCGGGGAGCAGCAGCGCCTGGCCATCTGCACCATGCTCATGGGAGGAGCCGAGTTTTTTATCCTGGATGAACCCACTGCTGGGCTGGATCGGTCCCACCGCACCGAGCTTTACAAGCTCATGGACGAGCTGCTGCTTGAGGGGAAGGGGCTGGCGGTGATCTCCCACAGCAGGGAGCTGGCGTCCCGCTGGAAATGCCGCCAAGTGAGGCTGAGGGAAGGGCAGGTGTTGGCGTGAAGAGCGCGGATCCCAGGGTGAAGCTGCTGTGGGCAGTAGTGTGCACCAGCGGAGCAGTGTTTTTCTCTAAACCTTGGTGGATGCTGGGGCTGACCGGTTTCTCCCTTTTCGGTGCGCTGCTCTTTGGGGCGGATCTAGTGGGCCTTACCAGGCGCCTGAAGAGGTTTCTGCCCGTTTTGCTCATGGTCGCCGCCGTGCAGGTTCTTTTCGTGCGTACGGGTGCACCCCTCGTGGTTGTGGGGGGGCGGGTTCTGCTCACCGCAGATGGTGTCTGGAGAGGTTTATCAGCCGCCATGCGCATGGTTATCATCTTCTGCTCCGGGGCCGTGATGGCACGGGAGGACAGCCGGCGGGTAATCAATTCTCTTATCCAGATGAAAGTGCCCTATGTTTTCTGCTTCAGCCTGTTTGCCGCCCTCAGGTTCATTCCCCTCTTTGGCGAGGCCTTTGCCCAAGCCCTCACCGCGCTGCAGCTGCGGGGAGTCGATCTGCGCCGGGTTCCCTGGCGCCAGAAACTGCGCCTGTACAGCGCACTGCTGGTGCCGGTGCTGGCGGAAACGCTGGCTAGAGCGGAAAACTTAGCCGCGGTCATGGAAGCCAGGGGTTTTGGTGCTCTGCCCCAGCGAACCATTTATGTAAGGAACACAATGAACGGGCGGGACTGGGCGGCCGTGGCTGTGCTGCTGCTTGTGGGCGTCTTTGCTGTGCGGTTTTATTATGCATCCTAAAGGAGTTATGGGCATGAAGGCGGTGGCGGTGAACGGACTGAGTAAGTCAGGCAAAACCACGGTGTGCGAGACCCTCATCAGCGGGCTGCGCCGCCGAGGGTACCGGGTGGGTTCGGTAAAAGAGATCCACTTTGAAGGGTTTGCCATTGACCCCGATCCTACAACCAATACCAGGCGGCACCGGGCCGCGGGTGCGGATCCCGTGACAGCCAGGGGTCTATACGAGACCGATGTTCTATATGGAAGCAAGCTTCCCATGGAGGAAATCCTCCGGCACTATGATCATGATTTTGTCATCCTGGAAGGCGTCTCCGACTGCAATGTGCTCTCCATCATCACGGCCCACACTGTGGAGGAAGTGGAGCAGCACCTAAGTGAACGGGCTGCGGCGATTTCTGGGGTAGTGGCCAATCTCCAGTTAAAGGAGGCTTACGGCCTGCCTGTCTTTAATGTTCTCCACGATCCAGAAAGTCTGGTTGACTTCGTGGAGGAGCGGGCGTTTGAGCCCCTGCCCTCTTTTGATCCAGAGTGCTGCTCAGCCTGCGGCCACACCTGCCCGGAGCTGGCGGGGCTCATAGTTAGGGGGAAAGCCAGCAGGAAAGACTGTGTGCTCTGGGCTCAGGAAGTGGAGCTGTATGTGGACGGGGCTGCCGTGCCCATGGTGCCTTTTGTGCAGAAGATCCTAAAGAACGCTGTCTTGGGCGTGGCCCGGGAGCTTAGGGGCTTTAGGGCAGGAAAGAGAATCGAGGTCAGGCTGCGATCATGAGGTTCTTCTCCAGGAGGAATGCGGTGACATTGGAACAGGGTGTGGTGGTGAAGCGCAGCCAAAACGAAGTGGCCCTGCAGAGGGAAGCCGCGGCCCTGGAAGTCCTGCATAGGTCCGGCCTACCTGTCCCCCGGCTTGTGGACAAGGAAAAGAACGCGCTTTATCTGGAGTACATCCAAGGCATTGTCTATGCCGATCTGGTAGATGGCATCAGCAGGCCCCAGGCCTTGGCCTTGGGCCGCTGGCTGCAAGCGCATCATCGCCTAACGGGAGGGCTTAAGGGCGATGTGAACCTGCGCAACTTTTTGTGGACGGGAACCAGATGTGTGGGGCTGGACTTTGAGGATCCACCCTTCAGCGGAGAACTGGAGATTGATTTCGGCCGGGCGGCAGCCTTTGCAGTAACTTACCGCCCTGCCTTTACTAAACGGAAAGCACGTTGTCTGGTGATGCTGCTCAGCGTTTTTCTGGATTTGGGCGGCAGGGCAGATAGAATCCGCACAGGTTACCTAACTGAGCTTGAGGCCATGAATAGGCGCAGAAGCAAGTCCATAGCCCCTGCACAGGCCGCGAGGTTTTTTGATCACTGCTTGGAACGGGTTCGCCGTTAGAAAATGAAGGGAGGTGTTGTTGATGGAAAAGGCCGTACATGAAGGACTGAGGCCCCGGATTACTGAAGATGTCCTCAAAAGAGTTGCCGAAATCGCGGGCCGCTGGAGGGGCAGGCCTGACATGCTCATCCCTGTCCTCCACGAAGTGCAGGAGGTCGCGGGTAACGGCATCCCTAAAGAGGTTGCCAAGGCGGTGTCGGAGGCCATGGGCGTTCCTCTGGCCCAGATCTACAGCGTCCAGACTTTCTATTCCTTTTTCTCCAAGGAGCCCAGGGGCAAGATCTTGATCCGCCTCTGCAAGACCGCTCCCTGCCACATTAAGGGCACCAAACGGATCCTGGAGGCGTTTGAGCAGGCCCTGGGCATTGAGGCGGGGGAGACCACCGCAGACGGGCTGTTTACCCTGGAAACCTGCGAGTGCATTGGTGCCTGCGATGTTTCTCCGGCTGCGCTCATTGATGATACTGTCTACGGGCATTTGACGGAGGAAAAGGTGGTAGAGTTGGTTCAGACGCTGCGGCAGCGTGAACAGTTGAATGGAGGCGCGTAAAAAATGTGGTATCAAATTCTCATCTTGGTGCCGGTGGTGGCGGCCGCTTTGGATATTTTCGGGCTGCTCTCCACGGCCCTCGGCCGTATCTTGGTTCTGGCGGTGCTGGTCGTGGGAGTGCTCATGGCCTTGCAGCGGCCTACTTTCAAGCCCAGTACTAAGCTGATCCGCTCAGCGCTCATCAGCTGCCTGGCCGCGCTGGTCACTTTCCTGCTCAGCACAAGGCTGGGCCTGGGCGCGGTGGTGGCCTCCGCCCTGGTGGGATTGGTGGGCGCCCAGGTGCTTAAGGGTCGGGATCAGCTGATCATGTACATGGGATCCTTCGTGGGCATGAGTTCAGCACTGCGCTTTCCCACCATGGCGCCCCTTCTGGCGGCGGGACTGTTGGGCGGCATCCTCTTTGAGCTTACCGACGAATGCTGGGTTGGTGTGGGAGGCCGCCTGGGCACTATTGCGGCCGCCGCGGTGGTCGTGGTTCTCTCAGTGATTGGAGGTATCTGATGGGCACTGTAGCGTTGAACTTCCTGATTGCATTGGTGTGGGGAGCAGCGGGTTTTTGGCTCAGGCAGAACACGAAGCTCAGCGTGGTGGAAGTCTCTGCCCTGCTGGCCTTGACCGCGGGTTTGGTGCTTCCTCCCCTTTTCACAGAAGGAGCTTTGTTTGCCCTCACCTGCACAGCCGTGTCCTATGCCGCCATGTGCAGCGGTGAGCGCTGCTGCAGCTACAAGGACATGCTCACCATCAGCGGAGTCTGCTCCCTGGTGATCTATTTCGGACAGAGCGTTTTAACGGGCATAGGGGGCAGGTTAGGCACTTCTGCCGCGATTTCGGTGCTGCTTTGCCTGCTGGTAAGAAACGTACTCAACCTGGATAAGGCCCAAAAGGCGGCCAAGAGCTAGCCCGCGGGCTGAGAGGAGTGAGAAAGTGGAAGAAACGAGGGTGGTGCTGCATAAAGCGGGGGAAATCCAGCCCACCAGCTCCCGGGAATATGAGGCGGCGGGGGGCTATGCCGGCCTGAGGAAGGCCTTGGCCGATCCAGATCAGATCGTGGATATGATCAAAGCTTCCGGCCTGCGGGGCCGGGGCGGAGCCGGGTTCCCCACTGGCCTGAAAATGTCCTTTACCAAGGGCGCTTCCGCTGATAAGAAATATGTGGTCTGCAACGCGGATGAGGGCGAACCCGGAACCAACAAGGACCGGGTGATCATGGAAGAGGTTCCCCACCGGCTCATCGAAGGCATGGTCATCGCTGCCTTGGGCGTGGGGGCTGATCAGGGTTACATCTACCTGAGGGCCGAGTACCCTTACGTGCGGACAATACTGGAAAAGGCTTTGGCCGATGCCCGGGCCAACGGCTTTTTGGGCAGGGACATCCTGGGCAGCGGGTTTGCCTTCGACATCCAGCTCTTTATCGGCGCCGGCGCCTATGTCTGCGGCGAAGAAACGGCCCTCTTGGACTCCCTGGAAGGAAAACGGGGAGAGCCTCGGGTTAAGCCCCCTTACCCCGGTGTTGCGGGGTTGTGGGGTAAGCCCACGCTGGTCAATAACGTGGAGACTCTATCTAACCTTCCCGCCATCATGGAGCACGGGCCGGAGTGGTTCAAATCCATGGGAACGGAAAAGTTCCCCGGCACCAAGCTGTTTACGCTTTCGGGCAATGTGGTCAATCGGGGCGTTTACGAGTTTCCCGTGGGAATTACCATCCGGGAGCTCTTCGAAGTGGTGGGAGGGGGCTGTCCCAACGGCAAGCGGCTGTACGCCATTCAGACGGGCGGTGCTTCTGGGAACATCATCCCCGCATCACTGCTGGACACCCCCATGGATCCGGAGAGCTGCGCGGCAGCGGGGGCCACTTTCGGCGCGGGGGACCTCATGTTCATGGATGAAAACTGCTGTCTGCTGGACGTTTTAGAGAACCTCACTGAGTTTTTCGTGAAAGAATCCTGCGGCAAATGCTGTGCGTGCAGGGAGGGTAATCCCCAGCTTTTGCACTTGGTACAGAAGTTCAGGCACGGCACGGCGCAGAGGGGCGATCTCGATCTCCTTGTGGAGCTAGGCAGCGCCATGACCATCGGCTGCCTATGCGGTTTGGGGCAGGCGGCTCCCAATCCCATTCTCTCTGTGGTGCGCTTCTTCCCGCAGGTCTTCACTACCAGCGATGCGTATGCGAAGGAGGTTAGCTGATGCTGAAAGTGACCATCGACGGACGCCCAATCGAAGTGAGCGAAGGAACAACCATTCTGGAAGCATGCCAGTTCTTGGGCATCGATGTTCCCACCCTCTGCCATCTCTCGCAGCTGAGCCCGGAGGGTTCCTGCCGCATGTGTGTGGTGGAAGTGGAGGGGGTTAGGAACCTGCAGATCTCCTGCGCCACACCGTGCTGGGACGGCATGCAGGTGTGGACCAAAAGCGAGCGCGTCGTTTCCTTCCGCCGTTTGATCATCGAGCTGCTTTTGGCCAACCACGATACGGACTGCTTTAACTGTCCAGCTACGGGCAGCTGCAAGCTGTATCAATACGCCATGGAATACGAAGTGGAAGGAACTCGCTTCGTTAGGTTCAAGACCCATCATCCCAAGGACGAATCCAGCGAGTTTTTCAACTACGACCCATCCAAGTGCATCCTCTGCCGGAGATGCGTGCGGGTATGCAATAATCTGCAGGTTAATCACACCTTAAGTCTAAAAAACCGCGGGCCGGACACCTGGGTGGGCTTGCCCTTCGACAAGCAGTTCAAGGACAGCAACTGCGTCTCCTGCGGCAACTGCGTTTCCGTCTGCCCCACGGGGGCTTTGACTGCCAAGGCCAGCAAGACCTTTAGGTCCTGGGAGGTTACCAAAACCCGCACCACCTGTCCTTACTGCGGCGTGGGCTGTCAGATGGATCTCCTGGTCAAAGACGGCCGCGTGGTGGGCGTGGAACCAGCCCAGGGCGGGGCCAACCCCGGTATTCTCTGCGTCAAGGGCAAATGGGCTTACCATTTCATCCACCATCCTGATCGCCTGACCACGCCCTTGATCCGCAAGGACGGGGAGCTGCAGCCCGTGAGTTGGGATGAGGCCCTGGACTATGTGGCGGAGGGTATCCAAAGGATTAAGGAGGAAAGCGGACCCGACGCCATTGCCGGATTTGCCTCTGCCCGGGCCACCAGTGAAGAGAACTACCTGTTTATGAAGATGATGAGGGCGGTGGTGGGCACCAACAATGTAGACCACTGCGCCCGGCTTTGACACTCCTCTACTGTGGCTGGTCTAGCCACAACGTTAGGCAGTGGAGCAATGACCAACTCCATTGCAGAGGTAGTGGATGCCGATGCGGTCTTTGTGATTGGCTCCAACACCACCGAGGCCCATCCTGTCATTGGGGCTCAGATCCGCCAGGCGGTGCAGCGCGGTGCCAAGCTGATCGTGGCGGAACCGCGGGAAATACCCCTGGCTGAAGATGCCCACGTCTTCCTCAAGATCAAACCGGGAACGAACATCGCCCTGCTCAACGGGATGATGAACGTGATCATCAGCGAGGGCTTGTACGACCGGGAGTACGTGGAAAACCGCACGGAGGGCTTCGAACAGCTGCAGGAGGTTGTCCAGGACTATCCGCCGGAAAGAGTGGCGGAAATCTGCGGCATCGATCCTGAGGATCTGCGGGCCGCGGCCAGGCTGTATGCCACCGCCGACAAGGCACCCATCTTCTACGCCATGGGCGTTACCCAGCATTCCTCGGGGACAGCAGGGGTGATGTCCGTGGCCAACCTGGCGCTCCTCTGCGGCAAAGTGGGGAAATACGGCTGTGGAGTGAATCCCCTGCGGGGACAGAACAACGTGCAGGGCGCCTGTGACATGGGCTGCCTGCCCGGCGATTACACCGGCTATCAGAAGGTGGCCAACGCCGAAGCTCGGGCCAAATTTGAGCAGGCTTGGGGCGTCAAGCTGCCTGAAAAGCCTGGCTTAACTGTGACTGAAGCGGTGAAGGCCATTGAAGAGGGCAAAGTGCGCTGTCTGTATATCATGGGCGAGAACCCTCTGCTCAGCGACCCCAACTTGAACCACACGGAGGAAATGTTCAAAAAACTGGACCTCCTCATCGTGCAGGACATCTTCCTGACGGAAACGGCAGCCCTGGCTGATGTGGTTTTGCCCGCGGCTTGCTTTGCAGAAAAGGATGGTACCTTCACCAACACTGAACGTAGGGTGCAGCGCATCAGGCGCGCTGTAGATCCTCCCGGTGAGGCCCGTGCCGACTGGGAGATCATCGACGAGCTCATGCGCCGCCTGGGTTATGAGAACAACCTCGGCTCCCCGCGGGAGATTCTGGCGGAGATCGCATCCCTTACTCCATCTTACGGCGGGTTCAGCTTTGAACGCCTGGACAGGGAGCAGCCCCAGTGGCCCTGCCCCAACCCCGATCATCCGGGAACTCCCATTCTGCATGTGGGCAAGTTCTCCCGGGGCGCACGGGCCCTGTTTAAGCCGGCCCATTACCTGCCTCCAGCGGAAGAGCCGGATGCTGAGTATCCCCTGATTCTCACCACGGGCAGGATCCTCTATCAGTATCACACCCGTACCATGACAGGTAAGAATGACGAACTGACCCGTATGGCGGGGAGGTCTTTTGTGGAGATCAACCCGGCAGATGCGGCCAGGCTGGGGATTGAGCCGGGAGCAAGGGTGCGGGTTGAGTCCCGCCGGGGAGAAGTTGAGGTTGATGCCCTGATCACCGACAGGGTGGCTGAAGGGGTGGTGTTCATACCCTTCCACTTTGCAGACGGTGCCGCCAACCGCTTAACCAACGATGCTTTGGATCCCACGGC
>FIZK01000025.1:11895-13406 GCA_900018335.1 uncultured Clostridia bacterium | reverse complement strand
CCTGCTGAGTCTACGACTGCAATTCTCGTGTTTGTTGCTCCGATGTCTATACCTAAGACGTGTTGCTCCATTTCTACATCCTCATTTCTTCTCCAGATGAACGTTTTCAGTCTTGTTGCCTCCTGGCCCTTGCTTCAAATGGGCAGCAGGGAGGCGAGGCGCCCAGCCAGGCCCCTTTGCACATCGCGGTAGTCCTGCCAGGGTACGGGCTGGCTGAACAGGAACCCCTGGGCTTTGCCGCA
Source organism: uncultured Clostridia bacterium (assembly GCA_900018335.1). Taxonomy (GTDB): domain Bacteria; phylum Bacillota; class Limnochordia; order Darwinibacteriales; family Darwinibacteriaceae; genus DTU010. The sequence continues at coordinate 13,164 of FIZK01000025.1, read as the reverse complement.
TCCCATGTGCTGCAGCAGCTCCAGCTGGTTCGGCCGCTCCACTCCTTCCGCCACCACCTCCATGGCCAAGTTCATACCCATGCCGATGATGGATCGGACCAGGCCAGCCATGCGATTGCTGCTGTCCACGTCGTCGATGAACTCCTTGTCGATCTTCAGACCCTGCATGGGATAACGGGCTAGGTAGTGCAGGGAAGAATAGGCGGTGCCAAAGTCATCAATGGCTATGTAAATGCCCATTTCACCCAAGGCTTGGAAGTTTTCCAGTACATCCGGGGTGGGCATGAGCATGGCCTCCTCGGTGATTTCCAGGCGCAGCATGTCCCGGGGCAGGTCGTAGTTGCTGAGGATGGCCCGCAGCTGGGTGGGGAAATGGGAGGAACGAAAATGGTTGGCCGAGATGTTCACGGACACCCACCCAGGATCAAAGCCGGCTTTCAGCCACTGTTCATGCTGGGCGCAAACCTGATCCAGCATGAACTCACCAATCTGTTCTAGTAAGCCACCCTGCTCGGCCGCGGGCAGGAATTGGCCGGGAGAGAGCAGGCCGCGGGTGGGGTGATTCCAGCGGATCAAGGCTTCCTTGCCTGCCACGGTCTGGGTTTTCAGGTCGATGACAGGCTGGTAGTAAACAGTGAACTGTCCTTGTTCTAAACCAGTGCGGATTTCCGATTGAAACCGCATGCGTTCCACCAGGGCGTGGTGAACGCTGGGATTGTACAGTTTCAGAGCTTCGTCGCCGCTGTGCTCAGCCTCGTAAAGAGCGGCCTGGGCCTGCTGATAGAACAGATCTGCGCTGAGACCCTGTTCCACGCTGATGCTGATCCCTCCGCACAGCCGAACGGCCATGTCACTCTCGTCATAGGGGAGGGGCTGGGCCAGAAGCTGATCCAATTTGTCGATGACCTGGAGCACAGAAATGGTGTTGGAGGGGATAATCAGCCCGAATTCACCTTCGGAAAGGCGGCCAATGATCAAATCGTGTGCACTGATTTCCTGGAGCTTGCTGGCCAGATGGATGAGCAGCCGATCCAGCACTCCGCGATGGAGGAAGGTTTTGATCTCCGCCATATCCCGAATGGAAACGAGGGCCAGGATTATGGTCTCGTCAGTGGTCAAGGCGCTTTCTAGGCTGTTCATAAAATGCTCTCGATTGGGTAATCCCGTGACGGGATCATAGAAGGTCATGGTGCCGATGGTTTCCATCATGCGGTTGAAGGACTCTCCGGTTTCCCCAATTTCATCATTGGTCCTTACTTCGGCCCGCAC
>FIZK01000025.1:3564-11875 GCA_900018335.1 uncultured Clostridia bacterium | reverse complement strand
GATCAGCCTTTGCACAGGGCTGGTGAAGTAGGAGGTGGGTACCCTGACCGCAACCGTCCATCCGCTGGGGTCGGGAAGCTTTTGGTAATAGGCGTGATAGCTCTCGCCGTTATCTCGCCCAGAGAAGGAGCCCGCATGTGGCGGGAGCTGTTCCCACTGGGGGAAGACGTCCTGGATGCGGCCATTCATGATCATGTCTGGATCGGGATGGATGATGAAATATCCGTTTTCGTCGACGAGATAGAGGGAATCATGCTGTTGGGATACCATGAGATCCCGGGAAACGCGCAGCAGCTCCTCCAAGTCCATGGAGAGGCCCAGGAGCCCCTGCACAGTGGTGTGGTCTTCACTCCAGATGGGCGTGGCTACAATAATCACCCGCTGGTTGGTGGAGCGGGACAGCAAGGGGCCGGTGATAACCGTTTCCCCCGCCATGGCCTTGGGGAAGTACTCCCGATCAGATATGTTACCTGCATTGCGCTCCAGTGTGGTGTTGTAACTGCCGTCGGGGCTGGCCACGAAGAAGATCAAGTAGTAGGGCGGTGCCTCCTCAATCTGCCGTTGGAGATACGGTTCGATCTGGTCCCAGTCCATGGTCTCCAAAAGGTCGGAGTTGGCCAGCTGCTGCAAATCGGCCATACGCTCACTCTGCCACATGGCGATGATCTGGCTCTGGTGATGGGCCAGAGCTTGAGCATTTTCCACCACCAAGTCAGTTACTAGGGTGCGCGTGAGCACGCCGGTGATGGCCATAACTGCCACGGTGAGGCCGAGAACCACGATGATGAATAGCGCGAGGACACGGTCACGAATCTTGCCGAACTTCAAGCCGGGCATAGCCAACACCCCCAGTGGGTGGAAAGGTTACCGTGCGTATTCGACATAAATCGGCAAAATCCTTTTTAAGTTGGTTATAAAAGAGGGGCCAGCAGCCGAATCAGCGACAGCTTTGCCCGGTGTACAGCAGAGATGTTGGCGCAATCGCTGAGGCGCATCTCCTGGCAGATTTGGAGCGTTTCCAGGAAGTCGTCCCTGATCTGGAGTACACTCTCCGTGTCGTACAGCCAGACCGCGTTTTCAAAGGCCAGGTACAGACTGCGGTAATCCAGGTTCACCGTTCCCACCACTGCGATCCTGTCGTCGGCTACGATGGCTTTGGAGTGCATAAACCCTGGAGTATACTCATAGATCTTTACCCCGCTTTTTAGCAGGGGGTAATAGTACGAACGGGTGACCGCGTGCACGAGCCGCTTGTCTGGAACATGGGGAGTGATGATGCGCACATCCACTCCCGTTTTGGCTGCCGCACCCAAGGCGCTGAGCATTTCGTTGTCCAGAATGAGGTATGGCGTGAAAATGTACACGTAATCCTGGGCCCGGTTGATCAGGTTGAAGTACACGGTTTCACTCACCGTTTCATCGTCCAGGGGGTTATCGGCAAAGGGCTGGATAAAACCGCCGTTAGGAGGCAGGTGCTCCAGCCTGGGCGGCATGAAATCCTCAAGCGTATCTGGCTCTCCCCGCAGGTATTCCCACATGGCTAAGAACATGGCGGTCAGGGACCAAACCGCATCCCCCTTGAGCAGAAAGGCCGAATCCTTCCAATGCCCGAACTTCTCCACCACGTTGATATATTCATCCGCGAGGTTGATGCCGCCGGTAAAGCCCGTGTGTCCGTCGATGATCAGCAACTTGCGGTGATCCCGGTAGTTTAGGGCCGCAGAAAGCATGGGTTTCAGGGGATGGAAGCGCTCGGTTTTGATACCCAGGGCCTCAAGCTTTTTGTCGTAGTTTTTTGGCAGCTTGAAAATGCAGCCCAGATCATCGTAGATCAGGCGCACATCCACCCCCGCTTGGGCTTTGCGGGCCAGGATTTCCAGAATACTGTTCCACATGATGCCTTCTTCGATAATGTAGTATTCCAGGAAGATATAGCGCTCCGCCTTCTCCAGCTCCTTAAGCATGGCAGGGAAGGCCAGATCGCCTAACGGGTAGAACTCCGAGTACTGGTGCCTGTAAAGGGGGTAGGCGGCGTGGTTTTGGATGTAGCGGGCCTGCCCGGCGGCTCGGGGATCGATCTCCTCCAAATCGGCCAGGATGGGTTCGCTGGCCGCCAAGGATCTTTCCCCCAGCAGGCGTGTCTTTTCCATCTTCCGCCGCATCCTGGAGCTCAGCTTGGTTTTCCCAACAAATAGATACACGAGCCCGCCGAAAATGGGGAAGAGGATGATGGGGATGATCCAGGCGATCTTGTAGGCAGACTTGGATCTCCCCGTGGCCACGATAATGACCACAACAGCACTTAAAGAGCTGAAAAACACATAGAAGATGGGGAAGTATTTGCTGAAGCGCCCGATCATCAAAACCAGGGCAGCCAGCTGAACAAGGATGGCTGCCCCAGCAATGGTGGCACGGTGAAATAGAAAGGAAAGAGTTCTCTTCATGCCCAGCTGACCACCTCGCGGCTGCAGTTTGCTGACATACTTCGATTCTCCTAGAACTGGAAGGCTTTGTCAAGGGAGGCCGGGGGAGCTGGGACGGATTTTGCCCTTGTTCCCGATACCCTCCTATGGTATACTGAGCAATAATCAAAACGCTCTAGGTAGTCAAGTACAGTGTACGCTCCGATTTAGGGTACATGGACAACATCATTTCGCATGGAGGTGGGATATGATGGAAAAGAGACTGATACAATTGCTGGTTCTAGGTTTTCTCGTTGTGTTGGCTATGGGTACGGGGGCTCTCGCCCAGGATTCTGGGGACGAAGCCATGGAAGAAGAGTACTGCATAAAGGTGCTCGTACCGGACTTTGCCCTGTCCACAGTTGACGGTGAGACGGTTCGGCTCAGCGATCTGCGGGGCAAGGTAGTGGTTTTGAACTTCTGGGCCACCTGGTGCCCCTACTGCGTTATGGAGCTGCCTGAGTTCCAGGCGCTCCACGAAGAGCTGCAGGAATCGGGCGATGCGGTCCTGTTTTTGGTGGACCAGATCGACGGCGAATGGGAGACTGTAGAGAGCGGTACCGCCTACTTGGCGGAGCAGGGGATAACCATTCCGAACCTTTTGGACTACGGAACGGTGGGGAACGGCATCTTCGGCCTCCCTGGACTGCCAACAACGGTAGTCATCGACGCCGAGGGTTATCTGTGTGATTATGTCGTTGGAATGGCTTCTAAAGACATCGTGCTCCAGATGATCGAGGTGGCTAAATAATGCTGCAGGAGTTGGCGCCCAAGGTTACTCCTTCCCTCTTTGGCCTCATTTTTGTGGAGGGGCTCTTGGCCTTTCTGTCCCCCTGCATCCTGCCCATGATCCCCATCTACCTCTTGTATTTGGGCGGTGAGGAGGCAGGGGGTGAGCGGGCCGGCTTGCGCCTGCTTGTAAACACCTTGGGCTTTGTCGCCGGCTTTACTGTGGTGTTTGTGGCCTTAGGAGCTACCGCCTCCGCTTTGGGCAGCCTGATTTCCCAGCACCGGCTGCTCCTGCAGCGCTTGGGCGGTGTGGTGGTTGTCTTAATCGGCCTCAACTACCTGGGCGTGATCAAGATCGGCTTCCTCAACCGCAGTAGGGCCATGCAGGCGGGCACCAAGAACCTGAGGTTCTGGTCCAGCCTCCTCTTTGGAGCTGCTTTCTCTCTGGGCTGGACCCCCTGCTTAAGTGCATTTTTGGGAACGGCCCTGATTTTGGCCTCCAATCTCAAGACCATGTATCAGGGAATGGCCCTGCTGTTCACCTTTTCCTTAGGTCTGGGCATACCTTTCTTGCTCACCGCTCTGCTCTGGGGCAAGCTCCAGAATACGTTGGGTGTGATCAAGCGCAACCTGCACCGCATCCAGACCGTTTCGGGGCTGCTCCTCATCCTGGTGGGGCTGCTCATGGTGTTCGATCTCTTCAGGTTTTACGCCAATCTGTTTCTGTAAGTAAAGAGGCCGCTGCCGAATGGACTTCGATCCATCGTGCAGCGGCTCTTTCGTATCCGGAAACGTGCAAACGGGCTCGCCAAGGAGCCCGTTCGCCAGTATACCTATTCTATGGGTTCGAACCTGGCGGTGAAGAAGCGCAGCACAGGCGGTTCATAGACGAAGCGCAGGCCCTTCACGTTGTGCCTGTTCTGCCAGGCGGCCTTGACTCCTTCCACCACCACATCCAAGTGGGCGTAGGTGTACACCCGGCGCGGGATGGTTAGGCGTACCAGTTCCAGTTTGGGGTAGTGGTGGTTGCCTTGGGCATCCCGGCCCGCTGAAATGATGCCCCGTTCCATGGAGCGCACTCCCGATTCTAAGTAGATCTGGGCGGCCAGCATCTGCGCGGGGAACTCGTCTTGGGGGATGTGGGGATAGAAACTACGGGCGTCCAAAAAGACGGCGTGGCCGCCAATGGGTCTGACCACTGGGATGCCCGCCTCCATGAGCTTATCACCCAAATACTTGACTTGATCCAAGCGGTGGGCCACAAAGTTGTAATCCGCAGCTTCGTACAACCCCCTGGCCAGGGCTTCCATATCCCGGCCGGACATACCGCCGTAGGAAGGCATGCCTTCGTAAACCACCACTAAGCTGGTGGCTTTTTGATAGAGCTCATCATCGTTCAGGGCCAAAAATCCGCCGATGTTCACGATACCGTCCTTCTTGCCGCTCATGGTGCAGCCATCGGCATAGCTGAACATCTCCCGGAGGATTTCCTTTATGGTCTTGTTTTCGTAACCCGGTTCTCTGTGCTTAATGAAGCAGGCGTTTTCCGCACAGCGGGTGGCATCAAACATGACCTTGATCCCGTACTTCTTCGCCAGTTCATACACGGCCCGCATGTTGGCCATGGATACGGGCTGGCCACCGGCCATGTTCACGGTGACAGCCAGGGAGATATAGGGGATGCGTTCTGGCCCTACTTCTTGGATGAGGGTCTCTAGTTTATTCAGATCCACATTGCCCTTGAAGGGATGCTCGTTGGCTGGATCATGGGCTTCATCGATAATCACGTCCCGGAAGGTTGCGCCTGCTAGTTCTTGGTGAGCCCGGGTAGTGGTAAAATACATGTTGCCCGGGACATAATCGCCCGGCTTGATCATGATCTTGGAGAGGATGTTTTCAGCACCCCGCCCTTGGTGAGTGGGGACGACATGCTTGAAACCGTAGAGGTCTCGCACCGCTTCCTGCAGATGCTTGAAGTTCTTGCTGCCAGAGTAGGCCTCATCGCCGAGCATCAAACCTGCCCACTGATTGTCGCTCATGGCGTTGGTGCCGCTGTCGGTCAAAAGGTCGATGTACACGTCTTCCGTGGTGAGCAGGAAGGTGTTGTAGCCAGCTCTCTTAATCGCTTCTTCCCTCTGTTCCCTGGTGGGGATGGACATGGGTTCCACCATTTTGATCCTGTAAGGTTCAGGCCTATACCGATAGGAATCCACTAGCGCCACTCCAATCTCTAGTAGTTATGTACTTCACATTAAGTATAACTCAGCGTTAACGAAAAGTAAAATATTAATCTCTACTGGTCTAGGGGAGTGCCGAGATGTTGGGCTCAGGGTAAGTGGTGTTGACAAAAAAGGCACTGACCCCGCCGATGCCGATGTGACAGCCCAAGACACTGCCCACTTTGTTCACCAGAAACTTGCGGTAGCCCAGCGTATCTTTCAGCAGAGCCTTCAGTTGATCTGCCGCCTTAGGATCATCGGCGTGGGAGATGGCGATGAGCTGCTCCGGATGCCCCAGAGAGCGTTCCTTAACCAGTTCCACAATGCGTTTTACGGCCATTTTCTTGCCCCGCACCTTCTGGAAGGGGACCATCAAACCGTCTTTTACGTGCAGAATGGGTTTCACATTCAGCAGGCTGCCCAGAAAAGCGCTGGTAAATTTGAGCCGTCCCCCGCGGTAAAGGTATCTGAGGTCATCCACGGAAAAAACGTGCTCTATGTTGTTCTGGGAGCGCTGCTGCACATGCTGGATAATCTCCTCCGCAGGTTTCCCCATTCTGGCCATTTGGGCGGCCTCCAGCACGATAAGGCCCTGGCCGAGGCTTCCGCTCAACGTATCCACGATGGTAATCTGGGCTGAGGGGTAAGCTCTCTTCACTTCCTGGAGAGCTAGGCGGGCGGTGCTGCAGGTGCCGGAGAGCTTGGAAGAAAAACTCAGGTAGAGGCAGGGTGTGCCTTCCCGGGCGTACTCGGTGAACACAGTGAGGAAGGTCTCTAGGGGCACCTGCCCAGTAGTGGGCACTTTGTCTGCTCGGATGGCTGCGTAGACTTCTTCGGGAGTTATGTCCACGCCATCGACGCGTTCCCTGCCCTCGAGATAAACAAGGAAAGGCAGGACATGGATGTCGTATTCTTCAACAATATGGGTGGGTAGATCACAAGCGCTGTCTGTTACTATTCGCAGAGACACAATCAGCTCTCCTTCTCATCAGTAGGTCTTACTTAGTGTTTTCGGGTTTCGCCTTCCAATTCCTGCAAAGTGACGTAGGTGTTGCGCTCAGCAATGGGATCGGGTAAAATGTAGCTATCCTTGGGGGAGTTGGGAAAGATGATGGATATGACATGGAATGCCAAATCGCTGGCCCGCCAGATTCAGGCCAGGATTTATGAGCTTCGGTCCGAACAAGTCGGTCTGAAGACCTTTATTCACTCGGATCAAGCTCGCTGGGATGCACTGGAAAGGGCCATAGAAGAGCTCAACTGGGTGCTGCGCAAACTAGAAGCCGAGGAGGAATAGGCAAAAATGCGGCGTGTTCAAAACGTAATCCTATTTGTGCTTTTGTTCACCATCTTCGCAGGATCAGCTCAGGCCGCCTCCAAGACAGGTGCTTTTATTTTGTCTTTGGGCGGGGCCGAAGCGGGACGCGAGGAGTATTCCTTCGGCCCAGAGGAGCTGAAGACTGAAGGGGTTATCTCCCTGGGCGCCCAGAGCCTAAAGGTGACCACGTCGCTCAAGGGAAGTGCAGGGAAGTGGACTGAGTACGAAGTGGTGCTAATGCCGGGAGCTGCCGTCTCCGTCACGTTCAAAGCGGGGAAGATGGAGGCTGAGGTTGGTCCCATGCGGCGGAGTTACGCCCTGGAAGAACCCTTCGTGGTTCTGGAGAACAATGTCTTCGCCCACTTCGAGCAGATCCTGTATTTGCTCCCAGCAGACAGACAGGAAATGACCTTCAATGTGGTAGTGCCAAGCCTGGTTTTGGCGGGTCAAGACCCGGTACTGCAGGGCTCTGTGGTGCGTACAGGCACGCTTGATTACCAGATTGAGGGCCAACCACTGGCCTTGGAGGAGTATGTTCTCACCATGCCAGGTGGTCTGCAAATGCGCCTTCTCGGAGAGGGCGACACCTTAATCAGCTTGGAGGTACCTGTTCAGGCGGTGGAGGTGGTGCGGGAAGGCTACGCCGGCTTGCAGCCAGCCGCTGATGATCAAGTTAGGGCAGACCATTTCCGCAGCGAGGATTTCCAGGTGAAGAACGGGGAAGTGACCCTGGCCGGGACCTTGAACCTGCCCTTAGGCGACGGCCCGTTTCCTGCTGTGCTCCTCAACTCAGGTTCCGGGCCCCAGGACCGGCAGGGGAATTCGCCCCCCACTTTGATGACCAATATGTTCAGCATTCTGGCGGAAAGGCTGACGGAAGTGGGCATCGCCGTGCTCTGCTATGATGAACGCGGTGTGGGCGAGAGCACAGGCGATTACAATGCAGCTGATCTGAAGGATCTACTTTCAGACGTGGAGGTCCTGCTCGATTACCTAGGCGGACATCCCCAGATCGACGGGGAGCGTGTGGCCATGTTGGGACACAGCGAAGGCGCCTATTTCGCCCCCATTTTCGCGGAACGGCTCAGCGCCCTGGTGCTTCTGGCGGGTTCTTCCATCTCTCTGGATGAGATCATGGTGGAGCAGGTGGACTACCAGCTCACTCTGCCCGGGTTGACTGATCAGGAAAAGGCGTATTTGCAGAGTTACAGGGCGCAGGTGGAGATGCTGCTCGCCGAGGCCCGGGACGGCAAAGAAGCAAGTTCCGTGCTGCCCTACAACCTGGATTGGATCCGGCAGCACATGGAGCTTGATCCCCTGGAGAATGTGGCCCAGGTGCAGAGTCCGGTCTTGATTGTCCACGGGGAAGAGGATTACCAGGTTATGCCCTACCACGCGGAAGCACTGGCACAGCGCCTGCGGGATGCGGGCAATGATCAGGTGACGGTGAAGCTCCTGCCCGAAACCAGCCACCTTTTCACTTACGTTCCCGCTAGCGCCAAGTTCGATGCTCTGCAGCCCTTCGCACTCAACCCGGAGCTTGTGGAGACTGTGGTCGCTTGGTTAGCTGAACAGCTCTAGTT
>FIZK01000025.1:2582-3511 GCA_900018335.1 uncultured Clostridia bacterium | reverse complement strand
TTTTTTCCAAAGGTCGTCGACTACAGGCGTACTACGTTAGCAGCTTGCGGTCCGCGGTCGCCCTGGACGATGTCGAAGCTTACTTCTTCGCCTTCGTTCAGAGTTCTGAACCCGGAGCCCTGGATGGCTGTGAAGTGAACGAATACGTCTTCGCCGTCTTCACATTCGATGAAACCGTAACCCTTTTCCGCACTGAACCATTTTACTCTACCAGTCATGCATTGGCCTCCTGAAAATATATTGCTGGGCAAGGCATAAACTACGCAAACATCCTTCAGCCCTGGCCCTACCTTTGGTTGGAACTCGAGGCCACTCTTGTTCGCTTCATTTAAACACCTAGCCGCGTTTAGCATATCACAGGGTCAAGCGTCTGTCAAACAAAAACATCACTTCTTGCCGGGTTTGGCCCTATTTCTCTGAAATTAAAGGATTCTGGTGCAGATGCCGATAATTAACACGTAGAAGTATAGAGATGGGGTGGAGAACATGAGGATCTCCGGATTGAACTCTGGGCTGGACATAGAGCAAATTGTCAGCGATCTAGTTCGGGCCCAGCGTATTCCCATGGATCGGGTTTTTCAGCAGAAGGTAAAGGCAGAATGGCAGCGCGATGCCTATCGCGACGTAAACAGCAAACTGCTGCGGTTCAGAAACCTGGCCTTTGATATGACATTGGAAGGCACCTACCTAAAGAAGAGTGCCACATCATCGCGCCCAGACATTCTGACCGCCACTGCTTCTGGACAAGCCGTCGAGGGGAAGTATGAACTCATCGTAACAAACCTGGCTACAGCGGCAAGGTATGCTACTAGGGCCAGCGAAGAGTGGTTTGACGCTGAAGGAGAAGCGAATAAGGACGGCCAGTTCATCCTCGGGGCAACCGAGGAGGGCGCGACTACCATCGAGTTTAAGAAAGGGGAAACCCTGGA
>FIZK01000025.1:0-2546 GCA_900018335.1 uncultured Clostridia bacterium | reverse complement strand
AGATGGCGCAGCCGTAGGTGTGCTGCAGACACAGATCGACCAAGACGGAGAATGGGTAGATGTCAAAGGCGCCAACGCCCAGGTGACCATCAATGGCATAGCTGTGGAATACAGCAGCAACACCTTTACGTTCAACGGCATCACTGTTAATCTGTTGAACTTACCCTCCGCGGAAGAGGGCGGGGAAGCCGCTCCCGCAACAGTACAAATCGAAGTCAGGCATGATGTCGATGCTGTGGTGGAGAAGGTTAAGGAGTTTGTCGACCTCTACAACGAACTGGTGGGCGAGCTGAACGGCATGCTCCGGGAAGAGGTGTACCGCGACTTTGGGCCCCTCACCGATGAGCAGAAGGAAGCCATGTCGGATAAGGAGATCGAGCTGTGGGAAGAGAAGGCCAAAAGCGGCCTGCTCCGCTCCGACTCCATGATCAGGTCGATTCTCAGTGAAATGCGCATGGCCTTAGGTGCAGCTGTTAAGGTGGGAGACGATTCCCAGAGTCTCCGGCAGATCGGGATAACCACCGGTGCTTGGTTTGAATACGGTCGTGTTTACTTGGATGAGAACAAGCTCAGAAGCGCCCTCAGTGAGGATCCCCATGCAGTGCGCAGTCTGTTCACGCAAGACGGCGACAGTGATGGGGAGATGGGGATTGCCCGCAGGCTGACCTCTGTTTTGGATCGGGGTATGGAGCGCATTAGGGAAAAGGCGGGCAGGGCAACCAGTGTTTACGATGACAGTTTTTTGGGCGACCGGATCCGGGAATATGAGTCCCGGCTGGAGCAGATGGAAGAGCGTCTGCGGCGCTTTGAGGAAGCCCAGTGGAGAAAATTCACGGCCATGGAAACAGCCCTGGGTCAGCTCTATGCTCAGAGCGACTGGCTGTACCAGCAGCTCATGGCTATGCAGGGATGATCTGAGTGACAGAGGAACTCTACCAAAAGAAACTGGATCTCTTTCGTCAGCTCAGGAAGCTCACTGAAGAGATCGGCGGGCTCACCGCTGAGCAGTTGGTCAACGAGGATCAAGCCCATGAGCAGCTGTTGAAGCTGCTTGGGGAGCGGGAAGGGCTCATGGAGCAGATCGACCGGCTCGATCTCCAGCTCGCTGAGTGCGGGGAAGAGGAGGCCGCGCAGGCTGTTCAGGATGCCCTGCGCGGGGAGATGCTGCAGATTCAGGAGCACAACGCACGCGTGGAAAATGCGCTGCAAAGCGGCCTTGCGCAGCTGAGGCAAGAGGCCAAGAGGATCAAGGAAGGCAGACAGTCCCAGCGCGCCTATTTCGGAGGGTCCAGCGCTGAGGGAGCATTCATTGACACGAAACGTTAGGCCGGAGCCCTTTCGGCCTTTTTTTGGAGGGATCATGGACCAGTTTTTCGGGTTTGCACAGGAGCTTTTGGAAAAGAAGAGGGCGCAGTTGGCTGACCCCTACGCCCATGTGGAGCTTTATGACCTATTGAACCCTAAGCTGCGCGATGATCAGTTTTATGTGCAGTTTGCCCAGGAGCGCGGTGGTAGGGTGCTGGATCTGGCCTGCGGTTCAGGGCGGCTGCTTCCGCTGCTGCTCGATGCGGGCCTGGATGTTGCCGGTCTGGATCTCTCTCCAGCCATGTTGGAGCGCGCCCGAAGCAGGCTGGGGGAGAGGGCGGGCCAAGTTGAACTGGTATTGGGGGATATGCGTAGCTTCACCTTTGATCGGCCTTTTAGGACCATTATCATCCCTTATTGTTCCATGATCTACATGCACACGGATGCAGATCGTTTGGCGGTGCTGCGCAGGTGCTACCAGTACCTGGAGGAAGATGGCTGGCTGGCCTTTGATTTCCTGGCGGGCCAAGTGGAACCGGGAGAAGGCTTGCCCACCCTGGCTTTACAGGGCATCCATCCTTTCACCGGGGAACTTTTGGTTAGTGTGGTCCAGATCAAGGGCTTGTCCCAGGATCTGCGGCTGCTCAACCAAATCAACTATGTGCTGCCAGAAAGCCCGGGCCAGGCCCGAGTGACCGTCTATGCCAGTAAGGAAGCGGTGATCGATCCAGAGCATATGGCCAGCCTGCTTGTCCAGGCCGGTTTTGCTGTGGAGGGTGTTTACAGCAGTTCTGCGCTAGAGGCCTATGATGGCAGGGAGGAATGCCTGATCATGGCCCGTAAGCGCCGGGGTTAGGAGGGGATACCCGTGAAGATAAGTCCGCGCGATTATTCCATCTGCAATCGCATGGAGGACGTGGCCCAACATGCCGTGGCGGAAATCCTGGAGGAGGATAACTCCGGCTGCCGCTGCAGCATGTGCCGGGAGGATATGCGTTCTTTCTTACTTAATCAGTTGCCGCCCATGTACGTTCCCATACTGCCAGGTGAAGTCCGTCAGCCTCTCGTGGTGGACGACTTAGACCCGGCAACGGTCAGTAAGGTGGTGGTGGAGTCACACCGCGCCGTGGACCTGGTGCGGGCCAATCCGCGCCATGAACACGAACGGGCACCCATGGAGAACTGCACGGTGAAAATGGTGCTGGGCGCTGTGGGCGAAGTCCTGACCCGGGAAGGGCTGG
>FIZK01000024.1:11430-26155 GCA_900018335.1 uncultured Clostridia bacterium | reverse complement strand
TATAGTCCCTTGGTTTCTGGGGATGGTTGTACACCTAGCTCACGCTGGAGAATTTCCGTGAGTAGGGTGTACTGCCGCTGGGCCGCCTGGCGTTGGCCGCTTTGGGCGTAAGCCTCCATGAGCAGGCAGTGATAAGCTTCATTGAGTTCATCCTTCTTGACCAGGAGGATGAGCCCGGCAATGGCCTTCTCATACTGCTGTGACGCTAAGTAGCAGTTCACCAGGCGGAGCTGGGCCTCGGCGCAGCGCAGGCGCAGGGCTTCTCTATCGGGGACAGCCCAGTCGTAGTCCAAGTTTTCCAGGTAATCCCCGCGGTAGAGCCTCACCGCCTCTTCCAGCAAGTTCATCTGCTCAGGTGAGTTAGACTCCTGGTTTACAGCGGCTTTGAGCAGGGCTTCGAAACGAGCCAGGTCGGTCTCCACCGGCACCGCCATGGTGTATACATCGGCACTGCGCTTGATCAGATCCGGCAGGCCGTAGTTCTTGAGCACACTGCGCAGGCGGTAGAGCGTGGTGTGGAACTGGGAATCGGCCTTGTCCAGCGCCTCCCAGTCATCTGCCCAGAGTGCGCTGAGGATCTGATCTTTGGTAACAGGCTGCCCCATGTGGGCTAAGTAAATGAGCAAATCCCTCGCCCTGTGGCTTCGCCACTTCACACCTGTGAGCTCCTGGCCGTCCACGAAGATGCGTACTGGCCCCAGCAGCTGAAGACTTAGGGTAGGTGCAGCAGCTGCAGTTGCGGCCATTTCCTCCGGACCCGCGAGGCGGTCGTAGGCTTCCGCCGCCATGTTGCGGACATATTCCGAAGGGTCTTCCTTGAGGACGGCCAAGGCGCTACAGGCCTCAGCCCCTCCGATTTCCACCAGGATGGGGATGATGCGCTGTTTTACTTCCGGGCTTCCCCGCTGCATCAGGGGAGTGAGGTGCTTGAGGCTGCGGGGCCCTACTTTGCGCAGAATCCTCTGCACGAAGCTGGTTTCCGTCCCCGTTTCCAACCCGTACATCAACAGCGGATGGTACCAGTGGTAACAGGTGACGAAGTTCTGCAGATCGTTGATCTTCGCCGACGCCGTCAAAGCCTTGAGCGTGTACTGCTGTGCTTCCTCCAGGTCGCCGTGGAGGAAATGGAGGTGGGCCAAGGACTGATAGGCGTAGGCCAAGCATTTAGTGAATCCCATTTCCTGGGCCCTTTCTGCTGCTCCCTTGAGCAGATCCAGGCCCAGATCCCAAGACCCCGTCCTGGCCAGGATGGGTCCTGTTACTGCTGGCACAGAAGTGCGGAACAGGCAGGGCTGTGATTCTACCGCTTCCAGAGCTTCCAGGGCATAGGCCCGGGCCGCGACCCATTTCCCCTGGATAGCCAGGGTCCTGGCCAGGAAGGCCAGGTTAAGGGCTGCATCCGAAAAGTCGCTGTCGTTTTCCCGCACAAAGTCAATGCCCTGGCGGAAGCAGCGCTCAGCGTCTTCAAAACGCCCCAGATTCGTATACACCATGGCCAGCTGCAGACAGGAAGAGGGGAGGAGCTCCGTTAAGCCCTTTTTCTCCCGCATTGCCGCAGCCCGCTCTGCGATGAGCAGGGCTTGTTCTGTCTCACCCCAATCATCATAGATGGCGGACATCATATCTTGGAAATCATACCCAGGCATTACGCCTTCGGGACAGAGGGATAGGGCCCGTTGGAAAAGGAGCAGGGCCTTGGAGGGCTCGCCTAAGAGGTAGGTGATGTTGCCCAGGGCTTCCAGAATACGTTCCAGCGCCTCTGTATCTCCGCTTCCTTCGTACTCCTCCAGGCACTTGAGGAGGATGTCCCTGGACTCCTTGAAGCGCCCCGCGTGGTAATAGATGATGGACTTTTCAATGGCTAAAAGAAGTCTGAAGCGGGAGGCAGACAGGTTCGCTTCCGCGTCAAAAAGGAAATCGAAGCTCTCCTGCAGGGCTCCCCAGCCCCTTACGATGCGGGCTTTTAGCAGTTGGCATTCGGCTAAGCCCAGCTGATCGCCGCTGGCCTGGAACAGGGATTCGGCCCGGCCGATGGTGCGCTGGGCACGCCTGAGCTGACCGCGGCCAATCTCAACCAGGGCCTGCAGGAGCGACAGACGGGGGTTATTCCTGATTTCCTCCTCTGTGACGGACGTTTCAAACCACCCCTCAAGCTCATGCCACCTGCCGTGGAGCACTGCCTCCCCTCCCAGGGTGGTCACCAAATCGGGGATGCTCTTCCGCTCGCCAGCCTCCAGGAAGCAGCTGATGGCCTGGTGGAGGTTGCCTCTGTTGATGGCCACTACTCCCGCTTTCCTGCATAGAGCTGGGCGTTCAGCGCCCAATTTGCCCTTGAGATGCAGGCGCATAATGGGCACTAGGCTGTAGAAGTCTCCCCTTTTTTCCAAGAAGAGCTGGTGAGTTTGGAGATAGGCTAAGCGCTCTTCTGAGCAGCTCCCGCCTAAGAGGTAATCGCTATCGGCGGCTGTGAAGCTGGCCAACACGGACGTCTTGAACAGGAAATCCCGAATGTCCTCGGGGATTTCCTGCAGGATTTCCCGATCGATGTAGCCGGCAAGGGCCGGTGAAATCTTCTCCTTGGCTTCTGCCAAGCCCGGCCCGCTTTGGGCCAGGAAGCTCACGGTGATGGGCCAGCCGGCGCTGAGGTCCGCCACTAGCTTCAGCTGGTCTACGGCGGGAGTCCCCCTTAGAGAAAGGAACGCCTCCAGCTCCTCTGGGCTGAAATCCAGGTCCTTTCTGCCCAGCACCCGCACTTGGCCGGTGAGGTGCAGGCCTTCCAGTCCCAGTTGGCCCACCAGCTCCAGGGAGTTCCTGCCGCCCACGGCCAATTGGGTATGCTGCGGGAGCAGGGGCACCAATTCAGTGAGGAACTGGTATATGATTGGATGGTCAATGGCCTGCAAGTTATCCAGGATGATCAATGCACCGTGGGGAAGAGACTCCAGGGCGCGCACGAAAAAGCCCAGAGCAGTGCGGCACAACGCTTCCGGCTGTGTTCTGGACACTAAACGGTGCAGCTGGACCTCGTCCAACTCACCGTGTTTATGCAGGGCAGCTGCTAGATGCCGGAAGAATGCGGAGGGCTCGTTATCATAGGGGTCTAGGCTGTACCAGGCCACCGGACGGGGCGAACCCTGGGCCAGCTGGCTCAAAAAAACGGTTTTGCCATAACCGGCAGGAGCCAAAACCAACAGTACCGTCCAATGGGAGGATGGAAGGAGATCAGTGCGCTCCAACATTCGCCCCTGGTATTGCGGGCACTGCAGTTTGGTGGTGATCAAGGGCACGTGGTCGGGACGCCGGATCACTGCAGTCACCTTCTCAGGCACTTTTTTCCTTCTTTCGCCGTGCTTCTTCCGACTCCTGCCTGCGGAATGGTCCGCGGAAATGAGAAAAAGCAGGTGCCTCTGGATATGCTATTCCCGAGGTGATAATGTGAAGAAAGTACGGGATCGACTGCAGCTGGGCGTGATCGCCGGCCTGACTGGCGTCGCGGTGAAAGATCTGGTGGGCGGCCTGATCACCAGGGCAGGCCTTGCTGAGGATCCAGGCCCGCAGCGCGCCGCCGGAATGCTGCTTCCTGCTTACAAAATCGCTACCCCCCTGGGGCGGGCCGCGGGTTGGCTGGCCGATGCTGCCGTGGGCAGCCTGCTGGGAATCACGTCTGTCTATGTATTATCCTTCACGGGCAAGGATCGGGCTGTTTTGAAAGGCCTTACCACGGGAGCACTGGCCTGGGTGGGCCTTTATGGCGTTTTGGGCAATATGGGCGCCACCAATGTGCGCACCGTTCAGCCGAAGACGGCTCTGAGCGAATTCATCACCCACGCTGTTTACGGCGTGGTGACGGTATCCACCGCCGCTTACTTAGGCGATGACGAGCTGTTCGGGGGTGGAATACCTTGGAGTGCAAGCAGCATCAGGATGGAGGAGGTTCCGGCCTACCCCTCTTCCCCCAGCGTTAAGTGAATAGTGCCACTAATCAACTCCTGGAGGAATTGGGCCAAATGCGGAGAATTGTGGAGAAACCGCATTAATTGAGCCGGGAGGTGTGATTGGTGAGAATATCGCTTCGCTGGAAGATGCTCCTGTTCGTCTTTGTGTTGGTTTTGGCCCCAGTGCTCATCTTAGGCTTCAATGAATACCGCGAGACCAAGAACATGATCACCGATATGCTGCGCATCACTGCCCGTGAGGCTCTCACAAGCGGAGTAGAATTTGCCGACGCGTTTTTGAAGTCGGTGGAAGAAGCGGTGTCCATGCTGAGCAGGGACCCCAATGTGCAGAGCGTCTTTGAGGATCCTGGCGCGGAAACTAGAATTGTGCAGGTTCTGGAGAGCTACGTGGCTACCCATGAAGATGCGGAGAACGCCTTTTTTGGGAGGCGGGATGGGGAGTTCTACGTGCATCCCTACCCGCCTGGGGGTTTGCCTCCGGGATATGACCCCACAGCCCGCCTTTGGTACAGCCAGGCGGTGGCAGCGGACGGTCTGATCTGGACAGAACCCTATGTGGACACCGGCAGCGGCAAACTCGTGGTAACGGCAGCCATGCCTGTGCGCCGGCCCGAAGAGAGCACCGTTTTGGGCGTGGTGGGCATCGATGTCACCTTGGAGCGTTTAACAGCTTTAATCTCTTCCAAGGAAGTTGCAGAGGGCGGTTTCCTTTCCCTCATGGATGCCCAAGGGATAGTCCTGGCCCATCCGGATCCACAGGCAGTGGGGCAGCCCATGCCCAATGCCGCGATTTTGCAGGGCGTACTGTCCAGCAAAGCGGGCGAGGTTGATTACCCTGGGGAAGAAGAGATGTTCGTTGCCTATGCCACCCTGGAGCGCACTGGCTGGCCCTTGGGGGCAATGGTCTCCTATGGGGCAGCCAATACCCATGTCCAGAGGCAGCTGCGGCGCACGGTGGTCATAGGCCTGATCTCTTTGGCAGCCGCCTTTGCCCTGGGCTCCCTGTTCACCAACGGACTGGTGATCAAACCCGTCTTGCAACTCGCAGCCACAGCCGGAAAGATCAGTCAAGGTGATTTCACCACCGAAGTGGACCTCACCAAGAACGATGAGCTGGGTGTACTCGCAGAAGCGTTCAGAACCCTCCAGAGGGAACTGGGCAGGCTCATCGGTGAGCTGAAGGCCGCGAGTAACAAGACGGCTGACTTGAGCAGATCCGTCTACCGCTCCAGCCAGGAAATCAGCGCCTCCACGGAAGAAATGGCTGCGACCACCAGCGAATTCGCCGGTTCGGTGCAGCGCACCAGCGACAATGTGCAGTCCGTGGACGATGATGGCACCGCCATCCGGCAGATCTCTTCCCAGGGCGAAGAGCTCATCGGGCAGGCGGTGAACCAGATGAAGCATATTGAAGAGAGCTTCGCCCAGCTGTACGAGAGGGTAGAGCAGCTCAGCGTGCAATCTACCGAGATCGGCAAGATCACCGATTTGATCCGGGGCATCTCGGATCAGACCAACCTCCTGGCCTTGAACGCCGCCATTGAAGCAGCCCGGGCTGGAGACCAGGGCCGCGGTTTTGCAGTAGTGGCGGAAGAAGTGCGGGGCCTGGCTGAGCAGTCAGCTGCTGCCACGGAGCAGATCGCCGGTTTGCTCAAGGAAGTGAACGTGCAGATCGGCGAAGTGAGGGCGGAAGCCCACAAGAGCATCGAGGAAATCAAGACCGGTTCCAGCAGCGTGCAGGTTGCGGGGGAAACCTTTGCCAAAATCGGGCGGGCCATCAACAATATCAGCGAGCGCATTCGGGAAGTGGCCACCTACACCCTGGAGCTGAGCAGCGGTTCGGAGCAGATGGCCGCGGCCACAGAGCAGCAGGCCGCCACGCTGCAGGAGATCACCACCTCCGCCAACGAACTGGCTGAACAGGCCAACCAGCTCATGCAGCTGACGGAAGGCTTTAAAATTTGAGACAACGCATGAAGCAAGTGGGCCCGCAGGTGCGGGCCCACTTTTCGCGGGTTCATGGCAGCGGACAAGCGGACATAAAATTGGAGGGGATTAGCGCTTTTCCCTGGTGGAGACGGTGCTGAGGAAGACCGCACCTACCAGCACGATACCGATGATCAAGTCGATCAGATAGGCGCTGGTACCCATGAGCACCAGGCCGTTGCGCACAACACCCATAAACAAGGTGCCAATGAAGGCTCCGCCAATGGTGCCCACGCCGCCGAACATGGAAGTACCCCCGATTACCGTAGAAGCAATTGCAGTCAGTTCCATGCCCTGTCCCGCGGTGGGAGTCACACCCCGCAGGTAGGCCATTTGGATGATGCTGGCCAAGGCGGAAGCGACGCCAATCAGTACGAAGTTGGTGATGCGGATGCGATCGGTGTTGATACCGGAAAGGCGCGCCGCTTCTTCATTGCCGCCTGTGGCGTACACTTTAAAGCCGTAGCTCGTTTTATGTAGTATGAAACCCGCGATGGCGGTTACCGCTAAAAACCAAAGTGCGGGCACGGGCAGGTTGAGGAACGTGCGGGCACCGGTCACGTTGTAGAACGACTCCGGCAGGCGGACCGAAGCGGGGGCCCCACCGGATATGACCAGGGCAAAACCCCTGTAGACCATCTGGGCACCAAGGGTGACGATGAAGGGGGGCAGCCCGCCCTTTACGGTGACCAAGCCGTTAATCAAGCCAAAACCTGCACCCGCCAGCAGGCCCACGAGGGATGCCAGCCAAATATTCATCCCGTTTTGGAACAGGATAGCCACGATCATACCCACTGCCGCGAAAATGGATCCCACGGAAAGATCGATGTCCGTGGAGATGATGATCATGGTCATGAACATGACGATTAAGCCGGAAATGGATACCTGCCGCAAGATGTTGAGGATGTTGGGTACGGTGAGGAAGGTGTTGGTTACCACTGTAAAGAACAGGCAGAGCAGTACAAAGACCGCTAGAACACCGATCTCCCGCCTGGTCTTCAGTGTTCTTAAGAGTTGTTTCACCGGGATCACTCCTTTCAATCCTACTTCTGCACGGCCAGTGCCATGATCTTATCGAAGGTGGCATCTTTGGCCAGGAATTCGCCCCTAATTGCCCCGTTGGACATCACCAGAACGCGGTCGCTCATGGCCAGCAGTTCCTCCAGGTCGGAGGAGATGACGATTACGGAGATACCCTGATCCACCAGTTCCTGAATGACCTTGCGGATCTCCGCCTTGGCTCCCACGTCCACACCCCGCGTCGGCTCATCTAAAATGAGGATCTTGGGCTTCACATTCAGCCAGCGGGCCAGCAGTACCTTCTGCTGGTTGCCGCCGCTTAAGTAGCGGATGGGCTGTTGCATGCCGGATGTCTTGATCTGCAGGTCCTGGATGGATTTGGAGGCCATTTCCTCAATGCGCTTGTTATCCAGGACATTGCCGTAGGAAGTAAGGTCGTCTATGATTGCAGCACCGGCGTTCTGCCAGACCGACATATCCCAAAACACGCCCAGGTTGCGGCGGTCCTCCGTGAGGTACCCAATGCCGTGCTCAATGGCCTGCCGGGGGTTCTTGATGGTGATTTCCCTGCCTTCCAGCTCAATGGTGCCGCTGTCCGGCTGATGCACGCCGAACAAGGTGGTGGCCAGCTCGGTGCGGCCGGCACCCTGAATTCCAGCCAGCCCCAAAATTTCCCGCTTGTACAGTTGGAAGTTGATGTCCTTAAGCCGCAGACGGAGCTGGTTTAAGCCCCTTACCCTGAGGACCACGTCGCCTGTAATGGCATCGCTCTCTTTGGGGGTGGGCAGGGGGACATCGCCCACCATCATGTGTACAAGTCCTTCGATGGTGGCATCCTTGGTGTCCATTGTTTCCACGTGCCTACCGTTGCGCAAAACCGTTACCCGATCGGTGATCTCCATCATCTCGCTGAGGATGTGGCTTACGATCATGATGGTTGTGCCTTCCGATTTCAACCTGCGCAGCACTTCAAAGAGGGTTTCCACCTCCCCAGGTGTCAAGGCGGAAGTGGGTTCGTCCATGATGATAAACTTGCTGGTGCTGTTCAGGGCGTGAACGATGGTGGTGAGCTGTTTCAAAGCCACGCTCAACTCGCCTACGCGGGCTCGGGGATCAATATCCTGGCCGATCTGCCGGAACAGCTCAACGGTCCTTTCCTCCATCTCATCCCACTTGGGCTGCCCTAATCGGTTGGTGATCAAGCGCCCCAAAAACACGTTCTGGGCCACGGTGAGGTTGCCGCAGAGGGGGATCTCTTGGTGGACGATGGAAATTCCCTGACGCTCCGCTTCCACGGGGCTGTTCACTTCGATGGGCCTGCCTTCCCAGAGCACCTGGCCCTGATCCTTGCGGTAGATCCCGCCGGTGATTTTGATCAGTGTTGATTTTCCCGCCCCGTTTTCACCAATCAGGCCGTGGATATCGCCCTTTCTGATAGAAAAGGAGACGTCGTCCAGCGCCTGCACTCCGCCAAAGCGTTTGCTGATGGACTGATAGCTGATGAGTATGTTGTCTGCCAACTCTGTCCCTCCCCTATACAGAGGTTAAGCACCGGCCGCTGGGCGGCCGGTGCCAAGTATACCCTCCCGCAGGTTTATCTGTAACCCTGTTCGGCCAGTTCGATCACTTGGTCGATGTTGTGCGGCCCAACGATGCCGGCACCGGAGTCCATGTCAGACGGGGCGATGCCGTACTGATGGTAGAGGTAGAGGGCGAGCACGGGATAGAAGCCCTGTACATATGGCTGCTGGTCGATGACGAACTTGGTGTAGCCATCTTTGATGTTCTCGATGGTGGTGGGAACCAGGTCCCAGCCGCCGGAGATGACCTTGCCTTCCAAGCCCAGGTTGCGGATTACCACGCCGTGGGACTGGGTGTTGGCATCTACGCTGATGATGGCCTTGGCATCGGGGTTCGCGATGAGATAGGTTTCGAAGGTAGAAGCGCCGATGGTCAGGTCTGGGCTGGTCTGCAGCACGGTGTAATCAATGTCCGTTTCATCCAGAACAGAAGTTACGCCTCTCAGGCGCTCGGCCAAGGAGGTGTGCCCCAAGTCCTCAACGCCGATGGCTACTTTGCCGCTGGTGCCGATATGGTCAATGAGGGTCTGGGCCAGGACGCGGCCTGCACTGTAGTCGCTCTGGCCTACATACGCCAAGCGGGGGTTGTCTGGGCCTGCATCGGCGTTGGTCCCGATTACCGGAACACCGGCTTCCAGGGCGCGGCGTACGGGCTCGTCAAATGCCGTTGGGTCGGGCAGGGTGGAGATGATTCCGTCCACGCCAGACTGGACCACGTTTTCCATGATGTTAACCTGCTCTGCCACGTCAAACATGCTGGGCCCGGTGTGGGTGACGCTGATCTTCACGCTGGGATCGAAGGCATTGATCATGGCAGCGGCATCCTGAGCACCCTTGACCAACGGAATCCAGAAGTCGATGGTCGCGCTGTGGGTAATGATCACAAACTCCAATTCCTTGACCTGCGCCGCGGCGGGTAGAGCAAACAACCCGACAGTAAGCAGCGCAACAAGGAACAGGCTGAGCAATCTCTTCACAATAAATGACCTCCCTTGGATTTTGTGTTTTGAATGTTTAGTAGTGGCTGAAGCAACTCCTTGCGAGGTATTGCCAGACCCCACCTCCTTCCAGTGACAAAGTGCACTGCATGGGATGAAAGATCACACCACGTATAATTATATAACATCCGTCGCAAAAATCCTGTCTATTGCGCAACTTGAAACGTTTGCTAGTAAGAAAGGGTGAAATGCGGATTTAGGTTAACAGCTCGTTGCCTTTCTGAAGGAATTGGGCTTTAGAGACTGGAATTGAAACAGAAGAACACTGTGCAGTAGAAATGGAGCTGCAGAAAGGGGTATGGCTGTGCGCGACAAGATACTGCGCCCTTGCAGGAACGCAGTGCTCAAAGGAGGCCTTCTGGCCGGCCGAGTTGATGTGGTCAGGGAGAAGATGCTTCCCTATCAATGGAAGGCCCTAAACGATCTGCTGCCCCAGGTAGAGCCTAGTCATGCCATGGAAAACTTCCGCATTGCCGCGGGAGAAAAGGCCGGGGAGTTTCGGGGCATGGTCTTTCAAGATAGTGATGTGGCCAAATGGTTGGAGGCAGTGGCCTACAGCTTGGCGGCCCATCCCGATCCCGAGCTGGAAGCCCAAGCCGATGAGGCCATCGATCTAGTGGCCCGGGCTCAACAGCCCGATGGATACTTAAACACTTACTACACCATAGTGGATCCGGATCACCGCTGGACTAACCTGGCGGACAACCACGAACTGTATTGTGCGGGCCATTTTATCGAGGCGGCCGTAGCCTATTACGAAGCAACGGGCAAAGACAAGCTCCTGCAGGTTGTCTGCAGGTTGGTGGATCACATTGACTCCATGTTTGGCCCAGAGGAAGGCAAGAAAAGGGGCTACCCAGGCCATGAAGAGATTGAGCTGGCTTTGATCAGGCTGTACAGGGTGACCAGGGATGAACGGCATCTTAGGTTGGCCCAGTTCTTCGTGGAAGAGCGGGGGAAAGAGCCCCACTATTTCCAGGAGGAAGCCCGCGCCCGGGGCCTGGAGAACTTTCACCATTGGGGCCGGTTGGGCTGCGCCTACAGCCAAGCCCACGTGCCAGTTAGGGAGCAGAAAACCGCAGAGGGGCATGCGGTGCGGGCCATGTACCTCTTCAGTGCCGTTGCCGACCTGGTGCAGGAAACGGGCGATGAAGAACTGTTTCGGGTATGCGAAACGCTCTGGGACAGCACTGTGAACCGGCGCATGTACATAACCGGCGGCCTTGGCTCGCAGGCCCATGGCGAGGGGTTTACCATTGACTATGATCTTCCCAGCAGCAGGGCGTACGCTGAAACCTGCGCAGCCATCGGGCTGTTCTTCTGGGGACAACGCATGCTGCAGCTGGATTCCCACGGGAAGTATGCGGATGTGATGGAGCGTGCACTGTACAACGGGATCCTCAGCGGCATGTCTTTGGAAGGAGACCGCTTTTTCTATGTCAATCCCCTGGAGGTTTCCCCTAAGGTGGCCGGCATCCGCCAAGACCACCAACATGTCATGCCCACCCGCCAGGGCTGGTTTGCCTGCGCCTGCTGCCCGCCCAATCTGGCCAGGCTGTTAACCTCCCTTCACCGTTACATTTACAGCCGCAGCAGCCAAGGCCTCCATGTGCATTTCTTTGCCGACAGCGAGGTGCAGTTCGTGGTGGATCAGGCTCCGGTCACCCTGCGTCAGAGGACGGAATATCCCTGGAGCGGCCAGGTGCGGCTGGAACTGGCCCTGGAGCAGGAGGCTGAGTTCAGCCTCTATGTACGCCTGCCGGGCTGGTGCCGGAAGGCCCAGGTGAAGGTGAATGGAGAGCCCCTGGAGGATCTCGCTCGCCACCTGGACAAGGGGTATCTAGTGCTCGCAAGAACGTGGCGCAGCGGCGATGGGGTGGAACTGGACCTGGCCATGCCCGTGGAAAAGGTGTATGCCCATCCTAAGGTGCGTGATGCCGCGGGCCGCATCGCCCTGCAGAGGGGCCCCGTGGTGTACTGCTTGGAAGAGGCGGATAACGGCCCTGATCTGCATG
The DNA here is from genome assembly GCA_900018335.1 of uncultured Clostridia bacterium. Classification (GTDB taxonomy): domain Bacteria; phylum Bacillota; class Limnochordia; order Darwinibacteriales; family Darwinibacteriaceae; genus DTU010. Next base: position 14,600 of record FIZK01000024.1, on the reverse strand, counting down.
CCTTGGTTCTGGCTGCAGATCCGGACTTTGTCGTGGAAGTGGACCCGGAGCTCCAGGTTCCCGCCATCACGGCACGGGGCTTCCGCCTGGAGGCTGTGGATCCGGGCCTGTACGCCGCTTGCGAGCCTAAGCGGGTTCCGGTAACCATCAAGGCGGTGCCCTACTTCATCTGGGATAACCGCAGTCCAGGGGAGATGTCGGTCTGGATAAGGTCTGCGTGGGAAGCGTAGATGGGGGCGGATCCTTGATTCCCGCGGCCACAAGGCAGGAAGTTTTGACTATACAGAGAAGAAAGAAAATGAGCGGGGCTGGCGTGCCCTGCTTCGGAACTTTTTTGAAGCGAGGTGCAGCGATGAGTGAAGTGAAGTACTTAATCGGTGTAGATTTCGGCAGCGATTCGGCACGTGCTCTAGTTGTGAACGCGGATACCGGTGAAGAGATGGCCAGTGAAGTATCCTTTTACAGGCGCTGGTCCCAGGGGCTTTATTCCGATGCAGCTCAGAACCAGTTCCGCCATCATCCCCTGGATTATCTGGAAAGCCTGGAGGAATGCATTACCGGTGCTCTAAAGAAGCTCCCTCCAGAAGTGGCGGCGAATGTAATCGGCATCGGAGTGGATACCACGGGCTCGACACCTGTGGCCGTGGACGAAAACGGCACACCACTGGCCTTGCTGGATGAGTTCCGGGAAAACCCCAATGCCATGTTCATTCTTTGGAAAGATCATACCGCCGTCCGGGAGGCCGCTGAAATCAACAATCTGGCCAGGACCTGGGGCGGCGTGGATTATACCAAGTACGAGGGGGGAGTGTATTCCTCCGAATGGTTCTGGGCCAAGATCCTGCACATTTTGCGCGTGGATGAAAAGGTGCGCGCAGCCGCCTATTCCTGGGTGGAAGTGTGCGACTGGATTCCCGCCGTGCTCACTGGAACCACCGACCCCAAGGTGCTTAAGCGCAGCCGCTGCGCGGCCGGGCACAAGGCCATGTGGCACCCCGAATGGGGCGGGCTTCCCTCGGAAGAGTTCTTGACTAAGTTGGATCCCCTGCTTGAGGGGCTGCGGGATCGCCTCTTTACGGAGACCTATACCTCCGATGAAAAGGCCGGGGAGCTCACGGAAGAGTGGGCCCAGCGGCTGGGCCTGCCTGCAGGGACCGCGGTGGCCGTAGGTGCCTTTGATGCCCACATGGGCGCCGTGGGAGGCGGCATCAGGGAGCACGCCCTAGTGAAGATCATGGGCACTTCCACCTGTGATGTGATGGTTGTTTCCAAGGATCAGCTGGGCGACAGCCTGGTCGCGGGCATCTGCGGGCAGGTGGACGGTTCGGTGATTCCCGGCATGGTCGGGCTGGAAGCTGGCCAGTCCGCCTTTGGCGATGTGTACGCCTGGCTCAGGGATGTGCTGCTCTGGTCCTGGGAAGCCCTGGGGGAAGAGGTGGGGTTGAGCAAAGAGACCTTGGCGAAAATCCGCAGCAAGATTTTGGTCAAACTCACGGAAGAAGCGGCCAAGGTGGATCCCAGCACAACCACGGTTGTGGCCCTGGATTGGCTCAACGGCCGGCGCACCCCCTACGCGGATCAAGAACTGAAGGGTGCCCTAGTGGGCTTAACCCTGGGTACAGATGCCCCCAGGCTGTTTAGGGCTTTGGTGGAAGCCACTGCCTTTGGCTCCAAAGCCATCGTGGATCGCTTCCGGGAAGAGGGAGTCGAAATCCGGGAGGTAATCGCCCAGGGAGGCATTCCCGGAAAGAACGAGTTTGTGATGCAGGTTTCAGCCGATGTTCTGGGCATGCCCATCAAGGTGGTCCGCTCCGATCAGGCGGTGGCCCTGGGGGCAGCCATGTTTGGAGCAGTGGCCGCGGGCAAGTACTCCGATGTGTTTGAGGCCCAGGATGCCATGCTCAGCGGTTATTCCAAGGTCTATAATCCCGATCCGGAAAGCAGCCGGCGTTATCAGGAGCTGTATGAGAAGTACCTGCAAATCGGCGAGCTGCTAGCTGATACACTGCGCGCTCTGTAGGTGGGGAGGAGAGAAGCGATGTTGGAATCTTTGAAGGAGCAGGTGATGCTGGCCAACCAGGAGCTGCAGCGGCAGCAGCTGGTCATCTACACCTGGGGCAACGTGAGCGGCATCGACCGCGCCCGGGGTTTAGTGGTGATCAAACCCAGCGGCGTAGCCTATGAAGATCTGACCCCGGACAAGATGGTGGTGCTGGACCTGGAGGGAAATGTTGTGGAAGGCAGCCTGCGCCCTTCGTCCGACACACCCACCCATTTGGAGCTGTACCGGCAGTTCCCCAGTATTGGGGGCGTGGTGCACACCCATTCCAAATGGGCCACGATCTGGGCCCAGGCGGGCCAGGGCATTCCCTGCCGGGGCACCACCCATGCTGACTATTTTTACGGAGAAATTCCCTGCACGCGTCCGCTCACCGAAGAAGAGGTGGAAAGCGGTTACGAACTGAACACGGGCAGGGTGATTGTGGGGCGTTTTCAAGAGATGGACTACCAGGCGGTGCCTGCCGTTTTGGTGGCGGAGCACGGGCCCTTCACCTGGGGCAAAGATTGCCATGAAGCGGTGCATAACAGCGTTGTGCTGGAGCAAGTGGCTGAAATGGCCTTCTTCACCAGGCTGCTCACGGGTCACGACCGCCCCATCAGCGGGCATGTCCTTGAGAAGCACTACCAGCGGAAGCACGGCCCCGCTGCATATTACGGACAAAACTGAAGGAGGTAGATTACGTGGATCTCAATTTCAAGGACTTTGAAGTTTGGTTTGTCACCGGAAGCCAAGATCTGTACGGCGAAGAAACGTTGAGGCAGGTTGAGGCAGACGCCAAAGAGGTAGCCCGCAGTCTCAACGAGCGCTCAGAAATCCCCGTGACGGTCGTGTTCAAACCTGTAATGACCAGTGCAGATGCCATTCGCCGGCTCATTCTGGAAGCCAATGTGGATGAGCGGTGCATTGGCCTGATTACCTGGATGCACACCTTCTCGCCGGCCAGGATGTGGATCGCCGGGCTGAACAGCCTGCGCAAGCCATACCTCCACTTCCACACACAGTATAACCGGGACATTCCCTGGGACTCCATTGACATGGACTACATGAACCTGCACCAGTCCGCCCACGGCGATCGGGAATACGGGTTCATCAACACCAGGATGCGCAA
>FIZK01000024.1:0-11326 GCA_900018335.1 uncultured Clostridia bacterium | reverse complement strand
CAGTTTGGCTATGAAGTGAACGGCTATTCCCTGAGCGATCTCACCGCCTATGTGGATCAAGTGACAGATGCCCAGATCAATGCCCTGCTGGAGGAATATGATGCCAGCTACGAGCTGAGCGAACGGGTGCGTCCAGGCGGCGAGTTCCGGGACTTCCTCAAGGAGTCGGCCCGGATTGAAGCGGGTATGCGGGCCTTCCTGAAAGACGGGGGTTTCAAGGGGTTCACCACCAACTTCGAGGATCTCACCGGCCTCAAGCAGCTGCCCGGCTTAGCTAGTCAGCGGCTTATGAAGGACGGATACGGCTTCGGCGCCGAGGGCGACTGGAAGACCGCGGCTTTGCTGCGGGCCATGAAGGTGATGAGCGCAGGGCTTTCCGGCGGCACGTCCTTTATGGAAGACTACGTCTACCACCTGGATCCCGCGGGCAGCAGGATCTTGGGTGCCCATATGCTGGAGGTCTGCGAGTCCATCGCCAAGGGCAAGCCTGTGCTGGATGTGCAGCCACTGTCCATCGGCGGCAAGGATAACCCAGCCCGCCTCATCTTCACGGCGCCAGCAGGCCCAGCCATCTGCGCCAGCCTCATCGACCTGGGCAACCGCTTCCGCATGGTGGTGAACGAAGTTGAGGTAGTGGATCCTCCTGCGGATCTGCCCAAGCTCCCCGTGGCCAGGGTGCTCTGGGATCCGAAACCCAACCTGAAGGTGGCTGCGGAAGCTTGGATTCTCGCAGGCGGCGCCCACCATTCCGTGTTCACCCAGGCCCTGGACGCCAGCTATGTAGAAGATTACTGCGAGCTGGCCGGCATCGAGTACCTCTTAATTAACGAAGAAACGGAGATCCGCCAGTTCAAGCAGGATCTGCGCCTTGGCGAGATCTACTACCATCTGGCCAGAGGAATCTAAAAAAGCCAGCCTCCCCGGTTTCCGGGGAGGCTTAATAAACCTGGAGGTGAGGAATGTGGCAGTTGTACGCAAAGCAGAGATGATTGTGGAAAAGGACTTTCGGATCAGCGACATTGATCCCCGCGTCTATGGATCCTTTGTGGAGCACCTGGGGCGGGCCATCTATGGCGGAGTTTATGAACCGGGGCATCCTACCGCGGATGAGCATGGTTTCCGCGGCGATGTTATGTCCCTGGTGCGGGAAATGAACGTGTCTGTGATTCGCTATCCAGGTGGAAACTTCGTATCCGGCTACAACTGGGAAGATGGCGTGGGGCCCAAAGAGCTGCGGCCGCGCCGCTTGGATCTGGCCTGGCGCACCGTGGAGCCTAACGAAGTGGGAGTAAATGAATTCGCCCACTGGACGAAGAAGGTGGGTTCCGAACTGATGATGGCGGTGAACCTGGGCACCCGGGGAGCGGATGCAGCCCGCAACTTGGTGGAGTACTGCAACCACCCGGGGGGCTCCTACTACAGCGACCTGCGTAAGCAGCACGGTTACGGGCAGCCCCACGGCATTAAGCTCTGGTGTCTGGGTAACGAGATGGACGGGCCGTGGCAGATCGGCGCCAAGACCGCCTATGAATACGGCCGGGAGGCATTGGAGGCCGCCAAAGTGATGAAGTGGGTGGACCCCTCCATCGAATTGGTTGCCTGCGGCAGCTCCAGCCGGGCCATGCCCACTTTTGCCGAGTGGGAAGCCACCATCCTGGACCTCACCTACGAGCATGTTGAATACGTTTCCCTGCACACCTACTACGGCAACCGGGACAACGACACGCCTAACTTCCTGGCGCGCACCCTGGATATGGATCAGTTCATCAACTCGGTCATCTCCATTTGCGATTATATCAAGGCGAAGAAACGCAGCTCCAAGACGCTGCACCTCTCCTTCGACGAATGGAACGTCTGGTACCATTCCAATGAAGCCGACAAGCAGGTTGAACCCTGGACCGTGGCCCCGCCCCTGCTGGAAGATGTGTACAACCTGGAGGATGCCCTCTTGGTGGGCAGCATGCTGATCAGCTTGCTCAGGCGGGCAGACAGGGTAAAGATCGCCTGCCTGGCCCAGCTGGTGAATGTGATCGCACCCATTATGACCCAGACCGGCGGGTCCGCCTGGCGGCAGCCCACCTTCTACCCCTTCATGCATGCCTCAACCTACGGCCGGGGAGCCGCCCTGCTGCCCATCATTAAGTCGGACAAATATGACAGTAAAGATTTCACCGATGTGCCCTATCTAGATGCCATCGCCGTGTTCAATGAGGAACAGGAGGAGCTGACCATTTTCGCCGTGAACCGGAACCTGGAGGGCGGTTTGGAATTCAGCGCCGATCTGCGCGGCTTTAAGGACTACTCGGTGGTGGAGCACATCGTGCTCACCCATGATGATGTGAAAGCAGTCAATACCGCAGACAATCCCAACAACGTGGTGCCCGCTGCCAACGGCAACGCTGAGGTAGTGGACGGTAAGCTCAGCGCTCTGCTGTCCAAGCAGTCGTGGAATGTGATCAGGCTGGCTAGGAAGGTCTAGTCTGCCTGGACAAGTTCTTGTTCAAGCGAGTTCGGTATGTTTCCGGGCTCGCTTTGCGCGTCAAAGGTAACTCGCAGTAACTTCATTTCCCGTAAAGGGAGCGTTAAAATTGAAGGAAAGGGCAGTTCAAAGGAAAGGGAAGGAGAGGTTTTCGTGGTCAAAAGCAGGCGATACGCACCTCTTTTCTTGTTGGTGCTGGTGCTGTTCCTAGCGGGCTTTGGCGGAGGGGCGGCTGCCTACACCGTCACTGGAACGGTTGTGGAAAAATACACCAAAAATCCTCTGGCCGGTGCAGAGGTGATTTGGGGGTCCCAGAGCACGATCACCGATGCCTGGGGGCGGTTTGTACTGGAGGATGTCCCCAGAGGGGAGCTGCAGCTGGAAGCTGCCATGGACGGTTATCTGCCCAGCTCTGAGGAGTTTTGGGTATGGGAAGACATGGCCGTTGAGATAGGCTTGATCTCGGGTATTCCCCCTCTGCAGGAGAGCGCGTTCATCCTGATTAATGCCAATGGTTCTCTCCTTAGGGACGGGGACAGCGTGGACGAGCCCCTCGTGGAGGCTCTCTATTACAGGAGCCAGCTTTTCGGAGAGATATCCACAGTGCCCTTTGCCTCTGTGCGGGGAATCATCAACGGCGAGGCCTTTGCTGACGAGTATTACCATGAAATGTGGTCCGGAACCGTGGGCATGCCCCTGGAACCAGGGCTCAACACCATTCAGATTAGGGTTTGGTCCAGCGACGGTTGGGCCAGGAACAGCAAGGTGTACACGGTCAATTATGAGGTGGAGCGCCTAGATATGCGGCTGGTGCTCAGGTGGGATCAGGATGCGGATCTGGATCTGCACTTGTTCAAGCGGGAAAGCACAGAGCCCAACCGTTTTGAGCACGACTCCTTTGACCGCCACCTCTTCTATTGGGGCTCCGTATCTGACTTCGGGGAAGGACTGGATCAAAACCCTGTCCTGGATTGGGATGGCTATGGCTACGGCGGCTGGGATGGCATCTACTTCACGGAGATGACTCCCGGGGATTACCACATCTGGGTCTATTCCTGGGGCGTAGACTATCACACCAAGGCGCAGTTGCGGCTAATTCTGGACATGGCTGCTCCTAACCGCACGGATGCAGTTTATGAAGTGGAGTTTGGGGAGGAAGACGAAGATGTACCCGTGTACATCATTACCGTGCGGGTGCACGAAGATGGAACTAAGGAGCTGATTTACTGCGAGCCTGAGGTGGCAGCGGTGGCCGAGGGCTGAGGTGTACCTGGCGACTGCTAGGGAGGCAGCATAATTAGCGGTGCTGAACGCTCTTCACGTTCTCTCCATGGTCACCTGGAAACGGCCCGAGCCCACCACAGGGGTTCGGGCTGTTTCTAGGCGGCACAGCCGTGGGAAGGAGGCTAGACATGTCTGGGGACCCCAGGAAGTACATCGTCATTTCTATACTGCTGGCAGCTGTACTGGTACTGTCTGGCTGCACGAATGCTGGCAGCCTGCGCTATTCCGTGTACGGGTGGATCACAGAAAAGGATACCGGCATTCCCCTCGCGGGGGCGGAGGTGGGGATGGGGCCGGCTGCGGCGCGCACAGACGCTGAAGGCCGATGCCCGGGCCGCCATGTCCCTTTTGATGTTCACCTGGGATCGGGTGCTGGCGGGATTGAAAGAGGTGGAAACATGCCTAGAGTGTTAGTGGTAGATGACGATGTGATGCTGCTCAAAATGGCCGAGCAACTGCTGAAGTCCGAATACACCGTGATGCTGGCCAAATCTGGCTGGGAGGCAGTGGCCTGTGTGGCCAATGGCCCCCGACCCGACATCCCCGTGATCTTCTTGACTGGGCTGACCCAGACCGAACATGAGCTGAAGGGGCTCACCTCCGGTGCCGTAGACTATATCACCAAACCCTTTGTCAAAGAGATACTGCTGGCCCGCCTAAAGGTCCACCTCACTGTGAGCAGGAAGATCAAGAACTTGGATCCGGTCAAGGTGGAAACGCTAAGAACCAAGCTCAACGATACTGAACTGGCAGTGGCCAAGCTCATGGCCCAGGGTTACACCAACGCGGAGATCGCTGAGCAGCTCCATTACTCCTACAATTACGTGAAAAAGGTGGGATCCATCATCTTTAACAAGCTGGGCATTTCCCGGCGCAATGAGATTAGGGAATTTTTGATGTAAAAGCCCGCAGCCAGGTCTTTTGCCTGCCTCCTGCGGGTTTTTCTTCGCCGCCGAGCTGGTGCATTTCAAGGAGTCAGCGGGCTGGTGATTGTGACAATTTGATTTAACTGGGAAGGAATTTGCTGTTCTGAACAGAAATTATAAAACAAAATGCGGTAAAATTGTGCACATTGTCGATTATTATTTACTTGACCACTTACATATCGCACTCATTACCGGTCGCAATCCCAGGTACAAGCTGGGATTTCAGACATATAACCGAAAAAGGAGAGGTGTGATGGATGAAGGCGAGATGGATCGTATTAGCTGTTGTCGTGTCGTTAGTTCTGGGCTCCACCGCAGTCCTGGCCGCTGAGCGCAATCAGACGCTCATCGTGGGCGGCGGCACTTGGTCCCAGGCAACCAGTTGGAATCCGCTTTATCCCAACTGCGCTAATGGAATACGGGGTCTGGTCTATGAGACGCTGTTTGCCTACAGTCCCCTGACCAACGAGCATAAGCCCTGGCTGGCGGAGAGCGGCGGCTGGATTTCCGACAATGTTTACGAAGTCAAACTGCGCCGCAACATTTATTTCTCCGATGGCCAGCCCCTCACAGCAGCGGACGTGGTCTTCACCTACGAACTGGCCCGTGATAACGAACTGACCTACACTCCCCTCTGGCGCAACCTGCGCGAAGTCAAGGCTGTTGATAACTACACTGTTCAGTTCATCTTTGACAGTCCTAACTACCAAGAGTGGCAGATTGAGCTTTACACCCGCGACATTCTGCCCAAGCACATTTGGGAGAACGTACCGGGCGAAGATCTGATGGTCATCACCAACGACGATCCTGTGGGCAGCGGTCCGTACAAGAAGCTTCTGGCTGGTCCTGACCGCAACGTCTGGGTGCGCGATGACAACTGGTGGGGCAATGCAGTGTTTGGCCAGCCCAAACCGGTGGAAATCGTGGACATGATCATCTACGAGAACAACGTGGCCCTGGGTATGCTCATGCAGAGGACGCTGGATTTGAGCAACTACTTCATCCCCGGCGTACCGGCCATCAAGGATCTGTATGGCTTAACCACCTGGTATGACGGACCTCCTTACATGATTTCCGCCAACGTAGCCATGCTGGTCCTCAACTCACAGCGCAAGCCCTTGGACGATGCCAAGTTCCGCCGGGCTTTGGCCTTTGCAGTAAATCCGGAGATCATTGTGGAGCGGGTCTTCGAGCGCATGGTACCTGTGTCCGATTCCACCGGCCTCTTTGGCGGTTGGACAGAGTACCGCGATGCTCAGGTAGCCGAAGAATATGGCTTCTGGTATGATCCGGATCTGGCGAAGCAGATGCTGGCAGATGCCGGTTACGTAGACAAGAACGGTGATGGCTGGATCGATATGCCTGATGGCAGCCCCATCGACTTCGAGATCATCGTACCTTCTGGCTGGACCGACTGGATGGAGTCCATCCGCATCATCGCCGAAGCCTTCCGGGCTATTGGCATCAATGCTAACCCGGCCTTCCCGGATGCCGGTTTGTACGACGAACGGATTCAGACCGGCGACTTCGACATGTGTATCAACAACTACGGTACCGGTATTTCCGGTTCGCCCTTCTCCTACTGGAACTGGGTGGCCAACCACAACATCAACCGCACGCATGTAACGGAAGGCAACTATGGCCGCTACGACAACCAAGAGCTGTTTGATCTGATTTACAAGTTCAACCAGCTGCCGCCCTTGAGCGACGAGTCTTTGGCCGTAGCTTCCGAAATCCAAAAGATTCTCCTCGTGGAGATGCCGGCCATCCCATTCTGGCTCAACGGTATGTGGGCTCAGAGCACTTCCCAGTACTGGACCAACTGGCCAACGGCGGACAACCCTGTGGGTTATCCCTGCAGCTGGGCTAACAACTGGCAGTTCGGCACGGTGGAGATGCTCATCAACCTCCAGCCCGCACAGTAACAGTACTAACTTCAGCTATGTTGTCCCGGCAGGACTTCGGTTCTGCCGGGACTCCATCAGCCACACCAGCCCGCCAGAAAGGAAGGGGTGACCATGGGTCGCTATCTCAGCAAAAAGGTCCTGATCTATCTCATCACTTTTTTCTTTGCCGTGACGCTCAACTGGGCTGTTCCGCGTTTTGCACCGGGAGATCCCATCAGCATGCTCCTCTCCCGGTTTGTGGTCCTCGAAGGAGGCAGGGACATCCTGGAGAGCTTTTTTGTTAAGACTTTTGGCTTGGATCAGCCCTTGCTTCAACAGTACTTCGGCTTTTGGCGCTCCCTGTTCAGAGGAGATTTAGGGATCAGCATCAGCCAGTACCCCAAGCCGGTTTTGAGCATCATTCGTGATGCCATTATCTATGACATTATTATCCTGGTACCTGCGATTGTTCTCAGCTGGATCATCGGCAACAAGCTGGGCGCTTTCTCCGGCGTCAGCAAAAAGGCCGACAACTTCCTCATGCCGGTCTTCTACTTCCTCACCTCCTCCCCCTATTTTTGGTTCGCCCTGCTAGTTTCCTATCTGCTGGGCATTGTCTTGGGGATCTTTCCCACCAGCCACGCCTACAGCGCCACCATGCGTCCTGGCTGGAATTTGGCGTTTATCGCCGACTTTTTCATGCACTGGTTCATGCCCTTCTTAACCCTCTTCCTGGTCCAGCTGGGAGGGTGGGCTATCGGTATGCGTAACATGATCATCTACGAGACCAACACCAACTACGCGAAGTACATGGAGTCCTTGGGAGCAAGGGAGCGCCTCATCCGGCGCTATGGTTTCCGCAATGGTATTCTGCCCCAGGTAACGGGTCTAGCCATCAGCCTGGGAACCGTCGTTTCCGGTGCAGTGCTTACCCAGATGGTCTTTTCCTATCCCGGTTTGGGCTACCTCATGGTGCAGGCCATTAAGCAGAACGACTATTTCCTCATCCAAGGCTGCTTTTTGTTCCTGATCATCATGGTGCTTTTGGCCAACTTTACTGTGGATATCATCTACATGTTCATTGACCCGCGGGTGCGCCACTCCTATTCGGGGGAGGTGTAGCAGGTGGCAGCGAGAGATTTCTGGAGAAGGCACGAGAACCTCTATTTCGCCATTACCAACAAGAAGGTCATCTTCGGCGTGGTCATCTTCCTGTCCATCATGGCCCTGTCCATTGTGGGGCCCATGATCACCCCTTACGACTATGAGGAGTTCGCCGGACCAGGCTACCAACGGCCTTCCAAGACCCACTGGTTCGGCACCACCATCATGGGCAGGGACGTGTTCACCCAGGTGGTGTACGGGCTGCGGTCCACCCTGCTGGTGGGTTTCCTGGCTGGGACCATTGCCTCAGCTATCGGCTTGGTGGTGGGCTTTGTCTCCGGCTTTTTCAGCGGGAGGGCGCCAGATGAAGGGCTGATGATGCTCACCAACATGTTCATGGTCCTTCCTTCCCTGGCTCTATTGATCATCCTCTCCGCTTATCTGCCCTACCGGGGCATTGTCACCCAATCCCTCATCGTGGCGGCAACCGCCTGGCCCTGGACAGCCCGGGCGGTGCGTTCCCAAACCCTGTCTTTAAAAAGCCAGGAGTTTGTGAACCTGTCCCGCATTTCCGCGGCGCCCACCTTCCGCATCATCCGGGAGGACATTGCCGCGAACATGTTTTCCTATGTGTTCATGGTGTACATCCTGCAGTTCAACGGAACCATCCTCTCCTCTGTGGGCTTGGAGTTTCTGGGTTTGGGGCCCACGCGGGGAATCTCCCTGGGTTTGGTGCTGCAGAACGCCGTGAACTGGAACGCTCTGCATTTGGGCATGTGGTGGTGGACCATCATTCCCGGCCTCATCTTGACCATGCTCATTGTGTCGCTGTACTTCATCAACACGGGCCTTGATGAAGTGTTCAATCCGCGGTTAAGGGAGTTGTAAGCATGGCAGCAGACGTGATCTTAGATGTTCAGGAACTGTGCGCATATTACCGCATCCTCAAGGGCGATGTAAAAGCCGTGGACGGAGTGACCTTCCAGGTGCGCAGGGGCGAGATACTGGGCATTGCTGGAGAATCGGGCTGCGGCAAGAGTACTTTGGCCCACACGCTCATGCTGCGCAAACCGCCCTTAAAGCACATTTCCGGAAAGGCGTTGTTCCTGGGCCAGGATATCATGGCCATGGGCGCGGAGGAGTTTCGCAAACTGCGCCTGAGCAGGATTTCGATAATTCCCCAGTACGCCCTGGATGCCCTGAGCCCCACCAAAAAGATCGGGGAGTTCGTCACGGATCTAGTGCGGGAGCACGGCATTCACCCCGATCGCTCCTTCTTTGCCAAGGTGGAGGAGCGCATGCGCTTTGTCAATCTGGATCCAGCGGTGCTGGGCAAATACCCCATCGAGCTCTCGGGGGGCATGAAGCAGCGGGTGATCATGGTCATCTCCACCATCCTCAACCCAGAGCTCGTCATCGCCGATGAAATTACTTCCGCCTTGGATGTGAGTTCCCAGCGTTTTGCCGCCACTCTCCTGGTGGAGCTGCGGGAAAAGGGGATCATCGGTTCGGCCATCTTCATCACCCACGATCTGGCCATCCTCTACCAGATTGCGGATCGACTTTTGATTATGTACGGCGGGCATGTGGTGGAAACGGGCCCCGTTGAGACCATCGTCCACGAGCCGCGCCATCCCTACACCCAGGCACTGCTCAGTTCCCTGCCCAAGGTGGGGGTGCAGATCAAGGATGAAAGGCTGGAAGGGATTAAGGGCACACCGCCGGAGCTCTTGGAGATCGGCCCCGGCTGCCGCTTCCGGGAGAGATGCCCGTACCGCACCAAGCAGTGTGAACAGACGCCCGTTACCGAAAACATCGACCCTGACCACAGCATTGCTTGCTGGCATTACCAGGAGATTGGAGGGGAGCGCGTTGGCTGAGGTAAGCAAGGAGCCCATCATCTCCATTGAGAACTTGACGAAGATTTTCAGCAGCGGCGTTTTCTTCCGGGAATACACCACGGCGGTGAAAGACGTCTCCTTTGCCATGTACCCCGGGACAATCCTCTCCTTGATTGGGGAGAGCGGGAGCGGCAAGACAACCATCGGCCGCATGATGCTGAAGCTGCTCCGCCCCACTTCCGGCAGCATCTACTTCCACGGGAAGGACATCGCCCAGCTGCGGAGCAGAGCGGAACGCCGGGAATACTACCGCAGGGTACAGGGCATCTTCCAAGATCCGTTTTCTTCCTTCAACCCCCTGTTCCGGGTGGATCGGGTGTTTGACATGGTTTACGATGTGTTCATGCCGGAGGTGCGGGATCGGGAAGCCCGGACCCGGGAAGCCTTGATGCGCGTTAACCTGAACCCGGATCGGATTCTGTCCCATTTCCCCCATCAGCTCAGCGGGGGACAGCTGCAGCGGCTGCTCATCGCCAGGGCGCTGCTCATGGACGTGGAAATCCTTGTTGCCGATGAGTTAATCAGCATGCTGGACGCTTCCACCCGCATGGGCATCCTCAATTTGCTGGTGGATATCTGCCGGGACACGGGCATGTCGGTGCTGTTCATCACCCACGATTTAGCCCTGGGTTATTACGTGAGCGATTACACCATGATCATGCATCAGGGCCGGTTGGTGGAACAGGGCGCCACGGCTGAGGTTTACCACAACCCGGTTCATCCCTACACCAAGATGCTGTTCCGCTCCGTGCCCGATATCGGGCGGCGCTGGGATCCTAAGGAGAAATTCATCCCCGAGCAGGTCACGATGGAAATCGATGAGTTCTACGCCGAGAACCGCGGCCGGGGGATGGTCAGCGTCAGTCCCGAACACTTGGTGCTCATGAGCGTAGAATGACTTAAAGAAAGGCAGGCGGGTATCTTCTCCAGGAGATACCCGCTTCGATTTTCCTGGCGCCCTGGCGGTGAGCGGTGATAAGTACTATAATAGAACAAGCTAGGTCAGTCAGTTAGTCGAAGGAGCAGAACGATGAAGGAAAAGGAACTAAGCAAAGTGATTGTGGATGTACAACAAGTGCATAAATCCTTTGGAGCGCTGCAGATCCTCAAGGGGGTCAGCCTGCAGGTGCGGGAGAAGGAAGTTGTGGTGATCTGCGGGCCCAGCGGTTCCGGGAAGAGCACGTTTATCCGCTGCATCAACGGTTTAGAAAAGATCGACAAGGGCGCGATTTACGTGGACGGGCTGCCCATCCATGATCCCAAAACAAGATCCACTGAGGTGGCCAAGAAGGTGGGCATGGTGTTTCAGGACTTCAACCTTTTCCCGCACATGACCGTGTTGGAAAACGTCTCCCTGGCCCCCCGGAAGGTGAAGAAGATGCCCAAGGAAGAGGCCACAGAGCTGGCCCTGGATCTTTTGGCTAAGGTGGGCATCCGCGATCAGGCGGACAAGTATCCCGCGGCCACCTCCGGCGGCCAGAAGCAGCGGGTGGCCATTGCCAGGGCCCTGGCAATGCAGCCCCAGGTTATGCTGTTCGATGAGCCTACCTCCGCTTTGGATCCGGAGATGATTGCCGAAGTCCTAGACGTCATGAAGGGGCTGGCCGAAGGCGGCATGACCATGCTTGTGGTCACCCATGAAATGGGTTTTGCCCGGGAAGTGGCGGACAGGGTGATCTTTTTTGACGAGGGGAACATCGTGGAGCAAGCTCCCCCGGAGAAGTTCTTCACCGCGCCGGAACATGA
>FIZK01000023.1 GCA_900018335.1 uncultured Clostridia bacterium | reverse complement strand
TCCGAACCGAAGTTCAGCACTGCTTCACCGAAGAAGCCCACCTCACCGAAGGAAGACGAGACAGTGGCCATGAGCATGGGATGTTTGCCGTGCTGGTAGAACCCGCCCAGGCCCACTTCGGTCTTGCCCACCACAAACTCCATTTTGGGAGCCAGGGCGATCTGCTTGGCCTCCTTCACCCCGTCAAAAAGTGTGTAGAGGTAATAGTTGTTGCTGCCCTTGGGGTAGTGGATTTTCAGGGCCACAGATCCCTCCCGCTCCGCCTCTGGGTCCAGCGGATCGATGCGCCCGATGTTGACAATGTCTGCCGGGCTGAAAAAGTAGCCCACGCCCCATTTTACGTTCTGCTTGCCCGCCCTAAAGAAGACCCTGTTGTCGTAGTTGAAATCCGCAAAGAGCTCCAGAAGCTTGACCTTTAGGGGATCCTTATCTTCAGTTACGTTGTACTTAAGGCCGGCTTTTCCAAAAGCGCGGAAGTTCGGGTCAGGTCTGGCGTCCAGGTAAAGCTGGCTGCCCAGGGAAACATCAAGTTTGCTGCTGTCATCTCCGTCCTTGACCATGGTTCGGGACGCCCGCAGATTGAAGGAGTAACTGCCTCCCACATCCAGGCGATCCTGGACTAGCAGGGCCTCTTCCGGGGCCAGAGCCCCCTCTTCCATTTCCAGCTCAACAAATAGGTCCTCGCCAAAAAGATCATCAAAGTCAAAGGCCCAGCTTGTGCCGGTCAGCATGAGCACCAGCAGCGCGGCTAAGAGAACTGTTCTGCGCATGGTTACCCTCCTTGAGCTTCTCTACCGGTTAACCCTCTCGATATACGCTTTGGTAAAGACGTGATCAGGTATCTCTGCTACCGAAATTTCGCTCAGGCTCACCTGGGTCTTCTTGCCCTCCACCAACTCGTCCAGGAAGACCATCTGCACGGGGATGATCGCTTCCCCCACCTTGGCATACTTGGGGAACAGTGCTGAGCGCATGAGCCTGCGGGTTAAGCTGTACTCCTCCGCCTTGAGCACTAGGTTGGTGTCCTTGGTGACCCAGATCGTTGCGTAGGGGAAGGGAACGGTATCATCCACCGCCTTCAGGTCGATGATGTACACCTCGAAGTTGCCCAGCATACCATCGAAGTAGCCCTCCACCTCATAGGACGAAGCGTAGCTGCTGCTGCCGAAGTCCGCATTGCGCACATCGGAGTCCTGAAACGTCTCTTTCAGGGAAGTATGGGCGAACTGCCTGCTGGAAGGATCATAGAACCAGAGGTTGTCGCCCTCCAGGAGATACCCCTGGCCCTTTTGGGTTACCGGCTCCTGGATCAGAAGGAGGTAACGCTCTCCATCATCCCGCCTGAACTGCCTGACCACCAGTTTCTCGATCCCTTCCTCGGGGTCTTCCACAATCAGGGTGAGCACGGCTGAGAAGTCCGTGCCCTCAAAACGGGACTGGGCATCTATTTTCTCCAGAATAGCTCGAATGTGGCTCAAATCCTCGGCCTGAACCGCCGGGACAAGGCACAGAAGCAACAAAGCGGCGGTAATAATCAACAGTGCTTTCTTCATGGCAACCTCCCTAAGTATGCGAACTGAGCGCCTTGATGGGTGAAAGCCTGGCTGCGGCCCGTGCCGGCCAGTAGGCAGCCAACAGGCTGGTGAGGACAACCAAAACCAGGTTCAGGATCAGGTCATTCAGGGAAAGGCGGAAGGTGATGCGGCCCTGCTGCAGGAAAAACTGCAGCGAAGGGTCAACATTGAGGGGCCAATTGCCCACCACCAGGATGGTCAATCCGGATAGAGCCAGCCCCGCGGCGCAGCCCACCAAGCCCAGCAGCACAGCCTCCCAAAGGAAGATCTGCTGCACCTGGCTTTTGTGCATGCCAAAGGCCCGCATGGTGCCGATCTCCCGGGTACGCTCCAGGAGAATCATCCTGAAAGTGTTGGTGATGCCCACCATGGTCACCAGGAGCAAGATAATGAAGATCACCAACCCCACCCGGTTCAGCACCCCCACGGCCAGTTCCACGGGCTCCATGATCTGGTTGATGTTCATTACCCGGTAGCGCGTCCCTTCCCAACGGGTAATCCTTTCCTGCCTGGGCACCGGCTCCAAAGGCACCCCGCCCACGCTCACCGTAACATTGGGCTCCTCTTCTTCCTGCTCCTCCCCGGGCATAAGCAGCCCTTCTCTGAAAGTGCGGGTAAATTCCTCCACAACGTCTAAATCGGTCACAAACATGTTCAGCATCTGGTATTCGTGTGGGCCCAGGCCCAGGAGGCTGTTAAGATAAGCCCTACTCACGTAGGCTGCGGAGAGGCCGAACTGCTCCTGATCTTCCACAAAGGCAGCCACCACAAGCTCTCCCACATTATGCTGCCCCGTGAGGGTCTCCAGCTTGATCAAAATGGTCTCCCCCACCTCCACGCCCAAGCGTTCAGCCGCCGGCAGAGGCAGAATCACGGCATTCTCCGCCTGGAGCACCTGGTCCAAAGAGCCTTGGGTCACCACCAAGCTGCCCAGGAGTTTGTCTTCCTCGTGAAAATCCACACCGTAAACCAAGTGCATGGTCTGCTTGGAGCCGAAAATCAAGGAAGGCAGGGCCTGGCTCCTTTTGGTGAAGGCCTGAATCCGATCTGCATTCTCCTCCAGCAGCTGGTCCAGCCGCTCATCGGGGCGGATCTTGGTGATCACCTGGCCGCGTTCGTTAAATTCCCGTCCAGTAATGAACACATGGCCTCCCAAGGCATGGGAAAAGTTCTCCCGGATGTTTCCCACCAAACCTCCGGTTAAGGCGTTGATGATGGTAATGACCAGCATCCCGAAGGCAATGGCGCCCGCCAAAAGGAAACTGCGCTTTCTCTGACGGGAGATGTTGCGGAATGCCACTTTCAGCGTGAACATTCGATCACCTCGAGCTTTCCATGGCCTTGAGCGGCGAAGTTCTCATCACAAGTGCTGTGGGGTAGGCGCTGGATATGGCACCAACCGCCACTATCACGACTAAGGAGAGCAGAACCGAAGACAGCGACAACTCCGGCCTGAGCTCGGGCCCTCCGTAAATAATCTCAAAGAATACGTTGCTGGCCTTCAGGCCAATCCTGTTCAAGACAAAAAGGACCAAAGCACCAACGCCCACACCCACGGTGCCGGAAATCCCGGCAAGGAGCATGGTCTCCAGGACAATCATGCGCCGGACAAAACTCTTCTGGGCGCCAATGGCCCGCATGGTCCCGATCTCACTCATGCGTTCAGTCACCGAGATGACCAGGGTATTCATGATGATAATCACTGCCACAACGGCAATGATCAGGACAATAGTGTTGAATACACTCTTGATCCCGTACGACAGTTCAGCCAGGGCCCCCGCCCCCTGCCGCCAGTCCCGGGTCTGGGCGGCAATGCCCTTTTGGGCGAAAAACTCCTCAAAAGCCTCCTGCGCCTGCCTGAGGTACTTCTCATCGGTGAGGCGCAGCAAGAGGTACTGCCAAGCACCGCTATCCTCCGGCACGGCTTCGTACTGGGTTTCAGTCTCCTCGAACAGAGAGAACCAATAGTCGTCGCCAGCAGCGGGCCCTTCCACAATCACTTCCGTAAACAGGGCATCGGCAGATCCAAAGATACTCTCCTCATCTATCTCTCCCAAAAAGCGCTGTTCCTCGCTGGTCAGCTCCGCTGGATCCGCATAGCCCACCACCATGCCCGCCAGGGCCCGGGCGTTGGAAATATCCATGAGCGAGACCATATCGAGCTGCACATTGGACTGCTTGAAGCGAAAGATGCCCGTGATCTCAACCTCCCGGATCTTCATACCCGTATGGGTGCTCACGGATGTGAACAAAAGCTTATCGCCGGGCCGGAACGTGAAGCCCACCTGCTTCTCCAAAAGCTCCGCCACGGCTTCGTTTAGGAGCACTCCCTGCTCACCCGGCTGCCAGAAGCCTCCCTCCAAGATCTCCACGTTCTCGGGAAACATGGCCTGATACTGTTCGGGAATGACTCCGAAAAGCTGGGTGGCGCCGAGCGTCTTCTCTCCCCGGGAGACCACGGCGGTGGCAGATACCTGGGGATTTACTGCTTCCACGTAGGGGAGTGATTTGGCAAACTCCACAACTTCGGCGTAGTCGGGAATCCTGGGCACCGGCTGCTCCATGGCGGTCATGTCCTGAAAGCCGAAGAGGGTGAGATGTCCTCTTGTTTTGCCGGTGATCATGAGGTGGCCGGTGTAGTTCTTGATGTAGTAGCGTTCAATGCCTGAGGCGGCTGTATCCATGAAGGAGTTGCCCACAACCAGAACCATGATCCCGATGACCATGATCAACCCGATGATGGTAGTCTTAACCTTGTGCTGGCGCACATTGCGCCAGGCAATGGTGAGCAGGATCCTCATGACAGCCCACCCGCCGCAGCCCGGGCCTTAGTGTCTTCCACCACCAAACCGTCCAGCAAACGGATCACGTGATCGGCAATGCTCATGATGGTGGTGTCATGGGTGGAGAAGATGAAGGTGGTGTTCAATTCTGCATTCATCTTTTTCATGAGTTCGATAATGCTCTGGCCCGTCTTGGAGTCTAGGTTGGCCGTGGGTTCGTCGGCCAGAACGATTTCGGGCTTAGTAGCCAGGGCCCTGGCAATGGCCACCCTCTGCCTCTGACCGCCCGACAGCTCATTGGATTTGTGGTGCATGTGGTCGGCCAGCCCCACCGCCTCGATTAAGTACTCAATCCATTCCCGCGCCTCTTTCCTGCTGGGCCTATCCCTGCCTAGAAGCAGCGGAAACTCTATGTTCTCATAGACATTCAAAACGGGAATCAAGTTGAAGGATTGAAAGATGAAACCCACGGTTTTGTGGCGCAGGTTGGTCAGCTCTTTATCGCTGAGGCCCTCAGTGAGCGTACCATTGATCTTCACCCTTCCTTCAGTGGGCTGGTCGATGCAGCCGACCAGGTTGAGAATCGTAGATTTCCCGGAGCCCGATGGACCCACGATGGAGGCGAAATCACCCTTCTCTATGGAAAAAGACACGCCCCGCAGAGCATGCACTTCAGCCTTGCCTAAATAGTAAACCTTCTTCACGCCATCCAGTTCTACTATGGCCATGCGATCCTCTCCTTGCTTGCCTCATGATTTAAGTATAACCCATTTGGAAAGCGGGAGGCAAGGAACAAGAAAAGAGGCAGCCCCTGTCTGCTGCCTCTCGCCTTACGTACCTTCGCCTACTTCTCTACCTGCTCCCCGCCTCGGGTGATCTGAACCAACTTCTTCCAGGCAGTCCTCACTGCCCAATCAATGCTCAGCCACTTGGGCAGCTGCAGATGGAAGAGGTGCGTTTTCATGCCCACCGCGAAGAGGAGAAACCCCGCCAGGAGAGTAAGGAGCATGCCCCGAATCGCGGGCCAGGTGAAGAAATCTACGTGTCCCAAAACGGAAAGTCCCACAGTGCCGCAGCTTTCAGCTGCGGGCTCCACCAGGAGCCCCAAAGCCCACTCGGGCATGGTGCC
The DNA here is from genome assembly GCA_900018335.1 of uncultured Clostridia bacterium. Classification (GTDB taxonomy): domain Bacteria; phylum Bacillota; class Limnochordia; order Darwinibacteriales; family Darwinibacteriaceae; genus DTU010. The sequence goes on along the minus strand of FIZK01000023.1, from coordinate 17,849 downwards.
AATGACCAGCATGGCTGCGGAGAGCATAAGCATGGCTACGGCTAAAGCCTTGTTTTCACCGCGGTTGAACTTCACAGGCGTCTTCTGCTTGCCCAAAAAGGCCAGGCCCATGAGCTTGATAAAGGATGCCGTGGTACCCACCCCAACCAGGGTAAAAATGCGTTCTGCCCAGACCATGATGGGCCTGCCCGTGGCAGCTGCCTCTAAAATGCCGTGGTGCAGCAGGGTCTTGCTGATATAACCGTTGAGCCCAGGGGTGCCTGTGATGCCCAGGGCTGCAATGAGCATCATGATCCCGGTCAGGGGGAATCGCTTCCACAATCCGCCGAGTTTATATAGATCCGCTTCGCCTGTTCCCAAAATGATGATACCCACGCCAAAAAAGAGTGCAGACTTGAAGAGGGCATGGTTCAGCGAATGGAGAACGGCCCCGGCAATGCCGAAGGCGCCGTCATTCTTGAGGAACAGGGCGGCACCAATGCCGAGAATAATGTAGCCCATCTGGCTGACGCTGTGATAGGCCAGAAGCCGCTTGGCATTGCCCTGCAGTAGAGCAAGGCAGACGCCTAAGAGCATGGTGATGCTGCCCACCACAACCAACAGCGTTCCCGCCCAGGGAATTAGGGCGGTCTGACCCCAGTTTACCAGCTGACCTGTGCGGATCAGGCCGTAGGCACCGGTCTTAATCAGGATTCCTGACAATAGAGCGCTGGCGGGCGTGGGTGCCACGGGGTGCGCTTTGGGCAGCCAGATATGGAGGGGAAACATGCCCGCTTTGATGCCAAAGGCGCCCATCAGGAGCAAAACCGCCCAGATAAACGGGGTGGTGCTTCTTGGGTTGACTGCGGGAGACCCAACTACGGGGGCGACTCCGGCTAGGTATAGCAGGATCACAGCAACGCCCATGAAAACCCCAGCAGCTAAGCTCAGATGGTGGTACAAGGATTCGGCCTGCTCCGCTTCTTGACTCTCGTGATGCTTTACCCAAGCGCCTGAAGTAAAGGACATGAGCTCAAAAAAGACCAACAGTACGATGAAGTTGCCAGCCAAAAAGATGCCTTGGGTTGCACCCAGGGTAATTAAGAAGTAGGTGTAAAAAGATGTGATATGTTCTTCGTAGCGCATATAGCTGTACATATAAATGGCCGCCGCCAGCCAGACGAAGGAACTGAACAGGCTAAACAGGGCTGAAAGGGAGTCGAGCCTGAGCATGGACTCAAAAATACCCAGGGTTCCCAATCCCCAGGTGTATAAAGCTCCACCCCGTACCAAAAACACGTTGGCTACACTACCCAGGAAGGTGATTGCCGATACTGCAATGGCAAAGAGGGATTCAGTGCGTCTTTCGTAAATCCTGGCCGCTGCCGCTGCGCATAAAATCGGGAAAAGTATGACAATTAAAGTCCAGTACATCCTGCTTCATTCCTCCATCAAACCGCTGCCGCTTCCGGGAGCGGTCTCTTAGACAAGGGACAAGCACATTGTCACGTATATCACTATATCCCTTTGCCAGGCGCTGATCAAAACGTTGCTTGGGGGTTTTCCCCCGTTTTGACCGGCTTTTTGCCCTCTATCGATTGTTTTCTATGTATTCCTCGATTTTTTGGAGACTTAAGCCCTCAAACCCCTCACCTCATCCCGGTTAACAGGATCCCCGGCGCCCAGGGAGAAGTAAACAGGGAAACGCCCATGGAGGAGTTGATATTCGTGTGCGATACCATGGTAGCCCTAGGCAGCGCTACGGCAGACGGCAGTGTGATCTTTGCCAAGAACAGCGACCGGCAGCCCAATGAACCGCACCTGCTGATCCGCATCCCCAGAAAGAAACACCCCAAAGGATCGCAGGTGCAGTGCACCTACATCACCATCGACCAGGTGGAAGAGACTTACGATGTGCTCCTGCTCAAGCCTTCCTGGATGTGGGGTGCGGAAATGGGGGCCAATGAGTTCGGCCTGAACATCGGCAACGAAGCGGTGTTCACCAAAGTTAAGCAGGGGCCTCCCAGCCTCTTGGGCATGGATCTGCTTAGGTTGGCCCTGGAGCGCTGCCGCACCAGCCTGGAGGCGGTGCACCTGATCACAGACCTCCTGGCCAAGCACGGCCAGGGAGGCAACTGCGGCTATGGAAAACAGTTCTACTACCACAACTCTTTCCTCATCGCTGACCGCGAGTCTGCCTGGGTGTTGGAAACGGCAGGCCCTTTCTGGGCCGCGAAAAAGGTGCAGGATGTGTATGCCATTTCCAACCGCCTCAGTATCGGCAGCGATTTCGATCTGGCCCATCCTGAGCTGATCAACTACGCCATCTCCCGCAAGTGGTGCAGTTCCGAAGAGGACTTCCACTTCGCCCGCTGCTATACCAACCAGCTGATCACAACCTTCAGCGGGGCCTCCAACCGGGAAACAGCCTGTTCCCGGCGGCTAGAGCAGGAAAAGGGCCGGATTACTGTGCAGACAATGCTGGAAATCCTGCGCTCCCATGAACCCAAGCTGGAAGAAGGCAGCCCCTTTTCCACTCCCTCCGTACGCAGCGTATGCATGCATGCCGGCGGCCTGGTGGGCGATCACGCCACTGGCAGCTATGTGGCCCACCTAACCAGCGACCTTGATACCTACTGGCTCACGGGCAGCTCCACCCCCTGCATCTCCATCTTTAAGCCTTACTGGATGACGGAAAACGACATCGTCTTTTCTGAAAACCAGGAAGAGGAAGCGCTGCAGTTCTGGATGCTCCGGGAAGAGCTGCACCGCTTGGTGCTCCAGAACAAAGTTCCAGATCTCAAGGAGTACCGCAGGCTCGCTGCGGAGTTGGAGCAGGAATTTCTGTTCCTGGCCCAAGCGCCCATAGGCGGTGAAGCCAATCCGGTCCAGCTGGAAGTGATCATGAAACAGGCCTGGCAGAGGGAGCAGGAGCTGGTGGAAGACACCGTGGAGCGCAGCCGGAGCAATGCCGGCCAAATTAGGGGCAACCTTTGGTTCAGGCACTACTGGCAGAAGCAGAACGAAAGGCTGGGCCTCTAGAGGTCCAGCCGGGCAAATACCTGTCCTTTGTCCAGATCGTACAGCTCCACTGAACTGCCGGTCAACAGCGCCACGCTGCGGCGGGGTTCTCTCCCCTTGGGCAGAGCCGGGCTGCCGGGATTGAGGAAAACAGCCTCTCCCCTGCGCTGCAGGACCGGTTCGTGGGTGTGGCCGCTGACCCAGAGCTTAATCTGGAAGCGCTGGATCATGGCTTCCATGATCTCCGGACCGTAGTGGTGGCCGTGGGTTACCAGGGCCCTCCCGAAGGGCAGCTCAGCGAAGAAATAGGGGTCCTGCAGGACTATATCCAAAACCATTTGATCTACTTCGCTGTCACAGTTGCCCCGCACGGCACGAATGGGAATGGAGCAGTTGTTGATCAGCTCGAACAACTCCTGGGTGTCGTAGCCCTTGGGCAGGGGATTGCGGGCTCCGTGGTAAAGCACATCGCCGCAGTGCCAGATCTGTTCGGCATCTTTGAAGGGCCCGTTGATGGCATCAAGCCAAGCGCGGGTGCTTCCGTGGGTATCACTGATGATTCCGATCCGCATAATCCTTCCTCCTCGCTAGGCAATAAGTAGGGTACCAATTTCTCCTATTCTGCCCAAACTCCTGCTTTGGCCAACTCAACGTGGAAAGGAGCTCTGCAGACGAATGGGGTTCAACGCCTTCCATTACGGCGTCAACGCCGTGTGTTTCCAGAAGAATGAGCGTAAGTATGGCATGATCTGTTCTTGGGCCACGCAAGTTGATTACGATAGGATCGTTCTCCTCCTGGGTGCGCAAAGCGTCACGGGAAGAAACATCGCCAAGGGCGATATCATCGGTGTTAGCGTGTTGAGCACGCTGCAGCATGATGTCATGAGCAAACTGGGCTTCCAGCATTCCCATGAAGTGGATAAGTTTGCAGATCTGAATTACACCCTGGAGGACTCAGCGATCCTGATCAAAGACGCCAGCATCGCCATGGTCGTTGAAGTGCTGGATATTCTCCACTTGCCCGGGATTGAGGAAGATAGTCTAGTATATGCGCTCATCAAGTCCCATGCCCAAAGCGGCGCGCCCATGCTTGCCCTGCAGGATGTGGACTGAAAAGGGTGCGGTGCGGGGGCACAACCTTGTCATTCCCCCTTGACAAACGGCCCCAAGGCGGGTATGCTAAAAGCCAATAGATAGAAAAGCGATGATTAGGAAGAGTAACCGCCGCTAACCTGACAGAGAAGGGAGTGAGCCGCTGAGAGCTCCCGCAGGGATGCCGTGGTGAAAACCACCTAGGAGTTGCCGGCCGAACTAACAGTAAGCCGAGCCGGGGCAGCCGTTACCTGCATAACGAGTGGATCGCACTTTTGCTGTGCGATCAATTTGGGTGGAACCGCGACAACCTCGTCCCATGTGGATGGAGGTTTTTTTGTATTCCCAAGAAAGGAGAGAATAGGCATGGAAGAAAACATGGTTTTGGCCAATCAAGAGGAGATTTTGCGGCACACCACTGCCCACATCATGGCCCAGGCCGTATTGAGGTTGTGGCCTGATACCAAGATTGCCATTGGCCCCGTGATCAAGAACGGCTTCTATTACGATTTCGATCTGGAGCATAGGTTTACTCCAGACGATTTGGAGAAGATCGAGGAGGAAATGAAGAAGATCATTGCTGAGGATCTGCCCATCGTGCGCGAGGAGATCAGCAATGGGGATGCTGTGGCCCTGTTTAGAGCTCAGAACCAGGATTACAAACTGGAACTCTTGGAGGGTCTGGAGGAGCAGGTTAGCATCTACCGCCAAGGTGAGTTTGTGGACCTCTGCCGGGGACCCCACCTGGAAAGGACCTCCCAGGTCAAGCATTTCAAACTGCAGAGCATCGCCGGTGCCTACTGGCGCGGTGACTCCCAGCGCCAGATGCTGCAGCGCATCTACGGGACTGCCTTCCTGAAGAAGGAGGATCTCAAGGAACACCTGCGCATGCTGGAGGAAGCGGCCAAGCGTGACCACAGGGTGCTGGGCAGGCAGCTTGACCTGTTCAGCATTCAAGACGAAGGACCCGGCTTCCCCTTTTTCCACCCCAAGGGCATGGTGCTCCGCAACCAGTTGGAGGAATACTGGCGGGAAGAACACCGCAAGCGGGGCTACGTGGAAATCAAGACCCCCATCATGCTCCACGAGGAGCTGTGGCACAGATCGGGCCACTGGGACAACTACAAGGAGAACATGTACTTCTCCTCCATCGACGAGCAGACCTTTGCCATTAAGCCCATGAACTGCCCTGGAGCTATGCTCATGTACAAGCGCAAGCTCCACTCCTACCGGGATCTGCCCATCCGCATGGCGGAAATGGGCCTGGTGCACCGCCATGAACTTTCCGGCACCCTGCACGGACTCATGCGCATTAGGGCCTTTACCCAGGACGACGCCCATATCTTCATGCTTCCCTCCCAGATTCTGGACGAGATCATTGGCGTGATCGACTTCGTGGACGACGTGTACCGGGCATTCGGCTTCAAGTACCATGTGGAGCTGTCCACCAAGCCGGAAAACGCCATCGGCGATGACGAGATGTGGGAGCAGGCTACTGAAGCGCTGAGGAAGGCCCTGGAAATCAAAGGGCTGGACTATGTGGTCAATGAAGGGGACGGAGCCTTCTACGGTCCCAAGATCGACTTCCACTTAGAGGACAGCCTGGGCCGGACCTGGCAGTGCGCCACCATCCAGCTGGACTTCGCCATGCCGGAACGTTTTGATTTAGTCTACATCGACGAGAACAACGAGCGGAAGCGTCCAGTCATGCTCCACCGGGTACTCTACGGAGCCCTGGAGCGCTTCATAGCCATCCTCACGGAGCACACAGCAGGAGCCTTCCCCACCTGGCTGGCGCCGGTGCAGGTACAGGTAATCCCCGTGAACGATGAGGTCCTCCCCTACGCCCAGGAAGTGGCTGACCGCCTCTTCGCTGAGGGCATCCGGGTGGAGGTGGACCGCAGGGATGAAAAGATGGGCAAGAAGATCCGCGAAGCCCAGCTGCAGCAGGTTCCCTACATGCTCATCGTGGGTAAGAAGGAGCAGGAAAGCGGCCAGGTGTCTGTGCGCCACAGGCGTCAGGGGGACCTGGGCGCCTTGGATGTGCAGGCCTTCCTGGAGCAAATCCAAGAGGAGATTGCAGAAAAGAAGAACAGCTAACGCAAAAGAGAAGAGTCGATGGACCTTAGGGTCTGTCGACTCTCTTTTTGGTTTAGCGCCTAGCCTCAGCCTGCTTGACCTGGTATTCCCAAACCGAGAACGCCCTCCACAAGAGGTTCCCCAGCTGCTCCTGGAGGGATGAATCCAGAGCCCGGACCAGTCCGTGCAGCTGCTCGTCAGTGAAACCGGCGAGGAACCTCAGGTCACGGGCCGGGACAAGGGTTTTCAAGACCTTTGGTATCCTGTCAAGGTTTCCTTCCTGGAAGTTCTCATAATACTGCTTCCAGTTCTCCGTACTTAGTCCGACAAACTCAGCAACTTGCTCATGGGTGGCATACCCCTTGGCCACGCAATCGATGGCTATCTTCACTCGCAGATGAGGGTGCCCCGCACAAGCTTTGCCTAGAAACTCCAACGTCGATTGAACATAAAAAGGGTCTAGTTTCTTAATACGAGCCACCTCCTCAAACCCTCCCCGGTGACAGTCCATATTCTAGGGAAGTTGAGGAAGTCCTGCTTACTTTTTAAAATTTATGAATTGCCAGCTGATATGTCTGACATTTCAGTCATTATTCCGAGGATCGACGGGCACAGTCAAAACGGTACCCACCCTGATCATGCTGGGATTGGTAATTCCGTTCTCCTCAGCGATAATGCGGTACAGGCTGGGATCCCCCCAGAGCTCCTCGGCGATGGACCACAGGTTGTCCCCCCGTTTAACCACGTACTCCCTATAGCGTGGAACTGTGGATGGCGGCGCTAGGCTGGTCTGGGTGGGAACCGCTGGAGCTTCAGACTGCTCTTCTGGAGCAGCCGCCTCCCGGACGGGAACCTCCCCCTGCTCCTCCAGGACAGCGCTCTGCGGCTGAACATCCCCCACCACGGTCTGGGTATGCTCCTTGTTTGGACTGAAGTAGAGATCCCGCAGCAGTGTATAGCCGTACGAACCACCGGCAATCAGGAGCGCCAGGAGCAAAACAGCCAGCACCACCCGGAGGGCCGGACTGGCGGCTCCCTTGCTGGGTGCGATGCCGATTTCGTTCTCGGCCATTTCCCGGAGCACATAGTAACCCGGCAGGCGGTTCCATGCGCCGTCCACCACCTGGTAGACAGCACGCACAGAGGCTTGGTTGTCCATCACATAGGCGATCTGCCAAGGCTCGGGGAAAAAGCGCTCGTGCTGCTCCTTGTCGAAAGTGGACAAAAACACCCCAAACCCGGGGTGCGTGTGGGCCCAGCCCACAATCTCCTCACCAGACCCACGCCGAACTAGGGCGCTCTGCACGCTGTCATAGTGCTCCTGGTTGATGACCAGGCGCGATGCGCCGCTTCTCTGGGGGATGGGGACAAACCGTTCTACCATGATTTCATACTGCTCTGCGCTCTTCAGCTCCTGCTTCCTCCCTACCAGGAAGCCGCCCTGCTCACCAAGGGCATGCATATGAGAGTACCGGTCCAGCGCCTGCATAACCTCCTCGCGAAAAACCACGCGCGGGAAAGGACCCGCCCTGCCCACCAGGAACCTCCTGGTCGAAAATGTTATGCGCTCCTTGCCCATAGCACTCTCCCCTAAAAGATGCTGAAGTCGAGGACCTCCGAGATGCGCTTTAGCATGCTGATGCCCACCACGCTGTTGCCCTTGCGGTCCAGCGCCGGGCCGAAGGTGGCGACGCCGAAGCGGCCGGGAACCACACCCAGGATCCCACCGGACACTCCGCTCTTAGCTGGGATTCCCACCTGAATGGCGAACTCACCCGAGCCGTTGTACATCCCGCAGGTTACCATGAATGTGGACACCAGGCGCACCGCACGGGCAGACACCAGCGGAGTTCCCGCTCCATTTATACCCTTCGCAGCGAAAAACATCCCTATGCGGGCTAGATCGGCACAATTAACAAGAATGGAACACTGACGGAAGTACAGATCCAGTACTTCCTCCACATCCCCCTCCAGGCAGTTGATGTCTTTGAGGAAATGGGCCAAAGCTCTGTTGCGATGGCCCGTTTCCTTCTCCGATTGGTATACCGCCTCATCAATCTTAATGGGGCGATCCAAAATCCGCTCCAGCAAGCCAGCTATACGCCCGAACCTTTCCTCCACTGAAGCGCCGGGAATGAGGGAGCAGACAGCTATGGCTCCAGCATTGATCATGGGGTTCGGCGGCTTCTTTTCGGAGGTTTCCAGTTTCACTATGCTGTTAAAGGGATCGCCAGTGGGCTCCGAGCCTACTTTGGCAAACACGGCCTCAGGGCCCCGTTCCTCAATGGCCACCAGAAGGCTGAACACCTTAGAAATGCTCTGCAGCGTGAAATCCACCCTGGTATCGCCGGCCTCAAACAGCCCCGTCGTGGTCTGCAGGGCAATACCAGCCAGCTTGGGATTGCCTTTCTTCAGCTCGGGAATGTAACTTGGGAGCTGGCCTCTTTCCGCATGCGGCCGGCACTCTTCCACTGTTTCGTTTAGGAGCGCTGCATAATCAAATCCTGTGCTCACATTCTTCCCCTCCCTAAGGGCTTGACCCTTCCATACGGCAAGCGAAGAAAGACCCTAACAAGGGTCTTCTTTGGCAGCCGCGATCTGAGCACATTCGTGGCTCCAGACCCGAAGCGTGTTCTTTCCAGCAGCCTTTGCTGCATACATGGCTTGATCGGAAAACAGCAACAGTTGGTGTTTGTCACTGGTATGTGCGGGTTTCGATGCTATGCCCACCGAAACGGTAACGGGTCTGCCCCAATCCTCCTTCTTGAGCGCCTTCAAGTTAGCCATGATGCGCTCTGCGATGCGGGCGCCCCCTTCTGCCCCCACACCCTCTAAGATCACGACAAACTCGTCACCGCCGTAGCGCGCCACCCTATCCTGCGGCCTGACGCTGCTGACGATGGTCTTGACAAACATCTTCAGGAGACTGTCTCCCACCGCATGCCCGTATTCGTTGTTGAAGTCGGAGAAGTCATCTAGATCGCAGAAAAGTACTGTCACAGCCGTGTCCGAGTGGTCATTGAGCCACTGATTGAGGAAGCGGAAGTTAAACGCATCGGTCATCTCATCGATGAGCAGCTCTTCCTCCAGCTCCTTCCTGCGGGCTCTTTCACTGCTGACCTCCACAGCCGCTTTTAGCATGCCCGAGAGGTTGATCATCAAAACCCCAAAGGCCACTACGCCCCAAAAGCCGTAGGACCTGATGAACAAGGTGAACACCAAGCCGATGAGGGCGCTGCTGAAGCTGCTGCGCAGGCTGCGGGCAGACAACATCTTGATGGCATACCACCAGCGCACGCGGCGCCAAACAGCCACCATGCGCGCAACCAGCGCGATATTGGTGTACATATGCACCAGAGCCGCGATCATCATGGCCAGCACACCCCAAACTCCGCTGCCTCCCAGGCGCGCCTGCAGAAACTCGAACGCCACAGCACTGGTAAACGCTGAAATCGCCAGCTGGGCAGAGTTGAAAAGAACCCGCCACCACTGCTTTTTATGGACCCAACCATCGGCGATCCCGGCCAGGACAGAGACGGCCATGGCCGGCGTGGGCCCAAACAAATAGACGATGGGGAGAACAGAGGCGGTGGCCAGCGAATAATCCGATCGCTCTCCAATGCGCACCACAATGGTCTGCAGGTAGAGAAATACCAGGGACAAACCGATCAAAACGGGCCAATCTCTCCAACCCGCGCCATTATAAAAAACAACGCCCAAGACTAAGGCTGCGGCAGCGGTAACGAAGACAATAATCTTCTGCAGCTGTTCCACTCGCTGCTGCTCCATACAGCACCCCCCCAATCCCGGCAGCCCTTTAATGGTAATTCTTTGTCAATCGTGGATATCCTGCTTTCTGCATAGGCACGGCGAAAAAACGGCGATCACAAAGGGGCTCGTGGGTGCGCTTTTCGCACCCAGAACCCCTCTCGTCTTTACGCTTCAGATGAGACCTCCCAGTTCGCAGATGATCCTCAGCACCTCATCCCGGCCCTGTTTGGTCTGGGCCGAAAAGAGCACGGGCTCTCGTTGGAGGGCTTCCCTGATCATCTTCACATGCTTTTGATACCTGCTCCGGCTGATTTTGTCTGCCTTGGTGGCGATCAAGACCGATGGCATGTCCATTTCCCTGAGCCAGATGCTCATCACCTGATCGTCTTTGGTGGGCTCGTGTCTGGCATCCACCAGGTGCAGCACTCCCACAAGATTGGGCCTCCCGGTGAGATAGCCCTCAATCATGGGCCGCCAGGCACTGCGCACAGCCGCGGGCACCTTAGCAAAACCGTACCCCGGAAGGTCGACCAAACACAGCCTGTCCACGCGGTAGAAGTTGATGGTCTGCGTACGCCCAGGCTGCCCCGAGGTGCGGGCAAACTTCCTCCGGTTCACCAGAGCGTTGATCAAGGATGACTTGCCCACATTGGACCTTCCCACCAGCGCTATTTCCCGCAAATCATGCACCGGATAACCCCTGGCATTTACGGCGCTGGTGAGAAACTCCGCGTTGTGCACATTGAGGATCATGCCTCATGTTCTCCCATCCACGATTCATCGCCCATGGGCGGCGCTTCGGGCAGGATAAAGGCAGGCGTCTCCGGCTCCACCGGCCGCAGATAAAGTGCGTGGGCCAGGACCTGATCCATGTGATCCACAAAGGTAATCTGGAGCTTGCCCAGAATGTTGGCAGGGACCTCTTCCAGGTCCTTCTCGTTCTCCAGAGGCAGCAGGACCCGGGTAATTCCAGCCCGGTGAGCCGCTAACAGCTTCTCCTTCACTCCCCCCACCGCCAGCACCCTCCCCCTGAGGGTAATTTCTCCAGTCATGGACACATCATGGTGCACCGGCCGATTGGTCAGGGCACTGGCCAGGGCTGTGGCGATGGTGATCCCCGCTGACGGCCCGTCCTTGGGAACCGCGCCCTCAGGAATGTGCATGTGGATATCCTTAGTCTCATGGAACCGGGGATCGATGCCAAGCTCCAGGGCCCGGGAGCGTACATAGCTCAGAGCTGCCTGTGCCGATTCGCGCATCACATCACCCAGTTTGCCCGTGAGGGTGAGCTTACCCTTACCCTCAATCACAGTCACTTCAATGGTGAGGATCTCTCCGCCAACCTGAGTGTAAGCTAAGCCCGTGGCTACGCCCACCTTATCCTCCCTATCGGCGGCGGTGGGAAGATAGCGCCGCACACCCAGGTATTTGTGGAGATTGCTCACGGTGATCCGGGCGCTGGTGGCCTGGCCTTTCACTATCTCCGTGGCCACCTTGCGGCAGATGGTGCCCAGCCTGCGCTCCAAGGTCCGCACCCCGGCTTCCTTGGTGTACTCATTGATCACCTTGTAGATGGTGTTGTCTGAAATCTGAATCTGATCTTCACGCAGGCCGTTGGCCTTGAGCTGCTTGGGCCAGAGATGCCGCTTGGCAATCTCGAACTTCTCAAACTCCGTGTAGCCGGGTATGCTGATGACCTCCATCCTGTCCCGCAGGGGAGGCGGAATGGTGTGCAGCACATTGGCTGTGGTTATGAAAAAGACCTCGGAAAGATCAAAGGGTACTTCCAGATAGTGGTCTGCAAAGGCGTTGTTCTGCTCTGGGTCGAGAACTTCCAAAAGCGCCGACGCCGGATCTCCCCGGAAATCAGAAGCGAGCTTATCAATCTCGTCAAGGACAATGACTGGATTGCGGCTGCCCACCGTCTTCATGGTCTGGATAATCCGCCCGGGCATGGAGCCGATATAAGTGCGCCTGTGCCCCCTGATTTCCGCCTCATCCCGCACTCCGCCCAAGGACAGACGGGCGAAATTGCGGTTCAAAGCCCTGCCCACAGACTGGGCGAGAGACGTTTTGCCAACGCCGGGAGGTCCCACCAAGCAGAGGATGGGCCCTTTGGAGTTTTTCGTGAGCTGGCGTACGGCCAGGAACTCCAAGATACGCTCCTTGACCTGATCTAAGCCGTAGTGATCTTCATTGAGTATCTGCTCAGCCATGTTTAGATCTAGGCGGTCTTTGGTCCGTTTCGACCAGGGCAGGGAGAGCATCCAGTCAATGTAATTGCGGACCACCGTGGCCTCGGCGGACATGGCCGGCATCCGTTCCAAACGGTGGATCTCGTGGAGCACCTTCGCCTTCGCTTCCTTGGGCAGCTTAGCGGCCTGGAGGCGCTCTTTCAGCTCTTCCGTTTCAGTTTTGCCCTTCTCATCCCGCTCGCCCAGTTCCACCTGGATGGCCTTGATCTGCTCCCTCAGGTAGTACTCACGCTGGGCCTTTTCCATCTGCTTACGCACACGCTGCTGGATGTCTTTCTCCAGGCTGAGAATCTCGGCTTCCCTGAACAGAAGCGCCAAGATGGCTTCCAGCCTTTTGTCAACGGGCAGGACCTCCAACAGCTTCTGTTTTTCTTGGTAGGAAATCAACATCTGGCTGGCAATGGTATCAGCCAACCGGTGGTGATCTTCAATATGGGTCACCGACACCAAAACTTCGGCCGGGATCTTCTTGCCCAGCCGCACATATCTGCCAAACTCTTCCCTGACGGTGCGCACCAGGGCTTCCCGCTCCAGGGTCTGCATCTCTCCATCCAATTCAGGAACTATGGTTACGAACGCTTCGTAGTAACCGTCGGCATCATCTATATGTTCAAGGGTGACTCGGGACAGTCCCTCTACTAATATGCGCACTTGGCCCTCGGGCACCTTCAGCAGCTGCTTAATCTCGCACAAGGTGCCAACACGGTAAATCTCTTCAGGTAGAGGTTCTTCGGTGTGCACATGATGCTGCGCCGCCAAGACAATACGCCCGTCTCCAACTAAGGCCTGCTCAATGGCCTCAATGGAGCGGCGGCGCCCAATTTCCAGCGGTGTAACCATATAGGGGAAAACTAGCGTTCCACGGAGAGGCAACAGCGGAAACATCTGAGAGGAAACCTTCTCTGCCATTTCAACACCCCCATTGGTCAATGTACCCCTATTGTATCATAGTTTGGAAAATCAGGGAATTATTCCAGGGGTGATTTTAGGAGAGGCTCCTAATAAGGCGCCGTGCCCCCGGGAGGCCACGGAAACGAGCTGCTCTTCTCCTGCTTCCAACAGAGCGTGTTTGAGCACTTCGTGAATGCTGCTCACAGCCACTACCTCAACCCCTTCCTGCGCAGCAAAAATGTCCTGCCAGCACTCCTCGGGGATCAGCACCTTCTTGACCCCGGCCTCGGCAGCAGCCCGCACCTTGGGGACAATACCCCCTACGGCCTTGACCAGGCCGTGGATGGTGACTTCACCCGTCATGGCCACTAGATTAGTAACCGGACGGCTGGTTATGGCGGAGGCCACGGCCGTCACCATGCTCACCCCTGCCGAAGGGCCGTCCACGGGGATACCACCTGGAAAGTTGATATGGATGTCGTAGTCTTGAGGCCTCAATCCCAGACACGTCTTGAGAACGGTCAGGACATTATCCACCGAGGAAAGGGCCTGAGACCGGCGCCGCATGGTTCTGCCGCGGCGTCCGAACTCCTCCTGGTCCATCACCCCCGTGACCTTGACTTCACCCCGGTTGCGGTCGGCCAAAACAGCCGTGGCTTCCACCTCGATCACCGTGCCCAAATTGGGGCCGTACATGGCCAGGCCGTTCACTACGCCCACGGCAGGTTCCTGCCTGATGCGGTTCTGGGGCCTGGGCGTATACTGCCCGCAGTTCAGCACCCATTCCACGTCTGCCTTGCTGATAGCCCTGCGGCCTTCACTTAAGGCGGCTCCCCCAGCCAGCTGCACAATGTTCACTGCATCCCGGCCGTTGGCGGCAAAGCGCTTGATCTCCTCCAAGGCCTGGGGTTCCAGGGGCAGGTTGATCTTTTTCCCCGCGTTGGCAGCAATGACACCCACCTCTTCGGGAGTGAGGTGGCGGAAATAGATCTCCAGGCAGCGGGAGCGCAGCGCCGGCGGCAGCTCTTCTGCAAGGCGGGTGGTGGCACCCACCAACCGGAAGTCCGCGGGGAGGCCGTTTTGGAAGATATCGTGAATGTGGGCCGGTATGTTGTGATCTTCGGAGGAATAATAGGCGCTGTCCAAAAACACCCTCCGATCCTCCAGGACTTTGAGCAGCTTGTTGAGCTGGATGGGGTGTAGTTCGCCGATTTCATCGATGAACAGCACTCCTCCATGGGCTTTGGTCACCGCTCCCGGCTTGGGCTGGGGAATACCGGCCACTCCCAAGGGCCCGGCCCCTTGATAGATGGGATCATGAACCGATCCCAAGAGCGGGTCAGCGATACCCCGTTCGTCAAAGCGGGCGGTGGTGGCGTCCACTTCCACGAAGGCAGCATCGTCTCGAAAAGGCGAAAGGGGGTTTTTCTTGGCCTCCTCCAGCACTACCCTGGCCGCGGCTGTTTTGCCCACTCCGGGAGGCCCGTAGATGATTACGTGCTGGGGATTGGCCCCGCAGAGGGCGGCCCTCAGTGCCCGCAGGCCGTCGCTTTGACCCACGATTTCTTGGAGCTCCTTGGGGCGCGTCAACTCAGACAGGGGCTCGCTTAAGGCGATGCTCTTCAGCCGCCTGAGCTTATCCATCTCCCTGCGGGACTCTCTGTCAACAGCCGTTTTGCTCCCCTGCTGCTGACGGAGGAGATTCCAAAAGTATAGCCCGATCACGATTGCGAAAAACAGGTTAATTAACCCCAAGATTTCCACGACCGCTCCACTCCTCTCCCAAGCTTACAACTCCTATTATGCCCAGGAGAAAGAAAAAGGATAAGCCGGTCTTCCAGCCTATCCTTAACTCTTGACTTGTGCTGCTTGCTTCCTGACTCTCGCTTAAGCGCTTTCTTCCTTGCCCTTGCTCTTGCTGCGGACCAGCAGGGGATGATCCTGCTTTTCCACCACGGCAGTGGTAATCACACACTTGGAGACATCTTCTTCCGAAGGCACGCTGTACATCACGTCCAGCATCAGCCCTTCCACCACCGTGCGCAATCCCCTGGCCCCGGTTTTCAGCTCCAGGGCTCTGGAGGCAATTAGCCGCAGCGCTTCAGGCTCAAACTCCAAAGTGACACCGTCCATCTGCAGAAGCTTCTGCATCTGCTTCACCAGCGCATTTTTGGGTTCCGTCAAGATCCTAACCAGCATCTCCTCATCCAGGGCGTCCAGAGTGCAGACCACGGGCACGCGCCCGATGAACTCCGGAATGAGCCCGTAGCGGAGGAGATCCTCGGGCATGATCTGCCGCAGGATATCTCCGATGCGCTTTTCTTCCCGGCTTAGGACCTCAGCGCCGAAACCAATGCTCTTCTGCCCGATTCTGCGCTCAATGATCTTCTCCAGCCCGTCAAAGGCACCCCCGCAGATGAACAGAATGTTGGTCGTATCGATCTGGATGAACTCCTGATGAGGATGCTTGCGCCCGCCCTGAGGCGGAACGCTGGCAATGGTGCCTTCCAGAATCTTCAGCAGTGCCTGCTGAACGCCTTCTCCAGAAACATCGCGGGTGATGGATGGGTTTTCAGACTTACGGGCGATTTTGTCAATTTCGTCTACGTAGATGATGCCCTTCTCGGCGCGCTCCACATCGTAGTCCGCCGCCTGGATCAGCCGGAGCAGGATGTTCTCCACATCTTCGCCCACATACCCCGCCTCAGTGAGGCTGGTGGCATCGGCAATGGCAAACGGTACGTTGAGGATCTTGGCCAGTGTCTGCGCCAAAAAGGTCTTGCCGCTCCCGGTGGGCCCCAGCATGAGAATATTGCTCTTTTGGAGCTCCACATCGTCGTTTTTGTAGTTGCTGTTGATGCGCTTGTAGTGGTTGTATACCGCTACGGCCAAGGTCTTTTTGGCTTCTTCCTGGCCGATGACGTACTCATCTAAAGCTTCCTTGATTTCCCTGGGCTTAGGTACGTTATCCAACTCCAGATCATGGTCTTCAGTGAATTCCTCTTCTATGATCTCGTTGCAGAGTTCGATGCATTCGTCGCAGATGTAGACCCCTGGCCCGGCGATGAGCTTCTTGACCTGTTCCTGCATTTTGCCGCAGAAAGAGCACTTCAGCTGCCCTTTTTCATCGCCAAATTTGAACATCCAATCACCTCACTCAGCACTTACTGCCCAGAACTGCTCTGAGTCTGCCTCTTGGTCAGGACCCCATCAATGAGGCCGTAATCAACGGCGGCTTTGGCAGACATGTAGTAATCTCTATCGGTATCCTGCTGGATTTTCTCCAGGGGCTGCCCGGTGGCTTGCTGGAGGATTTCGTTAATCCTTGATTTGAGCAGGAGAATCTCTTTGGCCTGAATCTCTATCTGGCTGGCCTGCCCCTGGGCGCCTCCCATGGGCTGGTGAATCATGATGCGGGAATTGGGCAGTGCGAAGCGCTTGCCCTTTGTCCCGGCGCTCAGCAGCAGGGCGCCCATGCTGGCGGCCATGCCCACACAGATGGTGGAGACATCAGCCTTGATATACTGCATGGTGTCGTAAATGGCTAATCCCGAATAGATTACCCCGCCCGGGCTGTTGATATACAAATGGATATCCTTGTCAGGATCCTCAGATTCTAAGAACAAAAGCTGGGCTATGACCAGATTTGCCACATGGTCGTCGATGGGTCCTCCCAAGAAGATGATGCGATCCTTGAGGAGCCGGGAGTAAATGTCAAAAGCCCGCTCCCCCCGATTCGTCTGTTCAACAACCATTGGGATTAACACGCTCAATCTTCTCCCCGCCTTTCTGTCCTTAATTCTCTGCAGATTCCTCCGCAGCGCCCTCACCCTCTTGAAGCGCCTCCACTTCGGCAATGCGGGCGTTGGCCACGATCAGTTCCATGGTCTTCTCCCTGGCGATGGCAAGGGAGATCCCATCTCTCTGCTTGTTCCAGTACTCCCGCATCTCCTCCTGCGCCTCCGGGCCGAGCTCGTCAGCGTTGTACTCACTCATGTATTCCTTAATCCGATCATCAACTTCTTCTTCGGAAACGTCAATACCTTCTTTTTCCCGCACTGCTTCAATAATCAGATCCTGAACGATACGGGTCCTGGCCTGAGGGTCGAAAGCCGCCAGCATTTCTTCCTTACTCCTGCCCGTTGCGTTCAGGTAATACTCTTCGCCGATTCCGTCCATGGCCAGGCGCTGGATAAACAGCCCATACAGATACTCCGCCTCGCGCTTAATCATGGACTCCGGAATCTCAACCTCACTGTCCTCGGCAATGAGCTCTAATAGTTTATTCTCCATCTTTTCGTTGGTTCTGCGGGTGGCTTCGTCCTCCAGGTTTTTTCGGATATTGGCCCGCAGCTCCTCCAAGGTATCGAAGTCGCTGATATCCTTGGCAAACTCATCGTCCAGCTCGGGGACAACCCTTTCTTTCAGTTCCTTGATGGTAACGGAAAACTCCGCTTCCTTCCCGGCCAGCTCCTCAGCGGGGTAATCCTCTGGGAAAGTGACCTTGATCTTGGAGGTCTGGCCAACTTCCAGCCCCACCAGCTGCTCTTCAAAGCCGGGGATGAACCGCCCGGAACCGATCTGCAGAACCTGGTTTTCGGCGGCTCCTCCGCTGAAGGGTTTGCCGTCTATGTAGCCGATGAAGTCGATGACGCAGAAATCGCCTTCCTGGACCACGCTGCGCTCAGAAACCTGGAGCTGGGCGCTGCGTTCCTGCTGCTGCTTGAGGACATTGTCCACATCCTCGTCGGTGATCTTCAC
>FIZK01000022.1:285-17799 GCA_900018335.1 uncultured Clostridia bacterium | reverse complement strand
TTTTCAGAAAGCTTTGGACAAGCCATATTCATGGGAGGGTCTGTTGTGGACAAGGCGCGATTTGGTTTTACCATCAAAACCAGACTCATTTTGCTAATCAGCCTCACCATTGCCCTGTTGATCCTAGGAGTAGGCATCTTCTCTTACTACAACACCATGAACATAGTTGAGACGGCTATCAGCCGCGAGGCCCAGGTAGTTGCGGAAAAGAACGCCGAAGGTATCTCCGATTGGTTCAAGTTCATCGAAGAGGATATGTATCTGTTTACAGTGATCCCCGCCGTAAAGAATCTGGAACTGGAAGAAGCCAGGGAGATCATGGAGGATTTGATTGCCCAGAGGCCTGAATACGGCGGGATTCTGCTTGCTGATCTGACCGGCACCGCCACCACGGTGGAAGGTCTGACCATCAGTATCGCCGAACGGGACTATTTCGTAAGCGCCTTGGCTACAGGCAAGGTCGTCTATTCAGAGCCCATGGTCACCCAGGGAACAAACGTGGCTATCGTCATGTTAGCCAGGCCCGTTTGGGGTGATAGTGGTAACCCAGTTGGCGTAGTAGCTTTCGCCGTTACCCTGGACCATCTGCAGCATGTGGCCGAGAGCATGAACTTAGCTGGATACGGTCAAGGGTGGCTGGTCAATGATGCGGGAGTCGTGGTGGGGCATCCCAACGGCGATTTCATAGGCACCACGGATTTGTTCGATGAGGAACCTACGCTGAAGCCCATAGCCGACAGGATGCTGGCGGGCCAGGCAGGTGTTGACAGCTACAGCCTAAAGGGCAAACAGCACTTGATCGCCTACGCCCCGGTGGCCCAAAATGGCTGGTCCATTGCGGTGGAGGCCAGCGAAGACGATTTGTTCAGCGCCGTTGCCAGCATGCGCCTCACCATCATCTTGATGATAGCCATCGCGGTCGCTGTTGGTCTGGTGCTCGCCTACGGACTGGCTGTTTCCTTAGCCAGGCCCGTAATGGAGCTGACGAGGAGTGCGGAGAAACTCAGCTCCGGTGACCTTACAGAAGAGATCGCGGTGGAGCGGGGAGACGAAATCGGGGTCTTGGCTTCTTCCTTTAGGCAGATGATCCAAAATCTTGCCGGCGTGATTCAAAAGGTGAAAGGGGCAGCGGACAGGGTGATGGACACGGCCAGCCAGCTGTCTGCAGCCACGGAAGAGACTTCGGCGTCCATTGAGCAGGTGGCGGCCAGCGCCAACAACTTCTCCCAGACCGTTTCCTCCATGAACAGCAGGGTGGGTGAAGTATCTGGTTCTGCCACCCGGGTTGTGTCCATGGCTGCCGAGGGCGAGTCATCCCTGGAGAAGACCTTCCAGCAGATGGAAGAGCTCCGCCTGAGCATTCAGGAACTGTCGGAGATCATGGCCAGTCTGGATGCCAGTTCCGCGGAAATCGAGAAGATCGTCCAGGCCATTTCCGAGATCGCGGAGCAGACCAACCTCCTGTCCCTGAATGCGGCCATTGAAGCGGCCAGGGCAGGCGAACACGGCAGGGGATTTGCCGTTGTGGCGGAAGAGGTCCGCAAGCTGTCGGAGCAGAGCAGCGATGCGGCCGATGAGATCAGGAAGCTGATCACCGATGTGCAGCGGAAGACAGAGCTGGCCGTGGAAGGTACGCAGAGGAGCGTGCTCCAGGTGGATGAGACTGCTCAGGTGGTGGGAGACAGTGGGAAGCTGATGGCCACTATCATCGGTTCCATCAACGAAATCGGCGATGGCATCGGCGCCATCGGTGAGGACACGAAGGGAATTGATCTTGGAGCCCAGGAAATAGCCGCAGCCACCGAGCAGCAGTCGGCTACCATTGAGGAGATCACCACCTCTGTGCAGGGCTTAAGCGAAATGGCCCAGGAACTGCAGGATCTCATCGCCAGTTTCAAGGTGGATGGGGCTTAAGGGTCAGCGGAGCAGACTCAAGGATAAAACAACAAAACCCCAGCTGGTCTGGGGTTCTCTCTTGCCTAATGGTGCCGAAGGAGGGAGTCGAACCCTCATGGGACGAGCCCACACGATTTTGAGTCGTGCGTGTCTGCCAATTCCACCACTTCGGCCTGCTTATGCCGTTGACATGATCAATGTTACCACGGGGCTGTGATTTTTGCAACCACTTTTTCCGCAGGGCGCCAGCGGTTAACTTGACTTGCCCACCGTCTGTGGGGTAAAATCAAAGAGAGTTCTTAATCATGATTACTATTACCCTGGAGGAGTTACCGTGAAACCTAAAGGCTTTGTTCGACGCACCAGACAGAGGGAAGTAATCCTAGAGGTCCTACGGGGAACCAAGAGTCATCCCACGGCAGATTGGGTATACCAAGAAGTGCGCAAAGCGATGCCCCATGTCAGTCTGGGTACGATATATAGGAATCTGAAAACCTTGAGCGAGCACGGGGAGATCCAGGAGCTGGCGTTTGGCAGTACCCATTCGCGCTTCGACGCCAACAAGGAGATTCACTATCATTTTGTATGTGAGCGGTGCGGTCTTATAGAGGATTTAGACATGCCTGTCATCGTCGGGCTGGAAGAAGAAGTGGCCCAGCGCGGTTACAACGTAACCACCCACCGTTTGGAATTCTACGGGCTCTGTCCAGATTGTGCCAATAACGAGTCCATGGGCAAAGCCAACTGACCGAAGCAGAACACTGAGTGCCTGCGGCATCCCGCGGGCACTTATTTTTTTGGTTCCCTTTATTTACATCAGGTACCATATGTAGTATAATAAACCCGCGTTGATAACAACGTCTTGTAGAAATTCCCAGGAAGGAAGATGCAGGTGCAACTCTCAGAAAACGCCAGAATTGTGCTGGAGCGCCGCTATTTGGCCAAGATGGACAATGAAGTTGTGGAGACACCAGAAGACATGCTGCGCCGGGTGGCGAAGAATATAGCTCAGTTTGAGAGCGATCCCGTATGGGAAGAGCGCTTTTTCGAGATCATGGACAACCTGGAGTTCCTGCCCAACAGCCCTACGCTGATGAATGCCGGCCGGGAACTGCAGCAGCTTTCGGCCTGTTTTGTGCTGCCCATTGAGGATTCCATGGAAGGGATCTTTGAGACCTTGAAAAACACCGCCTTGATCCAAAAATCCGGTGGCGGTACAGGGTTTAGTTTTTCGCGCCTGCGTCCAAGTTACGATGTGGTAAGTACAACGGGGGGCGTGGCCAGCGGCCCCGTATCCTTCATGAAATGCTACAACGCGGCCACCGATGCCATCAAGCAGGGGGGCACCCGCCGGGGCGCCAACATGGGCATTCTGCGCGTGGATCATCCCGACATTCTACAGTTCATCCAGTGCAAAGCGGATCCCAAGGAGATCACTAACTTCAACATTTCCGTAGCCATCACCGAGGAGTTCATGGAGGCGGTGTTCGCGGACACCACTTACCAGCTGGTCAATCCCCGGACGCAGCAAGCCGCGGGTGAACTGCGGGCTAGGGAAGTGTTTGAGCTCATCGTGGAGATGGCCTGGAGAAACGGGGAGCCCGGGATCGTCTTCCTGGATCGGATCAACCGCTTTAATCCCACGCCCCATGTGGGTGTGATCGAAGCCACGAACCCCTGCGGCGAACAGCCGCTGCTGCCCAATGAGAGCTGCAATTTGGGCTCCATCAACCTGGCCAAAATGGTCAGGAAGGAAGGCGACGACTGGGTGGTCAACTGGCAGCGCCTGGGCGAGGTGGTGGAGATTGCCGTCCGCTTCTTGGACAACGTGATCGAGGTGAACCGCTATCCCATCGATGAAATCAGGGAGATGACCTACGCCAACCGCAAAATCGGCCTCGGCGTCATGGGCTTTGCCGACCTGCTGATCCGCCTGGGCGTGCCTTATAACAGCGAAGAAGGCGTTGAGCTGGGCCGCCAGATTATGAAGTTCATCCAGGAGACCGGCCATGAGGCTTCTGCTAAACTCGCGGAAGAGCGGGGGCTGTTCCCCAACTACGCGGGCAGCATCTACGAGGAGAGCGGCAAGCCCATGCGCAACGCTACGGTGACCACCATTGCGCCCACGGGAACCATTTCCATCATCGCCGGGTGTTCCAGCGGCATTGAGCCCCTGTTCGCCCTGGCCTTTACCCGCAACGTGCTGGACAATGATCGTTTGATTGAGGTCAACCCCCAGTTTGAAGCGATCCTGTTGGAGCGCGGGATCTATTCCCCCGAGCTCATCGAGGAAGTGGCGAAAGCGGGGAGCGTCAAGCACCTAGAAGACTTCCCGGAGGATCTCAAACGGGTGCTGGTTACCGCTTACGATGTAACGCCTGAGTGGCATATCCGTATGCAGGCAGCCTTCCAGGAGTTTACCGATAACGCGGTGAGCAAGACGGTGAACTTCCCTAGAGAGGCCACGAAGGACGATATTAGGACCGTGTATGAACTGGCCTATAAGCTGGGCTGCAAAGGGGTTACCGTCTACCGCGCCGGTTCCCGGGAGGGCGAAGTGCTCACCGTAGGCCATCAGCAGGAGGAGCAGGCTCAGGAAGCTAGAACTTCCGCCCGTCCGGCACCGAGAAAGAGGCCTCGGGTAACTAGGGGAGAGACAGTGCGCATCAAAACGGGCTGCGGTACCCTGTATGTGACCATCAACTCCGATGAACAGGGTATCTGTGAAGTGTTCACCACCATCGGTAAGGCTGGCGGCTGCGCCGGAGCCTTTTCGGAAGCCACGGCTAGACTCGCTTCCCTGTCCCTGCGGTCGGGAGTGGAACCGACCCAGGTGGTGAAGCAGCTCAAGGGAATCCGCTGCCCCCATCCCATCTGGCAGGGCGGCCAGCAGGTACTTTCCTGCCCCGATGCCATTGCCCAAGTTCTGGATGAGTATATCAAAAAGAACGGAGTGAACGGGGTAAAAGCGGCGGATGAGCCTACGGCGAATGCTGCAGCAAACGCCTCTGCCAATTCCAAGTTCAACGGTTCTGCCCAGAGGGTGATTGCGGGAGAAGCCTGCCCCGAATGCAGCGGGACCATGGTCCAGGAAAGCGGCTGTGCCACCTGCCTGGAGTGCGGATTCAGCCGCTGCAGCTGATATCACTTTCTTAGAAAGCATAATCTCCTCCTACCGTCCATACACTGGCGGAGGAGGAGATTATTGATCCTAGGGCACAAGCCCTAGTTATCCATGATGTTCTGCAGCCACTCGCTGGTGAGCAGCCGCTGAGCTAGTTCCACTTGGGCGTATTCCAGCACCTTAGACCAGTTTTGGTCCAGGGCGGCGCTGATCAGTTCGGGAGCCACGTCCAAATAGTCGGCTGTCTCCATGGTCAGCCTCTCTTTGAGCATGAGTTGCAGACCGCTCCAATCTTGGTTGATGGCAGCTTCCGCTTCCCAAGGTGCGGCGCCCCGCTCAACCAGCTCCTGGTAGACTTGGTAGCGCACCTCTTCGCCAAGTTGATCCCAGTTCCCCGTGATCAGGGCATTGATCTGCTCGGGCGTGAGCACATCGGCCAGCAGCTGGGTGGCTTTGTTCAGACCTTCCAGCAGGGCCTGGACCCTGGTTTCCCCTTCCAGGCGGACCAGGAGTGCTTGATTCTCCCTAGCCAGGACCACAACTTCCTGTCCGGGGCGGAGGCTTTCACCCCTGCTCACAGGGTCCCTGATCAGGCTTCCCGGTGAAATATACAGGGTCTCGGCTAGCAGCGTGAGGGTGGTGTTCCCTTCCTCGGCCGCAGACTCAAGCACTAACTGCCTTCCTTCGCTCTGTACCTCTGCCACGGTACCCGTGATTTCCCGAAGTCTCAGGGCCTGATCCAGGATATAGGCGGCTTCAGCTCTGGTGAGCAGGCGGTAGGGCTCAAAGCGCCCCACCATGTGGGTGGGCAGGAGAGCCAAGCGCTGCAGGAGCTCGATACCTAAGAAGCCAGGGTAATCTGGGTTCAGATCGGAGAAGGAAGGGTAGAAGCCCTTAGGTGCCTCGGTGTGTTCCCCGAGACCAAGGATGCTGCCCAAGAGGGCGGCATACTCTCCCCGGGTAATCCCTTCGGGATGGGCCACCAAAAGCTGGTTCAGCCACTGGGCCAGCTCTTCGCTCTCTTCTTCTGTGAGTGCAAAGCCGGAGGCCAGCAGTTGGAGGGCTTCAGCGTGGCTGAGGCTGCGCGAGGGCGCAAACTCCTCTGTCCAGAGCCCCGTGAAGAGCCCCTTTTCGTCCAGAGCTGTGATGGCGCTTTCGGCCCAGGTTCCGTTGATATCGGCAAATGCAGCGAGGACAGCTGCGCTGGGAAGTGTCAAGAGCATCAGAGCCACAACGAATGCGGTCACTTTTGCAGGTCGCATCTGCATACCCCTTTTCTTGTTCAACTGAAGTCTATCTTATACCCCCCAATTCGCCCCTGGCAAGGTAAGCCCTTTATGTAAAACTGGGCATCTGCGGCGCCTTTGCCCAACTAAGGCAGGTTTTTACAGGCAGGCGTGGAATAGACAAGGGAGAAATGAGGGATCTGCTGTGGAAAAGAGTTTGTTTCTTCTGGACGGCAACAGCTTGATCAACAGGGCCTTCTACGCCCTGCCGCCTTTGACCAGCCGCAGGGGTGAGCCCACCAACGCGGTTTACGGGCTGACCATGATGCTCCTGCGCCTCATGGAGGATTACCGGCCTGACCAAATTCTGGTGGCCTTTGATCTTTCCGGGCCCACTTTCCGCCATGAGCAGTTTGAGGAGTACAAGGCTCACCGCAAGCCCATGCCAGACGATCTGCGCTCCCAGATTCCCATCATGAAAGAACTGCTGGATAAAATGGGTATCCAGCGGCTGGAACTGGAGGGCTTTGAGGCGGACGATCTCATCGGCACCGCGGCGAAAAAGGGCGAGCAGGAAGGCTATCAGGTGTATATCGTCACCGGTGATCGCGATGCCTTTCAGCTTGTCTCTCCCCAGACCACGGTGCTGTTTACCAAACGGGGCATAACCGAGACGGAGACCGTGGATGAACAGGGCCTGCGGGCCAATTACGGCTTGAGGCCGGAGCAGGTTATCGACCTGAAGGGCCTCATGGGTGACAGCTCAGACAACATCCCCGGTGTGCCCGGGGTAGGGGAAAAAACGGCCCGCAAGCTCCTTGAAACTTACGGCTCCCTGGAGGAGATCTATGCCCACCTGGATGAGATCAAGGGCAAGCTTCAGGAAAGGCTGAGGGAGTTTAGAGAGCAGGCCTTTTTCAGCAAAGAGCTGGCCACCATCCGCTGCGCTGCCCCCATAGAGCTTGATCTGGGGCGCAAACTGCCCATGGATATAGCGGCGGTGCGGGAGATGTTCCAGGACTTGGATTTCCGCAGCCTTTTGGACCGGTTGCCCCAGGGAGAGCAGACCAAGGCGACTGCCGTTTCCGACGTGGATTGGGAGCTTACGGCCCTTCCTGTCCAGGAAAGCAGCTGGGAGGAGTTTTGCTCGGCACTGAAAGCCACCCAAGACATCTACCTCAACTACGCGGCCGACTGGGACACCCTTTTGATGCTGCTGAAGGACAGGATATGGGCGGTGAAAAAGCCGCTATTGGAAAGCAGGCTCAGCGATCTACTGCCCATCTTGGCTGAACGAAAGATCTATGCAGTGGGCGGCAAAGAAATCCTGCATCTATTGGGCCCTGGAGGCCCGGTGCGCATTTCCTTCGATTTGGAGCTGGCCCTGTACTGCCTGGATCCGGAAAAGCGCTGGGATCTTTCCTCCACTGCCCATTATTTCCAGCTTGCCGCGCCGAACGCCGACCCCAAAACCCTGGAGTACCAGGCCGCTTTACTTCATCTGCTGAAGGTGGCCGCACCCTTGGCGGAGCAGCGGCTGCAGGCAGACGGTTTGATGTTTTTGTACCGGGAAATCGAACTGCCCCTAGCTGCGGTGCTGGCGGAAATGGAGGCCCAAGGGATTTTGGTGGATCCGGCGAAGCTGCAGGCCATCTCCCAAGACTTGCAGCAAACTTTGGATGAGCTTACCAAGCACATTTACTCCGAAGCTGGCGAGGAGTTCAATATCAACTCGCCGAAGCAATTGGGGGTCATCCTCTTTGATAAGCTGGGCTTGCCCGTGCTCAAGCGCACGAAGACGGGGCCATCCACCAGCGCCGAAGTCCTGGAAGAGCTCAGCGACCATCCGCTGGTTGCCCATGTGTTGGAATACCGCCAGGTGGCAAAACTCAAGTCCACCTACGCCGATGCTTTAGGCGAGCTGATCTCGCCGGTGACCAAGAGGCTGCACACCACCTTCAACCAGACGGTGACGGCCACGGGCCGGCTGAGCAGCACCCATCCCAATCTGCAGAACATCCCCGTGCGCACCGAGGCGGGGAGGCGCATTCGCCAAGCATTTGTGGTGCCCGAGGGCTGTTTTCTGGTCAGTGCGGACTATTCCCAAATCGAACTTAGACTCTTGGCCCATCTATCCGGAGACGAAGTGCTGCTGGATGCCTTTCACAGCGGGGCGGATATCCATATCCAGACGGCATCTGAAGTCTTTGGGGTTCCCAAAGATCAAGTGACCGATGAACAACGCAGTGCCGCCAAGGCCATCAATTTCGGGATTGTGTACGGAATCAGTAGTTTCGGCCTGGCCCGAGGCATTAACTTGACCAGGGCCCAGGCCCAGCAGTACATCGACTCCTATTTCCTGCGTTACCCCCGGGTGAAGGAGTTCCTGGATGCCGCGGTGGAGCACGGCCGTAAAGAGGGGTACGTGAAAACCCTCTTTGGCCGCAGGCGTTATCTGCCCAACCTCAAGAGCCGCAACTTCGCGCTGCGCAACTTCGCAGCCCGCACCGCCATGAACACTCCCATCCAGGGCAGCGCCGCGGACATTATTAAGCTGGCCATGCTCAAAGTGCGCTCCGCCCTGAAAGAGGCAGGTCTCAGCAGCAAACTCCTGCTCCAAGTCCATGACGAGCTGGTCTTAGAGGTCCCTGAAGGGGAGTTGGCGGAGGTGGCCAGGCTGCTGAAGAGGGAAATGGAGCAGGTCTGGGAGCTCAATGTGCCTTTAGTTGTAGATGTGAATTTTGGAAGGAATTGGCGCGATGTCGAGCGCTATGAGTTAAAGGAGTAAGCCATGCCAGAACTGCCAGAAGTGGAAACGGTACGCCGCAGCCTGCTGCCCGTGGTTTTGCACAAGCCCCTGGAAGCAGTGGAGGTTCACACCACTAGGATTCTCCAGCACAAAACGGTCGAGGAGTTCAGGGAACTGCTCCTGGGCAGGAGCTTTTTGGATTTGTCTAGGCGCGGGAAATACCTCATCTTTTCCGTAGAAGGCGGCTGGGAGCTGGTGGCCCATTTGCGCATGACCGGGCGCCTGATCTTCTATTCGAACCCCAGCATTCCTTGGGCCAAACATACCTCAGCAGTATTCAGCTTTGGCTCCCAGGGCGAGCTGCGCTTTGAAGATGTGCGCAAATTTGGTACACTGGACTTGGTGCCCACAGGTCAGTACGAGACCATCAAGGGCTTACACACCTTGGGTGTGGAACCGCTCTCCGAGGAGTTTTCCCCGGAGTATCTGCTCAAGCTCCTTACGGGCCGCAGAATCAAGGTTAAAGCACTGCTCTTGGATCAAACGAAGATCGCGGGCCTGGGCAACATCTACGCAGATGAGAGCCTCTTCCAAGCCGCCATCCATCCCCAGCGCAGTGCAGACTCTTTGACTGAGGAAGAGATAGAGCGGCTGCACGGAGCCATCAGGGATGTGCTGGAGCTGGCCATAGCCAACCAGGGGACTACTCTGCGCGATTACCGCACCGGTTTCGGGCAGGAGGGTTCTTTTCAAAACCGCCTGCAGATTTATGGGAAGAAGGGGGAAGAATGCCCCCGCTGCGGCGTAAAATTGGAGCATAGGAAAGTAGCCGGGAGGACAAGCCATTTCTGCCCGGCCTGCCAGAGGGAGCAGCCATGATCGGTCTTACAGGAGGAATCGCCAGCGGCAAATCCGCAGTAGCCCAGCGTCTTAGGGCTCTAGGGGCGGTGGTGCTGGATGCTGACCAATTCTCCAGGGAAGTGGTGGAACCTTACACCCCTGGCTGGCAAAGGGTTAAGGAAGCTTTTCCGGCGGTGATCCGCCCTGATCAGAGCATAGACCGGGCCCTGCTCGGGGAGATCGTCTTTTCCGATCCCCAGCAGCGCAAGACACTGGAGGGGATCATCCATCCGGAAGTACTGAAGAGGCTCAAGGAGGAAGGGGAAAAGGCAGTGAAGGAAGGCCGAGTGGTCTTCGCGGAGGTTCCCCTGCTCTATGAGGTGGGTTGGGATCGTTTCATGGATGAGACTTGGGTTGTCTATGTACGCCCGGAGATCCAGATCCAGCGGCTGCTGGAGCGCAGTCCCTTGACTAGGGAGCAGGCTGAGCAGAGGATCGCCAGCCAGATGCCGTTGGAGGAAAAGGCCAGCCGCGCCCAGAGGGTGATTGACAACAACGGGCCGCTGGAGAGAACTTGGGAGCAGGTGGATGCTCTCTGGGAGGAGCTGAAGCGTGAGGATCGCGTTAATTGCCCATGATCAGAAAAAGAAGGCCATGATCGCCTTTGTGCAGAGGCATCAAGAAGACTTTCGGTGGCATGAACTGTATGCCACCGGTACCACGGGACGCTTGATCCAAGAGGCCACGGGACTTGAGGTGCAGCGCGTGCAGTCTGGCCCCCTGGGAGGCGACCAGCAAATCGGTGCTTTGGTGGCCAGCGGGGAAGTGGATGCCGTGATTTTTCTGCGGGATCCCTTAACTGCGCAGCCCCATGAGCCGGACATTACCGCGCTGCTCAGGGTGTGCGATGTGCACAATATCCCCCTGGCCACCAATGAGGCCACTGCAGAGCTGGTGCTGCGCCTGGTGAGGAAAAGCCGCGTTCATGAAGGCGGGGGATCAGCTTAGTGCGTCTGCTCGCTCTTTTGCTTTTGGGCGCGGCCGTGGTTGGACTGGTCTTTCTGCCTGAGATACTGCAGGAAGTGATTCCCCTGGGATACCCAGAGCTAATCAGTCTAGCAGAACAAAGGCACGGGGTGGACTGGGCTTTGATTGCCGCGGTGATTCAGGTGGAAAGCGGTTTCAGCCCCGCGGCGGTGTCCAAGAAGGGCGCGGTGGGGCTGATGCAGATCATGCCGGACACAGCCGCTTGGGTGAGTGCGCGGCTGGGTGAGAGTGTGGCCCAGGAGGACCTTGTGGATCCCAAGGTCAACATCCATCTGGGAACCTATTACTTGCGTTACCTGCTGGACCGCTTTGCCACTGAACAGGCGGCGCTTGCCGCCTACAACGGGGGTCCCACTAACGTGTCCCGCTGGCTGGAAGAAGGCACTTGGGATGGTTCCCATGGGGATGCCCACCGCATACCCTTTCCCGAAACCAGGTCTTATGTACGCAGAGTGCTGCTGATGCGGCGCTTGTATCGTTTTATGTATCCCCAGGGAATACAGGAGTTGGAGCATTGAGAGGAGTCAAGGAGCATGGTCAAGCAGATTGAAACTGTGCAGCAGGTGACAGAGCTAGAAGTGGAGACAGGGAGGCTGTTTTCCGCCACGCATGAGGAAATCAAACAGGGTTTAACCACAGATATCTACTTCGTTAAGACCAAGGAGATTCTCCAGAAAATGGGCCGGGATGATGCTGAGGTGGTCGCGGAGATCTTCGGCAGGCGCCCGGGTGTGTTTGCTGGACTCGCAGAAGTGAAGGTGCTGCTTGATGGTCTCGGTCTGGAAGTGTGGAGCCTGGAAGAGGGAGATGCTTTTCAGGGTAAGGAAGTGGTTATGCGGATCCACGGCCGCTACAGCCACTTTGGCGTCTATGAAACAGCCATCTTGGGTATCCTGGCCAGTTCCAGCGGCTGGGCCACGGCTGCCCGCGCGGCCAAGGAAGCGGCCGGGGGCAAGCCGGTTTTGTGCTTTGGAGCCAGGCACGTCCACCCTGCGGTGGCCCCCGTGATGGAAAGGGCGGCGGTGGTGGGCGGAGCAGACGGGGCTTCCTGCATACTCGGGGCCAAGCTGGCAGGTCTGGAGCCATCCGGAACCGTACCCCATGCCTTGTTCCTAATTATCGGAGATACTTTGGAAGGGGCCAAGGCTTACCACAAGTTCATGCCACCGCAATCAACTCGTTCTATCCTGGTGGATACCTTTAAGGATGAAGTGGAGGAGAGCTTGCGGTTAGCCGCCTGCCCGGAAACGGGCCTGGAGGCAGTGCGCCTGGACACGCCCAGCGAGCGGGGAGGAGTGACCCCCGCGTTAGTCCAAGAAGTGCGGGCCAGACTGGATCTGGCTGGGTTCAACCACATTAAGATCTTTGTCTCAGGGGGGCTGGACCCTGAGCGGATCAGCGTGCTGGCCGCGGCGGGAGCCGACTCCTTCGGAGTGGGCAGCTACATCTCCAGCGCTCCTGCCATTGACATGACCATGGATTTGAAACTGGTGGACGGACAGGCCACCAGTAAGCGGGGGCGCATCCCTGGTCTAGCCCCTAGCCCGCGCCTGCAGAGAGTCCTTTAGGGTTGCGAGCGCCATCCCCTCGGTTTTTTCCAGCCCTTTTTTGCAGGAGATTCGGGGGTTGTGGCGAAAGACTCTTAGATATTGCGGGGAAATCTTAGGTGAGGTCACTTCCGCTTTCACGCGGGAGTAGAGAAAGGTAGGGTATTATGTCAGACATATTGTTATCCGTTAGGGACCTCAAAACCTATTTTTATACAGATGATGGAGTAGTCCCAGCCGTGGACGGCGTCAGTTTCGAGCTGGAGCGCGGGGGTACCCTGGGTATCGTAGGCGAATCGGGCTGCGGTAAGAGTGTAACCTCCTTGACGGTGATGGGGCTTGTTCCTCAGCCGCCGGGGAAGATCGAAGGCGGCGTGATTGAGTTTGACGGTAGGGATCTGCTTAAGCTCTCCGAAGCAGAAATGCGCCACATTCGGGGCAACGAGATCTCCATGATTTTCCAAGAACCCATGACTTCACTGAACCCCGTCTTTACCGTGGGTGACCAGATCTCTGAGGCCATTATCCTGCACCAGGGCGCCAGTAAGGCCGAAGCTCGGAAGAAGGCCATTGAGATGCTGCGCCTGGTGGGTATTCCCTCGCCTGAGCAGCGCATCGATGACTACCCGCACCAGATGAGCGGCGGTATGCGCCAGAGGGTCATGATCGCCATGGCCTTATCCTGTAATCCTAAACTGCTCATTGCAGACGAACCCACAACCGCTTTGGACGTGACCATTCAGGCCCAGATTCTGGATCTGATGCGGGAACTTCGCAGGGAACTGGGTACTGCCATTATGATGATCACCCACGACCTGGGCGTCATTGCCGAACTGGTGGAGAAGGTTGTGGTGATGTATACCGGTAGGATCGTGGAAGCAGCGGACACCTACAGCATCTTCAAGAATCCCAAGCATCCTTACACCATCGGACTGCTGGCATCCATCCCCCGTCTGGACAGCGATGGTTCCAGGCTCAAAGCGATTCCGGGAACGGTGCCCACACCGGGGAACTTCCCCACCGGCTGCGGTTTCCATCCCCGCTGCGCCTTTGCCACGGAGCTCTGCGCTCGGAAGCAGCCACCGTCCTTTAACGTGGGGGACGATCACTACGTGGCCTGCTGGAAGCTTGTGGACTACGATGAACACGCCGGCATAGATCAAAGGGAGGTGGGCTAAGCAATGGCTAGGGAAGTAACTGCCAACACAGGGCAGCCGGAAGTGCTGCTTGAGGTGCGCAATCTAGTGAAGCATTTCCCCATCCGCCAGGGCATTATCTTTTCCAAGCAGGTGGGCGCCGTACAGGCTGTGGATGACGTGAGCTTTACGGTGCATACTGGAGAGACCCTGGGGTTGGTGGGAGAAAGCGGCTGCGGAAAAACCACCACTGGCCGCTTAATCCTGCGCCTGATTGAGCCGACCTCCGGCGATGTCATCTTTGACGGAAAGAACATCCCGACTTTGCCCAAGGATGAGCTGCGGGAACTGCGCAAGGATATGCAGATCATCTTCCAAGACCCCTACGGTTCGCTTAACCCCCGCATGACGGTGGGCGATATTATCGGCGAGCCCCTGCATATTCATAAACTGGCCCGGGGGCCTGAAAAGGAGAAGCGGGTGCGGGAACTCTTGGAGGTTGTGGGCCTTAGTGCATTCCACGCCAGGCGCTTTCCCCATGAGTTTTCCGGGGGACAGAGGCAGCGTATCGGTATCGCTCGGGCTCTTGCCGTGAGGCCGAAACTAATCATCTGCGATGAACCTGTATCGGCCCTGGACGTGTCCATCCAGGCCCAGGTGATCAACCTGCTCCAGGATCTGCAGAAAGAATTCGACCTGACCTATATCTTCATCGCCCACGACTTGAGCGTGGTTAAGCACATTTCTGACCGGGTGGCAGTGATGTACCTAGGCAAGATCGTGGAACTCACTGATAAGGATGAGCTCTACCGCAATCCCAAACATCCTTATACCCAGGCTCTGCTCTCGGCCATTCCCGAGGCAGATCCCACCATCAAGAAGGAACGTATTCTGCTCACGGGCGACGTGCCCAGCCCCATCAACCCACCCAAGGGCTGCCGCTTCCACACCAGGTGCCCCAAGGTGATGGATATCTGCAGGGTGCAGGAACCGGAGTTTGTGGACTCGGGCAATGGTCACTTCTGTGCCTGCCACCTAGTTCCGGCGGCAGAAGAGAAGGGCGCCTAAAACAAGCAAAAAAGCAAGTCCTCCGCAAGAAGAGCGGAGGACTTTTTTCACGTCTAGGGATACTTCACTCATCAGCCTGCTCTTGGAAGTCGGCCAGGATTTCCTGCAGCTGCTGGGCCAGGTCTGCCAGGCTTTGGGCGGCCGCAGCCGTTTCTTCCGTTCCCGCTGCCGTCTGCTCCGTGATATCTCCGATGGCCTGGAACAGTTCCACGGCGGCCCTGGTTCTGCCCGCCTGGGCCAAACATTCGCCTGAAATCTCCTGCACCAATTCTTCCGTGGCTTTGGCAGCCTGCGTTATTCTCTGCAGGGCGTCCCGCACCTCATGGACTTCCTGCTGACCCTTTTCCACGCTCTGCAGGGAGCGGGCGGTTTCCCCTTGAATCCGCTTCAGGGCCTGCTCAATTTCTTCTGTGGCTTGCTGGGAGCGGATGGCCAGATCGCGCACTTCCTGGGCCACCACGGCAAAGCTGCGTCCCTGTTCTCCAGCCCTGGCAGCTTCAATGGCCGCGTTCAAGGACAGGAGATTGGTTTGCTCTGCAATGTCGCGGATGAAGGCCAGGATCTTGCCGATCTCCAGGGTCTGCTGGGTCAAGCTGTCCACAGACTGCTTGATACTGTCCATACCTGCCACCGCTTCCGCAGCCTGCGTCTGGCCTTCTGAAGCGGCTTCAGTGGCGTTTTGGGACAGAAGCACCGCTTCCTCAGCCCGCTTCTCCATGGCTACCATGGCTTCGTTCATTTCCTGGATCTGCCGGGTGCCGCTCTGCACGTCTTCACTTTGTGTTTGGGCACCTGCCGCCATTTCCTCCATGCCGGCACTGATTTCTTGGCTGGAGGCGGCCAAGGCTTGGCTGGCGCTGCGCACCCGGTGCAGGAGCCTGGCCAGTTGAGCCGTCATTTCGTTAAACGCCGCGGTGAGTTCACCAGCTTCGTCGCGGCGCATCCGCTTCGGCTTGTACTGGCGCAGCCTGCCCTGGGCCACTTCCCGGGCATGGGCCGTGAGCTGAAGCAGGGGTTGGGTGATGCCGCGGGCCAGGAGGATGGCTACCACCAGCACCGCCAGGCCCGTAATGGCTATGCCCACATAACCCAGGGAACTCAGCCTCTGCACCAGGGCCAGGGCGTGGCGGGTGGGCTGGGCTAGGCGGATCTGCCAGTCCTGTCCAAAACCTATGCCGGCGGAAGCGGTGATGGCCTCCTGGCCGCCGCTGGTCTGCCCAAACCGGTCAGTTTCCTCAGCCAAGGCGATAGCCTTGGGGCCCAGCTTATCCAGGAAAACGTTCACGTCTGCGCCCTGGGGAGTCTGCTTCACCTCCAGCACAACCTGGCCGGAGCTGAGCAGCTGCAGTTCACCGCCCTCGATTTGAGCCACAATGGGGACCATGGCCTGGGTGAAGAAACTAACGGGCACTAGGCCCCGGATCACCCCTGCGGGCCTGGCCGAGGCTGTTGACAGGGAGGAAGATCTATAGATGACTGTGGACATGACCAGCCCTGCTTCTTCCTTGTCGGGCAGCAGCTCGATGTCGCTGACATAGGTTTCATTCTCTAAGGCGGACTGAAACCATGTTTCCTCCACATGGATGAAGCGATCCGGCCGTTCGGTGGCGCCCAGCACCACACCATCCATGTTCACTACAATGAGCTGGGAAAAGCGCTGGAATTCGGCCACCGTGTTCTCCAGGAAAGTCTGGGTGCGGCTATTGGCCTCCAGATTCCTGGTTTCCGCCATGATCTCTTCCATTTCCTCCGCGGTCTTACCGTCCAGGCCCAGATCCCGCATGATGTTCGTGGGTCGGATCACAGCCAGTTGCTCTATGGAGGGGTTCACAGCTAGGTTCTGCAGATCATAGATGAGCTGCTGCAGAGACTCGGCCATGGAATCTGCAACTCGTTGGGCCTGGTCGGACAGGGTGGCACTCACCATGGACGTTACGGTGCTCTGGGTCTGGGAAATGACCACTATGGTGAGCAGGGTGAGGGGCACCAGTGCAATGAGCAGGAAGGCCGCAATCAGCCTAGCCCTCAGCCGTAGGTTGATTCCCTGTACCAATCTGCTTCTTTTATTTTTTTCTTTTCCGCTGCTGGCCATGGGGGTCACTCCTTCGCATGTAAAATACGGTTTAGTTCCGCTTCCGAAGCCCATTCTCCTGCTCAGGTGGGGAAAAATAGTCTCTTTTGCCAAGCGAACCGTTTTGTGGTAAAATGCGTGTAGAGCACTGCAAGGAGGCTGGATTATGAAGAAGCATATCCGCACGCTCAGCGGCACGCCCCTGCAGACCACTTTGGTCAACGGTGGCTGCGGCGAGTGCCAAACATCGTGCCAGTCTGCGTGCAAGACCTCCTGTACCGTTGGCAACCAAGCTTGCGAACGGTAGGGCCACAAGCAACCTTCTTTATGCACAGGAGGTTGCTTTTGGATTTTCAACGACTGTTTTAGGAGTGAAACCCTTGCTAGATAAAACCTGCGTACATATTTACAGCCAAGGAGGCCTGCATTTCGCGGTGGACGGCAACTCCGGGGCGGTGCATGTTCTGGATGCCCCCGCCCGGGAGCTGATTGCCTTGATCAAGGATCGGGAGGAAATTCGGAGTAGAGCAGATCTGGAAGCGTTTTTGGACCAGAACCCCAGCTACGCGGAGGTGGGAGCCGAGGTCCTGGAGCTCGTAGAAGAGGGCTTGCTCTTTAGTGCGGACCTGACCGAGGTTCCGCCGCGCCCCGAATCTGTGGTGAAGGCCCTCTGCCTGAACGTAGCCCACGACTGCAACCTGCGCTGCGCCTACTGCTTTGCCTCTACTGGGGACTTTCAGGGAGAGCGGGAGCTCATGCCCTGGGAGGTGGCCAAGGCCGCGGTGGATTTCTTAATCCAAGGCTCCAAAC
>FIZK01000022.1:0-276 GCA_900018335.1 uncultured Clostridia bacterium | reverse complement strand
TCCGGCGCACGGTGGAGTATGCTCAGGAAGAAGCTGGCAAGCACGGCAAGAGCTTCCGCTTTACCATTACCACAAACGGGCTGGGCTTAACGCCTGCCATTGAGCAGTTTATCAATGAGCATATGTACAACGTGGTGCTGAGTTTGGACGGTCGGAAGGTAATCAACGATGGTCTGCGGCTCACGGCCAGCGGCAGAGGTTCCGTCTATGATACGGTGGTGCCCAAATACCTGCGGCTGCTCAGCGGCAGGCAAGGCAAAAGCTACTACGTGCGCG